>NZ_JAAFZA010000326.1 GCF_015356865.1 Catenulispora pinisilvae
GGTAGGGGAAGGCGGGCAGGAGGTCGGTGTGGGGGACCAGGCCGTCGCCGGGGATGGCGCCGTTGGAGACCATGGCCAGGCGGGCGCTGATCCCGTCGTCGGTGAGGGCCCGGCCGTTGGGGTAGGCCACCGGGCCGGTGCGGTCGTAGGCCAGGATGTCCGGGACGATGGTGGCCAGGGTGGCTTCGGCGGCCTGGGGCTCGTATTTGCCGGTGTGGGCGAGTTCTGCGATGAACGTCTGTAGGTAGTTCGCGCGGTCCTCGGCGGGCTCGCCGGTGTTGTAGGCCTCCTTGATCTCGTCGGGGACCAGGAAGGCGATGACCGAGGGGTGCGCGCCGCGCTCGACCGAGCGCAGCGTCCCGTCCTCCTTCAGGCTGATCCGGCTCCAGACGCCGACCTTCTCAGTGCCCAGCGTTTCGTCGGGGACTTCGAGGGCGATGCCGTGCACGTTGGCGCGGCCGAACGCGTCCTTGCCGGTGAACTGGAAGTTGTCGACGATGCCTTCCAGGTCGATGAAGAACGGGTCGCTGCGCAGGCCGGCGAAGACGCGGTAGCCGTCGGCCTCGGTGTACCGGGACGAGCCGTCGAGGCTGACCGGCACGTCGCGGGCCAGCACCTCGCCGGCGGCCTCGTGGGCGACGGCCTCGGCGCCGACTGCGCGGTAGAGCGTGAACGTCTGGCCGCCGTCGTCGGCGGGCCTGAAGATGAAGCTGAAGGCGACGTCGGCCAGGGCGTCGCCGTTGGTGTCGACGTTGATCCGGTACACGGCGTCCGGGTGAAATCCGGCGCTGTCCGAGGGGGCGTAGGGGTGCGAGTCCTGGATGAAGACAGTGCGTCCGGGCTCGGCGGCGGGGAACACGAAGGTGTCGGTCAGGTCCAGCCGGGCATCGTCGCGCGGATAGCGCAGGTTCGGGGCGCTGAGATGGTGGGACATGGTGACTCCGGGTGATAGCGACAGGTCGGGAGCGACGCCTGGCGCGCCGTTCCCCGCGAGCCCTCCCTGCTGCCAGTCTCCGCCCCGCCGGCTGCCGCCGCATCCGGGACCCCGGCATCACGGCCGAGTCCGAAGACCCCCTTTTCGGCCGACCTATCGCCGACCTATCGCGCAACTACCGCGGGCCGAGTCCCATCCGCACCGCCATATCCCGCACCTGCCGGTCGAACCACTCGCCCCGCTCCGTGAACACCCGGTTGAGCCGCCCGAACAC
The DNA here is from genome assembly GCF_015356865.1 of Catenulispora pinisilvae. Lineage (GTDB taxonomy): Bacteria > Actinomycetota > Actinomycetes > Streptomycetales > Catenulisporaceae > Catenulispora > Catenulispora pinisilvae. Next base: position 1,209 of record NZ_JAAFZA010000326.1, read on the forward strand.
TTCGAAGTTCACGGCGCCGAAGACCATCGTCAGAGCGCTTAGAAAAGGCTCTAGTGCGTGTGATTCTTCAGCGAACCCCATGCCGATCGCCGTAATACGGAGCTCTTGCGCATAGGCGGAGTTCTCTGTCGCGGGCAACGGTGCGATCCCCTCAGGAACGTGGAGCTTCCCGGCCGCCTCGGCTTCCCGGACGCACTGCGCCATCGCGATCATGGCCCACGCCCCGGGCTCGATGGTCTCATCCGGCGCCTTGTAGCCGGGGATCGGGCTGCCGTAGATGAGGGCGTACTCCGCGGGCCTGGCGATCGCCCAGCGGCGGACCGTGTGGCAGACCGCGAACCAGCGCGACAGGTAGGCGTCGCGGCGGTCCACGCCCCCGTCGGCCTGCTCCACCGCCTCGCCCAACGAGTTGTATGCGTCGATGATGAGAGCGGTGAGCAGTTCGTCCCGGCTCGGGAAGTAGCGGTAGATCGCGGAGGAGACCATGCCCATGTCCCTGGCGACCGCGCGCAGCGACAGTGCGGATCCGTCGCGTTCCAGGTGCTCCAGGGCCACCCGCTTGATCTCGCCGATCATCTCGGCGCGGACTCGGGCTCGAATGGACGGGGCCGGGCTCTTTGCCGCATTCATACCGTGAGTATTGCACACAAGCGAGAGCACTGCTCTTGACAGTGTGCTCTGCTCCGGTGCACAGTGATGTCAACGGAGAGCACTGCTCTCAAAGCGAAGCATCGCACACCGAGGCGATCGCCGAGCGACACCGAAGCTGTCGAAGAGGGGTTGGACATCATGGCGCTGCACGTCATCGTGGGTGCGGGACCGGTCGGCACGGCCACCGCGAAGGTGCTGGCCGAGCGCGGCGAGCAGGTGCGCGTCGTGACGCGCAGCGGGTCCGGGCCGGAGCACGCGAACGTCGAGCGGGTGGCCGCCGACGCCACCGACGCCGAGCGGCTCAGCGGCCTGGCCGAGGGTGCCGCCGCGCTCTACAACTGCGCGAGCCCGGCCTACCACCAGTGGTTCACCGACTGGCCGCCGCTGGCCGCCGCCCTGCTGACCGCCGCCGAGCGCAGCGGCGCGGTGCTCACCGTCGCCAACAACCTCTATGGCTACGGCCCGGTGACCGGCCCGATCACCCCCGACACCGCGCTGACCGCGACCCACCCGAAGCTCAAGCTGCGTGCCGACATGTACCGCGAGGCCCTGGCCCGGCACGAGGCCGGCCGGATCCGGATGACCGAGGTGCGGGGCAGCGACTACATCGAGGCCAACTCGATCCTGTCGTTCCTGCTGGCCAAGCCGCTGGAGAAGGGCAAGCGCGCCTACGTCCCCACGCCGCTGGACGTGAAGCACAGCTGGACCGCGATCGCCGACGTCGCCAAGCTGCTGTCCGTGGTCTCCGGCGAGGAGAAGGCCTGGGGCCAGGCCTGGCTGGTGCCCACCAACGCGCCGCTGACCGTGCGCGAGCTGGCCGATCGCTACGTGACCGTGCGCGGCCTGCCGCCGGCGAAGCTGACCGAGCTGCCGTACGCGGTGCTGTGGGGCGCGGGGCTGTTCGACAAGATGTCGAAGGAGCTGCGGGCCACGCGGTACCAGTTCGCGAAGCCCTTCGTGCTGGACAGCACGCTGACCGAGAAGACCTTCGGGCTGGCGCCGACGCCGATCGACGAGGTGCTGCGGACGATTCCCGCCGCGTGATCCGGCCGCGCCGGGTGGGTGTCGGTGCTGATCCGTATCGTCGTCAGTGATCTTCGACCACGACGAAAGCGAGCCCCGCGATGTCCGAGTCAACCGAGTCAACCGAGTCATTGTCCGCCCTGCGCGACGCCGTCCGCGGCGAGGTCCTGCTGCCCGGCGACGAGGGCTTCGACACCGCGCACCGGCCCTGGAACCTGGCGATCGAGCAGGACGTGCGCGCGGTGGTCACGGCCGCCGACGCCGCCGACGTGGCCGCGTTGGTCCGTTACGCGAACGAGGCCGGGGCCCGGATCGCGGTGCAGCCCACCGGCCACGGCGCGTCGGGCACGGCGGCCGGGACGATCCTGCTACGCACCGCCCGCCTCGACGAGCTGACGATCGATGCCAAGGACCGCACCGCGCGCATCGGCGCGGGCGTCACGTCCGGCGCGCTCAACATCGCGGCCGCCGCCCACGGACTGGTCCACAAGCCCGGCAGCTCGCCGACCGTGTCCGTGGCCGGATACACGCTCGGCGGCGGGGTCGGCTTCTTCGCCCGCAAGTACGGGATGTCCTCGGACCACGTGATCGAGTTCGAAGTCGTGACCGCCGACGGCGAACCGCGCCGCGCCAACGCCGAGGAGAACCCCGGCCTGTTCCACGCTTTGGCCGGCGGGGGCGGCGACTTCGCGATCGTGACGGCGCTGACCGTGCGGCTGCACGAGGAACCGGAACTGTTCGGCGGCACGGTGTTCTGGCCGCTGGCGCAGGCGGCCGAGGTCTTCAACGCCTTCCGCGAGGTCACGGCCACGGCTCCGGCGGAACTCTCGGTGTGGGCCGGGACGGTTCAGTTGCCGGGCGGCGGGCCGGCGATGGTCGCGGTGTCGGTCGCGTATCTGGGTTCGGAGAGCGATGGTCGCGCGCTGCTGAAGCCGCTTGAGGCGATCGGCGGCGTGCTGAACGGCGAGTGGCGCCCACTGCCCTTGGCGGAGATCGCGGCCATCACCAACGACCCGGTCGACCCCGGCCCGAGCGTGTCCCGCACCGAACTTCTGGGCCGCTTCGACGCGGACGTGATCGAGACTCTGCTGACCGGCCCCATCGCTCCCCTCCTCGGCATCCAGGTCCGCCACCTCGGCGGCGCCCTCACCGGTGCCCGCCCCGGCCCCCGCGGCCCGGTCGCTGAGCAGTACTTGGTCTACCTCCTCGGCCTGGCCTTCACCCCGGAGGCGGGCGCAGCGGTGGCCGCCAAGCAAGCGGAGCTGGTCGCCGCGCTCGGGGACGCGGTGAGCGGCGGGAGGCTGGTGACGTTCTTGGGGGCGACGGATACGCTGGCCGACGCGTTTTCGGAGGCTGAGGTGGAGCGGCTGCGGGCCGTGAAGCGGGAGTGGGATCCGCGCGGGCGGTTTGTGGCTAGTTTTCCGCTGGGGGAGTAGGGGCCCGCACCCTCAGGCCGCCTCGGCTCCATCCCCGTCGTACCGCTCCCGCGCCTCCCGCATCTTGTCCAAGTTCGCGAAGCCCCATTCGCGGCAGGCGGCGATCGCGGGGAGCAGGCTGCGGCCCAGGGGCGTCAGCTCGTACTCCACGTGCGGAGGGTTCTCGTCGAAGACCGTGCGGGTGATGAAGCCGTCGCGTTCCAGGGAGCGCAGGGTTTCGGTCAGGACCTTCGGGGCGATGCGTTGCAGCGGCACTCGCAGTTCGGTGAAGCGGCGGGGGCCGGCCTCCAGGCAGAGCACCACCATGCCGCCCCACTTGTCGGCGATGCGGAAGGGGGATGCGGCGCTTGGGCAGGCCGCGTCGAACATGTCCGGGCCCGGGGGTGTGCTCTTATCCACAGGTCGAGCCTAGTTACGTTGCAGTGACTGGGTCCACCGGTCGTAGCGTCGCGGGCATGGCGAACATCATTGTTTTCGGCGCCGGTGGGCGTGCGGGGCGGCCCACGGTCGCGGCGGCGGTGCGGCGGGGGCACAAGGTCACCGCGGTTGTGCGCGACCCGGGCAAGTATGCGGATCTCGCGCGGGAGGCCGGCGTGACCGTCGTCGCGGGCGACGTGACCGACGCGGCGAGCGTCGCGAAGCTCGCGCCCGGCCACGACGCGGTCATCAACACCGCGGCGACGCTGGACGAGGGCCACTTCGTCGCGGCGGCCAAGGCACTGGTCGAAGGGCTGAGTGCGACTGACGTGCGCAGGCTCGTCGCGGTGGGTATCGGCGGGGCGCTCGAGGTTGAGCCCGGTGTCCCGGCGTACGACAGCGACGCGCTGCCCGACGAGGCGCGCGCCTTCTCCCGCAACCACGCGGCGCAGCTGCCGTTGCTGCGCGCATCCGAGCTGGACTGGGTGGTCCTCGCGCCGCCGCTGGTCTACCTCGACGAGGGTGAGGGCACCGGCGGCTACCGGCTCGGTACCACGGCGCCGATTCCGGGTGCCGACACCTTCGCGTACGCCGACCTGGCCCTGGCTCTTGTGGCCGAGGCCACGGCGCCGACTCGCTCGCGCGAGATGGTCGCCGTGGCCGGAGCATGACCACTGGGGCCTGACCACCGGGGCCTGACCAAGGGGGAGACCGGGGCTTGATCACCGAGGCGGGCACCGGGCCCTACGCCTCAAGCGGTGATGAGTTCCCCGGTCCGAAATGACACCCCGAGATCGGCCGACACCGACCGCGCGGCCCGTCGGCCCGACTCCAGAGCCCCGTCGAGGCCGGCGGTGCCGCGGTGGTCCCCGCACACGTACAGCCCGTGGATCAGCCGCACCGGGCGCCGGAAGTTGTGCGGCGAGGTCATCGCGGGCACCGCGTGCGGGAAGTGGTGCACCGCCACGCACTCCCAGCGGCTGTCGGCGCCCGGATACAGCTCGGCGAGCCGGGCCCGGACCGCCGATTCGAGCTCTGAGGTGCGGGTCCCGGCGTGCCCCACGACGTTCGTCGAGATCAGGGTCCGGCCGTCCGGGCTCCGGCTCGGCACCGCGTGGCTGATCGCCGCCGTACGCGCCACGGGGGAGTGCGGGTCGGCGTCGACCAGGACCGCGGGTTCGGCGCGCGGCGCGGGGAGCGCGGTGACGTGGTGGAACGCGGTCACCGAGCGCAGCTGGGGCTCGTGCAGGCCCGGCAGCAGCTCCACGGCGGTCGCCGGGTCGGTCGCGACGACCACCGCCGAACTGCGCAGCACCTCATCGGCTGTGGCGACGCCGTTGGCGTGCACCATCAGGACCTCGGTCTCCAGCCGGATCGCGCCCGGCGGCAGCTCCTCGGCCAGCCGTTGCGGGATGGCCGCGATGCCGAGCGTCGGTATGCACCAGCGGCCCCGCACCAACTGCCGCAGCGTCAGCTCCATCGCCCGGCCGGATATCGACAGCGCCGGGTCCGACTCGGCGGCGAAGGCCTCCAGGTACGGGCGCACGAACCCGTCCACCACCCGCGGCGAGAGCCCGAGGTCGGCGATCAGGGCCGCGGCGGTGCGCTCGGGGGCGTCCAGGATGGTTTCGGGACGGCTCAGCGCCACGCGCAGCAGCCACCCGGATTGGCGCCGGCGTTCGGCCGGGGAGCCCAGGGGAGTGCGCAGGATCGTGGTGGTGCCGAGGCCGAGATCAGCATTCGAGTTCAGGACCATCTCATGGCAGCCCTGATCGCCAGCCGCTCGATCCGCTCGATCCGCCCGGTCGCCGGCCACCCGATCCCCATACCGGATCCGCTTCCCGTCCAGCTGGAGATCCACCCCCGGCGCGAAGCACCCCAACTCCAGTTTCTGCTGCTCCCCGTGATCAGCGGAGTTGACTAGTTGGAAACCCTTGTCGATCAGAAACCCCGAGACCCGCTCGCTGCCGGCCCGGCCGCCCACCCGGTCCGACGCCTCGACGACCAGTACGTCCAAACCCGCCTCGTGCAGCCGTCCCGCGGTCTGCAATCCGGCCACCCCGGCGCCGACGACGATGACGTCGGCGTCCAGGCGATGCCGGTGGCTCGGACTTTGCCCTGTCACTGGAGCCCCTCCACCCTTTAGAGCCGAGCTCCCGGCGTGCTTTGTGGGCCCGCGCAGGTCGCGCAGGGCACGGCGAAGCCTGCCGAGCGTCGGCGCTTGTGCAGGGATGCCTACCCTTGGCGCGGTGGCGTACTCTTGCGAATCCGCAGCTGTCTCAGCATTTGAGAACGCTCGGTATTCGGATCGTTACACACTTCGGGCACGTCTCAGGGGGCTGTTCTGAGACCGCACTCGGGACCGTTCAGGCCACCGCGGCGGCCAACGCGGACCGCGCGTCCGGTGTCGTGAAGGTGAACCCGGATTCGGTCAGCCGTGCGGGCAGTACCCGCTGGCTCCCGGTGAGCTCGTTCGCCATCTGTCCGAACAGCACCCGCAGCGCGAACCCGGGCACCGGCATGATCGTCGGCCGGTGCAGGACGTGCCCCAGGGCCTTGGTGAACGCGCGGTTGGTCACCGGCAGCGGGCCGGTCATGTTCACCGCGCCGGTCATGGTCCCGTCCGCGGTCGGGGTCATGACGTGCCGGACCGCGGCCAGGTAGTCGGCCATGCCGATGAACGAGAAGTACTGCCGGCCGCTGCCGATCGGCCCGCCGATCCCGGCCTTGAAGAACGGCAGCATCCGGGCCAGCGCGCCGCCGGAGCCGCCCAGCACCACCCCGCTGCGCAGGTGCGCCACCGGGATCCCGGCGTCCTCGGCGGGCTTGGTCGCGGCCTCCCAGTCGCGGCACAGCGCGCCCAGGAAGTCCTCGGAGCCCGGCGAGTCCTCGGTGGCCGTGGCGGTGCCGGTGTCGCCGTAGTAGCCGATCGCCGACGCCGACAGCAGAGCCTTGGGCCGCTCCGTCAGCTGGGCCAGCGAGCGGGCCAGCGTGTCGGTGCCGTGGACGCGGCTCTCGCGGACCTCCCGCTTGTAGGCGGCCGACCAGCGCTTGTCGCCCAGGCCCGCGCCGGCCAGGTGCACCACGACGTCGCAGCCCTCGTAGGGCTTCGGGTCGGGGTCGCCGAACGGTGACCAGTGGCGTTCCCCGGCGGCCTCGTCCGGGTGCGTGTGCCGGACCAGGCGGACCACTTCGTGGCCGTCTTCGGTGAGCGCGGTGGACAGGGCCGAGCCGATCAGTCCCGTGGAGCCGGTGATCGCGATCCGCATATCAGCAGCATAGACCTGTGATCCTCGCCATCCCGGGGCGCGGCGTCAGCAGAAGGAAGGTTAGGCTAGCCTAAGTTAGAGGAATCCCAGAGCGAAGAAGGAAGTGATTCATGAGGTACACGGGGCCCAAGGTGCGCCGTTCGCGCCGGGCCGGGGTGCCGTTGACGGCCAAGGCCGAGCGCGTGATGGTGCGCCGCCCGCTGCCGCCCGGCCAGCACGCGCTCGGCAAGCGCGCCGGGAAGCAGAGCGACTACGGCCGCCAGCTGGCCGAGAAGCAGAAGATCCGCTGGTACTACGATCTGTCCGAGCGCCAGCTCCGGACCCTGTTCGACAAGAACCGCCGGCGGTCCGGCCGGGCCGGGGAGAACGTCATCGCGGCCCTGGAGTCGCGGCTGGCCACCGTGGTGCTCCGGGCCGGCCTCGCGCCGTCGATCTACGCCGCGCGCCAGTTCGTGAACCACGGCCATGTGACCGTGGACGGCGCGAAGGTGGACATCGCCTCGTACGCCGTGAAGCCCGGCCAGATCGTCGCGGTGCGGCCGAAGTCGCGGCGGATGCCGGCGTTCCAGGCCGCCGCCGCCGGGCAGTTCGCCGACGAGCGGACCGCCGCCTATCTGGACGTGCGGCGGGACGAGCTCGCGGTGATGTTGACCCACGAGCCGAAGCGCACCGAGGTGCCGGTGCCGTTCGACGAGCAGCTGCTGGTCGAGTTCTACTCCCGCTGAGCAGACGCCCGCGCTCCGGCGCTCCGGCACTTCCGCACTCCCGCGCGGAAAAGCGAGACTGCCCCGGTCCTTTCGGACCGGGGCAGTCTTCAGTGAGCCGTGAGCTCTACAGACAAGCTCTACAGACCGAGGTCGGCGTCGAACTTGCCCTCCTCCAGGCGCTCCTTGATCGTGACCAGGAAGCGCGCGGCGTCGGCGCCGTCGACCAGCCGGTGGTCGTAGGTCAGCGCCAGGTAGACCATCGAGCGGACGGCGATGACCTCGCCGAGCTCGGGGTCGTTGATGACCGCCGGGCGCTTCACGACCGCGCCGGTGCCCAGGATGCCGACCTGCGGCTGGTTCAGGATCGGGGTGTCGAACAGGGCGCCGCGGCTGCCGGTGTTGGTCAGCGTGAAGGTGCCGCCGGCCAGCTCGTCCGGCAGGACCTTGTTGGTGCGGGTCCGCTCGGCCAGGTCGGCGATGCCCCGGGCCAGCCCGGCCAGGTTCAGGTCGCCGGCGTTCTTGATGACCGGGGTCATCAGGCCCTTCTCGCTGTCCACCGCGATGGCCAGGTTCTCGTAGTCGTGGTAGGTGACCGTGCCGGCGTCGGTGTCGATGACCGCGTTCACGTTCGGGTGCTGCTTCAGCGCCTCGACCGCCGCCAGGGCGAAGAACGGCAGGAACGACAGCTTCACGCCCTCGCGGGCCTCGAACTCGCCCTTGGCGCGGGTCCGGAGCCGGGCGACGTTGGTGACGTCCACCTCGACCACGGTGGTCAGCTGCGCCGAGGTCTGAAGCGACTCGTACATGCGCTTGGCGATCAGCGCGCGCATGCGGGTCAGCTTCTCGGTGCGGCCGCGCAGCGGGCTGGGGGTGACCGGGGCCTTGGCGGCCGGGGCGGCCGCCGGGCTCGCGGCCGGCGCGGCGGCGTTGGCCTGGGCCTTGGCCGCGTCGATCACGTCCTGCTTGCGGATCCGGCCGCCGACCCCGGTGCCGGTGACCGAGGCCAGGTCCACGCCGTGCTCGGCGGCCAGCTTGCGGACCAGCGGGGTGACGTAGGCGGCGGCCGGCTCGGTGCCGGCGCCCGGGGCGTCGATGCGCGCGGCGGTCTGGGCCTGCGCGACGACCGCCGGGGTGCCGGGCCGGTACTCGCCGGCCGGGGCCGGTGCCGGAGCGGTCGGAGCCGGGGCGGTCGCGGTGAACGACGGCGCGGCGGCCACTGCCGGTGCCGGAGCTGCCGGAGCCGGGGCCGGCGGCGCGACCGGCGGGG
>NZ_JAAFZA010000327.1 GCF_015356865.1 Catenulispora pinisilvae
CCCGAGATCGGCGCCCCGGCCCCCGACTTCACCCTGCCGGGCGCCGTCCTGGCCGGCGCCGAGGTCGAGCGCCGCGACTTCACGCTGTCCGCGCACCGCGGCAAGCCGATCGTCCTGGCCTTCTACCCCGGCGACGACACGCCGGTGTGCACCAAGCAGATGTGCTCGTATTCCAACGAGCTGGAGAAGTTCACCGGGATCGGGGCGGAGGTCTGGGGCATCAGTCCGCAGGACGTGGACAGCCACGAGAAGTTCGCGCTGAAGCACGGGTTGCAGATGCCGTTGCTCGCCGACCCCGACAAGACGGTGATCCGGCAGTACGGCATCGCGATGAAGGGCCTGGGCCTGAAGCGGTCTGTGTTCCTGATCGACGCCGAGGGAGTGCTGCGCTGGAAGCACGTGGCGACCTTCGGCTTGATGTTCCAGTCGGTCGCGACGCTGACCGAGCAGATCGGCGCCCTAGTGGCCTGAGAGGGTACTTCGGCCCGAGGCCGCACCCCCGCCTGCGGCTGCGCCTTCGCCTGAGGCCGCAACTATTCTGAGGGGCATGTCGCTGCCCGCAGGCCCTTACGCCCGACACGCCGCCCGCGTCCTGCTGATGAACAGGGAGGACCGCCTGCTGCTGTTCAAGTACCGCGGCAGGCCGGGCAAGCGCCCCGGTTGGCTCACCCCGGGCGGCGGCATCGACGAGGGCGAGACGGTGAACGTCGCGGCGGCCCGCGAACTGCGCGAGGAGACCGGCCTGATCGTGGCTCCCGAAGAGCTCGGCGGCCTGGTCGCGGCCACCGGCGGTTACGCCGACTTCGGCTGGGTGACCGGCGACCTGCGCGAGGACTTCTTCTTCCTCCGGGTCGACGTGCTCGACATCGACATCAGCGGCTTCACCGAATACGAGCAGAAGACCGTCGACGAGCACCGCTGGTGGTCGGTCCCGGAGCTGGAGTCCACCGACGAGAACATCGCGCCGTGGGGCCTGGCTCCGCTGCTGGCCTCGATCCTGCGCGACGGGCCGCCGGAAGACCTCGTCGAGCTCCCATGGCACCACTGACTCTGCTTGCCTCTGCTTGCCCGCACTCTTGCCCGCATTCTGCTTGCCCGCATTCTGCTTGCCCGCACCCTGCCGTGCTCCCATGCTTTACGCATGACCACCGAATGGCGCGGCAACAAGGGTCCGATCGGCGTCCTGACCGGTGCCGGCATCAGCACCGACTCCGGTATCCCGGACTTCCGGGGTCCCAGGGGCGTGTGGACGAAGGACCCGATCGCCGAACTGCTGTCGACCTACGGCGCCTACGTCTCCGACCCCGAACTGCGGGTGCGGTCCTGGCAGGCCCGGCGGGACAACCCGGCCTGGGAGGCGGAGCCGAACGCGGCGCACAAGGCGCTCGCGGAGCTGGAGCACTCCGGCCGCGCGGTCCGGATCATCACGCAGAACATCGACCGGCTGCACCAGCGGGGCGGATCGACGCCGGACAAGGTGATCGAGATCCACGGGAACATGTTCGACGTGGTCTGCATCGGCTCCGGCTGCACCTACCACTCCACGATGCAGGAGACGCTGGAGCGGGTCGCGGCCGGCGAGCCGGACCCGGCGTGCCCGGTGTGCGGCGACATCCTGAAGGCCGGGACCATCATGTTCGGCCAGAACCTGGACTCGCGGAGCCTGTGGCAGGCCGAGCAGGTGGCTGAGAACTCCACGATCTTCCTGGCCATCGGCAGCTCGCTCCAGGTCCAGCCGGCCGCGTCGATGTGCGAGGTGGCGGTGGGTAACGGCGCGGACCTGGTCATCGTCAACAACGAGCCGACTCCGTACGACCACCTCGCCAGCGAGGTGATCCGCGACCCGATCGGCGAGGCGGTCCCGCGGATCGTCGCCGAGCTGATCGCCGCCGGGGAATCCGCACGTTAACCGTGGATTGACGCGAGGTTGCGCACCGGCGGAGCATATGACGCGTGAACGTGCCCCGGGACGACGATCCGGCGGCCGCCTGGGAGGAACCCTGGCAGCCGCCGGTGTCGGAGTACGCGGTCTACATGACCCCGGCCGAGGAGCACCGCCGCCTGGGCCTGGCCCTGTACGGCGCCGGCTGGCACACCATCGCCGAGCACGGCATCCGCTGGGACGCGCGAGTCCTGAACTGCTATGCGCTGCACTTGGTGACCCGCGGCTCGGGCTGGATCGAGTGGGGCGACCGCCCGCGCACCCGGCTGCCGATCAAGGCCCCGGCGGCGTTCTGGCTGTTCCCCGGCCTCGTGCACTCCTACCAGCCGGACGTCGGCGGCTGGACCATCACCTGGGCCCTGTTCGACGGCCCGGCGGCGGCCGGCTACGAGAGCCTGGACTTCCTGTCCCGCGCCTCGCCGGTGGTCCCGCTCGGTGACGCGCGCCCGGTCCGCGAGCTGTTCCGCGAACTGCTCACCGCGGTCCGCACCGCCGGGCCGCACTACGAGGTGTCGTCGGGGATCCTCATCCACCGCCTGATCACCGCGGTCCGCGACAACGGCCCGGGGCTGCGCGAATCGCGGGCCGTCCGGGCCCTCACCGAGAACGCCACCGATCCGGTCGCGCTCCAGGACCACGCCACCCGGCTCGGGCTGACGGTCACCCAGCTGCGCGAGGAAGTGCGGCTGGCCACCGGATCGACGCCGAAGGAGTACATCCTGCGGGTGCGGCTGTCGAAGGCTAAGGACCTGCTGGCCGCGACGGACCAGAGCGTCGTGCAGGTGGCGCGGGCCGTCGGCTACGACGATCCGGCGTACTTCACGCGGTTGTTCACGCAGCGGGTCGGGTTGTCGCCGACGATGTTCCGGCGCGGTTCGCTGTCCGGGTGAGGCGCGCTGTCCGGGTAAGGCCCGCTGTCCGGTGAGGCGCGCGCCGCGGCGGATCGCGGCGACAAATATCCAAGAACGCCTCACCAAGATCCATGGTGGCGCACCCGCCCGCGCCCCGATCATCGCAGGGTGGCACACGAGCGCGTACTGACCATCGAGCCCGTCGAGTCCGGCGGCGGCAGGTTCCTGCGAGGCGGCCGGGAGCACCGGATCGTCTCGGCGGCGATCCACTACTTCCGGGTGCATCCCCAGCTGTGGCGGGACCGGCTGGAGCGGCTGCGGGCCATGGGCTGCAACACCATCGAGGTCTACATCGCGTGGAACTTCCATCAGAGCGAGCCGGGTCCGGTCCGTTTTGACGGCTGGCGGGACGTCGCGGCATTCGTGCGGCTCGCCGACGAACTCGGGCTCGACGTGATCGCGCGTCCGGGCCCTTACATCTGCGCGGAGTGGGACTTCGGCGGGCTGCCGGCGTGGCTGCTGGCCGATGAGAACATACGGCTGCGCACGACCGATCCGACGTACCTGGCAGCCGTGGACGCCTGGTTCGACCAGCTGATCCCGGTGCTGGCCGATCTGCAGGCGACGCGCGGCGGACCGATCGTGGCGATGCAGATCGAGAACGAGTACGGCAGCTTCGGCACCGACCCCGAATACCTCGACCACCTTCGCAAGGGCCTGATAGTGCGCGGGGTGGACACCCTGCTGTTCACCTCCGACGGCCCGCAGGATCTGATGCTGGCCGGCGGCTCGCTGCCGGACGTGCTGGCCACCGTGAATCTCGGCTCGCACGCCGCCGAGGGCTTCGCGACCCTGCGCCGCGTCCGCCCGGACGACCCGCAGGTCTGCATGGAGTACTGGAACGGCTGGTTCGACCACTTCGGCGAGGCGCACCACACCCGCACCCCCGAGGACGCCGCGCAGACTCTGGACCAGATCCTGGCCGCGGGCGCCTCGGTCAACCTCTACATGGGCCACGGCGGCACCAACTTCGGTTTCTGGGCCGGTGCCAACCATTCCGGCCTGCTCGCCGGCGATCCGGGATATCAGCCCACGATCACCAGCTACGACTACGACGCCCCGGTCGGCGAGGCCGGGGAGCTGACGCCGAAGTTCCACCTGTTCCGCGAGGTCATCGGCCGCCATGTCGAGCTCGGCGACACCGAGCCGCCCGCCCTGTTGCCACGAGCGAAGCCGCAAACCGTTACCGCGCCCCGGATCGCGGCGCTGCGGGACCACTTGGACCTGCTGGCGCCGGCCCCGGTCCGGCGCCCGGTCCCGGAGCCGATCGAGAAGCTCGGCCACGCCTTCGGCCTGGTCCACTACCGCCGCCGCCTCGACGGCCCCGCGCGCACCCACACGCTGCGGATCGAGGGCGTCCGCGACCTCGCGCAGGTCTTCGCGGCCGGCAAGCTGCTCGGGATGTTGGAGCGTGACAAGCCCGAGCAGACCTTGGATCTCCAGATCCCGGACGGGGGCCTGGATCTGGAGATCCTGGTCGAGCCGCTCGGCCGGGTGAACTACGGGCCGCACCTGGCCGACCGCAAGGGCCTGGTCGGCGGGGTGCGGCTGGACCACCAGTTCCAGTTCGGCTGGGAGCAGCGGGTGCTGCCGCTCGACGACCTGTCGGGGCTGCCTGCCACCCAGAATCAGAACCCTGCGGCGAGCACCACCGTGGGCCCCGCGTTCCACCGGGCCGCCGTCGTCCTCCCCGAGCCGGCCGACGGGTTCCTCGCCGTCCCCTCCACGGCGCGGAGCCTGGTCTGGCTCAACGGATTCCTGCTCGGCCGGCTGTGGAACCGGGGCCCCCAGATCACCCTCTACGCCCCGGCCCCCCTGTGGCGCGCCGGCGAGAACGAGATCCTGGTGCTGGCCCTGGAACCGGAGCCCGGTTCGCAGAGCCTTGAGGTAGAGCTGCGCGACACCCCCGATCTCGGACCAGTCGCGACGCCCTACACCCACGCGGACTACTGACACGCGGCCGAGCTAGAACTGGGCGCGCATCAGGCGTCCCGCTTCTTCACGACCACCATCGCCACCACGATCGAGATCACGGCCCAGCCCGCATACACCAGCCAGGCGTGCGTGTGGCCGGCCGGCCACCTCCCCATCGTCTGATACGGGTCCTTGTGCCAGAACGCGAGCGTTTGCTCGGCGTCGTCGGGGAACAGGTGTCGGACCTCCACCACCCAGCGGTACTTGTCGCCGCCGAAGAAGGCGGGCAGCAGGAACAGGAAGGCGACCACGGCCACGATCGAGGCCGTGGCGTTGCGGATCAGCGCGCCGAACAGCATGCCGATCAGCGCGCAGACCGGGACCACGAGGGTGTAGGCGGCGATGGCGATCTGGGCGTCGGGATCGGTGATCGACAGCCCGACGTGCCGGCCGGCCACCATCGCCTGTCCGCCGAGGAACGAGACCAGCGCGACGACGAACGCCAGCACCGTGGTGATCGTGCAGAGCACTGTGATCTTCGCCGCGACCACGCCCCCGCGCTTCGGGACCGCGGCGAAGGTGGTGCGGACCTGCCCGGTGGAGAACTCGCCGAACATCGTCAAGGCGCCGATCGCCGCGCCGCCCAGCATCATCAGCTGCACCGCGATGCGGGACAGGGAACGGAAGAGCGGGTTGTAGACGAAGTGCCACACTGTGCCGTTCGGCAGGACCTGCGTGGGATGCGCGAGATCGTTGTCCAGATACTGAAGATCCGAGCGGACCCCGTTCAGGTTGATGAAGACGGTCGCGGCCGCCGCCACGAGCAGCACCAGCCAGGTGGAGCGCAGCGAGGCGACCTTGATCCACTCCATCCGGCACAGATCGCGGAAGCGCGGCTTGGGCTCGTTGGGAAGCGGGACGGATGTCTTCGACGCGGCGGTCGTCGTCATGGTGCTCATCGGGCTTCTCCTGCGGCGTATTCGACGGCGTCGGCGGTCAGTTCCATGAACGCCTTCTCCAGCGAGGCGTTCTGGGTGGCCAACTCGGCCAGCATGATGTTGTTGCGCCAGGCCAGTTCGCCGATCTTCGGGGCGGTCAGGCCGACGACGGTCAGGCCGCCGGCGTCACCGTCGGAGTCGGCCGGCTGGACGTCGGCCCCTTCCGCGGTGAGGATCGCGGCCAGCGCCGCGGCCTCCGGGGCCCGCACCAGCACCGTGGCCTGCGAGCCCCGCCGGGAGAACTCGGCCAGCGTCTCGTCGGCGATCAAGTGCCCACGCCCGATCACCACCAACCGCTCGGCGGTGTGCTCCATCTCGGACATCAGGTGGCTGGAGACGAACACCGTCCGCCCCTCCTTGGCCAGCCGCTGGAACATCTCGCGCACCCAGCGCACGCCCTCGGGGTCCAGACCGTTCAGCGGTTCGTCGAACAGCAGCACCGGCGGATCGCCGAGCAGCGCGCCGGCGATGCCCAGGCGCTGCTTCATGCCCAGCGAGTAGCCGCCGATCCGCTTGCGTCCGGCCTCGGCCAGCCCGACTTCCTCCAGCACCTCCCCGACCCGGCGCAGCGGGATCCGGTTGCTGACGGCCAGCGACTTCAGGTGCGCCACGGCCGAGCGTCCGCCGTGGATGTCCTGCGCGTCCAGCAGCGCGCCGACGTGGCGCAGCCCGCGCGGCCGGTCGGTGAAGGGGTGGCCGTCGACGGTGACGGCGCCGGAACTCGGCGCGTTCAAGCCGAGGATCAGCCGCAGGGTCGTGGACTTGCCGGAACCGTTGGGGCCCAGGAAGCCGGTCACCGTCCCGGATCGGACGGTCACGGTCAGGTGGTCCACGGCCGTCTTGTCGCCGTAACGCTTGGTGAGGTCAGTCAGCTCGATCACGGGATTCAGATTGTCGGGACGCCACGTAGTCGGGCATCGGCCCGGGAGCCAAGATGAGATGTCCGGTGGTGGCCTGCGGATGTAAGCCCCTGAGCCGATGCGGGCACCCCCGGCCGCTGTCTACGATCTTGGGCATGGAGAAGACGCGACGCGGCCTGTGGGTGGTAGACGGCCTGTTGGTGGCCGGCTACCTCGGGCTGATCGCTCTGACCATGCCGTACCTGCGGCAGTTCAACAGGTACAACTACTACCCGGCCGGGTTACCCGGTCCGGATGGTTGGATCGTGCAGCCGGGCGGGTACCTGCTCCAGCAGAACTACCAGGCCAACGGCTGGCAGCGCGCGCTTCCGGCGCTGTGCATAGTCGTCCTGCTTCCGCTGGTCCGCCGCCGACCGCTGTTCTTCGCCGGCGCGCTCGGGGCCGCCCAAGTGCTGCTCGGCACCGAGTACTCGCCTGCCGACACCCGCTACACCCTGCTCGTCGCGGCCGACTTCTGCCTGGTCGCCATCGCGCTCGCCTGGCCGCGGCATACGTCGATCAAGGCCGCGGGCCTGATCCTCGCCGGCGGCGTGTCCTCGTTCGCCGCCTTCACCCCCGGCTCCGCACAGCTGATGCCGACGCACGTCGTGGTGGTCACCTTGCTGACCATGGTGGCCTGGCTGCTCGGCAGCTCGACCCGGGAGCGCCGGGCCGGGGCCATCCGGCAGCGCGCCGACGCCGCGGTGCAGGCGGTGGCCATCGAGCGGCTGCGCATCGCCCGCGAGTTGCACGACATGATCGCGCACAGCATCGGCATCATCGCCATCCAGGCCGGGATGGGCAACCGGGTGATCGGCACCCAGCCGGCCGAGGCGCGCAAGGCGCTCCAGGCGATCGAGGACACCAGCCGGGACACCCTGTCACAGCTGCGCCGCACCCTGACCGCACTGCGCCGGGACGAGAACGCCGAGACCCCGAGCGACCCGGCGCCGGGCCTGGCCGACCTGGACCAGTTGGTCGCCTCGACGAAGCACGCGGGGGTGCTGGCGATCGTCGAGAACATCGGGATGCCCCGGCCGCTGCCCGGCGAGGTCGACCTGGCGGCGTACCGGATCGTCCAGGAGTCGGTGACCAACGTGGTGCGCCACTCCGGGGCCCGGACCTGCCGGGTCCGGATCGAGTACCAGGACAGCGCGGTGGCGATCACCGTCTCCGACGACGGCCACGGCGTGCTGGGCTCCGGCGGCACCGGCTTCGGCCTGGTCGGCATGCGCGAGCGGGTGAGCCTGGTGCACGGCACCTTCACCGCCGGTCCCCGCTACGGCGGCGGGTTCCTGGTGAGCGCCACGCTGCCGGTGCCCGGCGGATTCGGGACGGTGTACAGCGGCTCGGCGAAGGAGAAGGCAACCGTCGAGAAAGCAGCCGTCGAGACCGAGCAGCAGCCTGACATCGATCGCCCCATCCCCCGCGCGCTCCCGACACCCGACCCGAATCCGGCGGTGACCCAGTGATCCCAGAGGCAGCGATCCCAGACCCCGCACCGAGCCCCATCCGCGTGATCCTCGCCGATGACCAACCACTGATCCGGACCGGCCTGCGGGTGCTGATCAACGACGCCCCGGACATCGAGGTGGTCGGCGAGGCCGGCACCGGCGCCGAAGCGGTCCGGCTGGCCACCGCGCACACCCCGGACGTGGCCGTGATGGACATCCGCATGCCGGAGATGGACGGCATCGAGGCCACCCGGCGCATCACCGAGACCGGCGACACCACCCGCGTCGTCATGCTCACCACCTTCGACGACGACGAGTACGTCTACGCCGCGCTACGAGCCGGCGCGAGCGGCTTCCTGGTCAAGGACATGGCCCTGGACTCGATCCTGGACGCGGTCCGAGTCGCGGCCTCCGGCGACGCGATCATCGCCCCGAGCGTCACCCGCAAACTGATCGCCGAGTTCGCGATCCGCCCCGAGCCAGTCGGCAGCGCGGCGAACCGCGGGGACAAGGCCCTGCTGGGCGGCGTCACCGAGCGCGAACGCGAGGTACTGACGCTGGTCGGGCGCGGACTGTCGAACGGCGAGATCGCCGAGCAACTGTTCATCAGCGCGGCCACCGCCAAGGCACACGTGGCGCGGCTGTTCACCAAGCTCGGCGCCCGGGACCGGGTGCAGCTGGTGATCACGGCCTATGAGGCGGGCTTGGTCTCGACCTCGCGCTGAGCCGAGGCGCGCTGGCACGAGGCGCGCTGTTCACGGGACTCGCGGATGACGGGCCTCGCGCTGTTCACAGGCCTCGCTGTTCACGGGCCTCGCGGACTCACTGGGGTTTGCGGTGAACTGGGGTTTACGGTGAACTGGGGTTTTCGGGGCGGGTTGCTGTTGGTCTGTGAGTTTTAGAAGCTTTTTACGGCCTTCGGTCATGGTTGTGCCGGTTCGGGGTTCGAGGCGGCGAGTGTGTGACTCGGCTGCCGGTTCCGGTGTTCACAACCCCGGCGCATCTCAGGCCTCTTCATCTCCGGCAGGTCGGAACAAGAGCCAGATCAACAGCAAGATCAAAGTCAACAGCAAGATCAAAAGCTGTGATGAAGGGCCGGCGCCTCCGGCGGGGGCTCTCGGCTCCCTCGGGGAACTGGCGCTGCTCCATAGGGTGGTCGCCTCAGGGCCCTGCGGCGGCGGTTTGTGAGGTGGTTGCGGTTCGTTCCCCACGGTCGCGTCGTCAGCCCCAAGGGGTACAGCACCGGTGTCCGGGAGTAAAGTCCGCGCCGTTGCGGTCGGGGCTGCAAGCTGCGGTTTTGATAGCGCGAACTTGACTCCCGGCCACCGGCGCTGTAGGCGAAGCCCTGCCGACGCGACCGAGGGGAACGAACCGAAAACCGACCGGAGAAGTACAAAACTGGTGGTGCGGTACCGGCAGCTTGGCGAGTTCGGCCGCCGGTCCAGGTGCTGGCGGCGCGGCAGTCCCGAAACCGCGCATCCTGGGTCGGCGGGCGCGGCTCGGAGACCGCGTCCACCGCAGTGGTGGAGAAGATCCCGGGTGCCGACTGCGGCGACACGCCCGAGCGCGTTTCTATTCGCATGGATGTCAAGAACCGGCCATGTGGGGGGCGCATTTCATTAACACGCTGACTTGATCTAGTGGCCGAGGGCGGCGGTGAGGCGGTCCGGGGTGCGCAGTGGTTGTTCAGCGGGGGTGAAGGCGAAGCCGAGGCCGGCCAGAGCGCGGATGG
>NZ_JAAFZA010000328.1 GCF_015356865.1 Catenulispora pinisilvae
GGGCGGCGGGACCGGCCTCGGGCGCGGTCGGCGGTGCCGGGCTGGGCGCGGCCGGGGCCGCCTGGACGGGCTCGGCAGGGGTCTGAGGCCCCTGAGCCGGGAAGCCGGTCCCGGAGCCCGCCAGCGGGTCTCCTAGGGGCTCTGTGCGCGGTCCTGGGAAGGCGGTCGGCCGCATCGGTTCCACCGGCGGCAGCGCGCCGGCCGCCAGAGCGTTCTGCGGCGGGGCGGTCCCCTCGCCCGCGCGCTGCCGGAACCACTCGGACTCGATCGCGTTGAAGATCGAGGTGTCGTGGGCCGCCGGGTCCATCGGGATGGACTCCAGCGGTGCGGTCAGCGGGTCTGTGAAGTCGGCGAAGTTGGTACCGGAGGCGGACATCGGGTCCTGCGGGCCGAAGCCGGCGCCGGAGTCGCCGAGCGGGTCGCCGGTCGGCGGGGCGTAGGCGCCGGAGTCGCCGAGCGGGGTGTGGAAGCCGGAGCCGGAGAGCTGGTCGCCCTGGGCGGGCGGAGCCTCGAAGCCCGGACCGGACAGCGGTTCGCCGACCGGGCGGCGCCCGAAGGAGGGGGCGTCGTTGCCGTAGCCGGTGCCGGTCGGAGCGGCCGGGCCGCTCAGGTCCTGCGGGTCGGTGAACGGGTTCCTGAGGCCGGACATGGTGTCGGCCGGGCCTTCGGCGGACGGCGCCGGCGGCTGCTCCCCGAACGGCGGGGCGTCGAAGCCGGGACCGGACAGCGGTTCGCCGACCGGGCGGCGGCCGAACGAAGGTGCGTCGTTGCCGTAGCCGGTACCGGTCGGGGCTTCGAACGAAGGCATCTCGAAGCCGGCGCCGGGAGCCGGTGCGGCGGGTTGGTCGAACGGCGGGGCGTCGAAGCCGGGGCCGGATATCGGTTCGCCGACGGGGCGGCGGCCGAAGGAGGGTGCGTCGTTTCCGTAGCCGGTGCCGGTCGGAGCGTCGAACCCACCCGACGCCATCGGGTCTCCGAACGGAGGTGCCTCGAAGCCGGGGCCGGGAGCCGGCGGACCGGCCTGCTCGCCGAACGGCGGGGCGTCGAAGCCGGGGCCGGATATCGGATCGCCGACGGGGCGGCGGCCGAAGGAAGGCGCGTCGTTTCCGTAGCCGGTGCCGGTCGGAGTGTCGAACCCACCCGACGCCATGGCGTCGTCCACCGGTGTGTTCGGAGCCGCGAACGGGTTCGCGGGGTTCTGCGGCGCGTCGAAGCCGGGGCCGTTGAAGGCCTCGGCCGCCGGCTGGCCGAAGGGCGCCGCGGGGCCCTGCTGCGGGGCGTTGAAGTCGCTGTCCAGGTGGCCGCCGAACGGCGTCATCTGGACCTCGCCCGGGGCGGCGAAGGGATCGCCGGCGGCGAGTTCGGCGCCGAGGTCGTTGTTCAGGCCGCTGCCCGCCATCGGGTCGGCGGCGGTGCTGAAGCCGCCCGTGGGCGGGGTCTGCGGGCTCTGGCCGGGCGCCGCGAACGGGTTGGCCGGCGGCGGCAGGAGCAGGTCGTCGCGGTCGTCCTGGTAGGCCGCGAACTCGCCGGTGTGCTCCATGTCCGGGATGTTCGGGAGCAGGTCGTCGAAGCTGGAGGAGAAGTTCAGGGCGGGCGGCGGGGCCGTCGGACCGCCGGGCGCCGAGCCCGGCCGGAAGTCGTACGTCGCGGTGCCGTCCAGCGCGTCGGCCAGCCGGCCGTCCAGTTCCGGCTCCGGCAGCGCGAACTCCGGCCGCTCGAAGGTGCCGCTGCTGCCCGGGTCGCCCGGGTCGCCGTCGCGGATCACCGGGGTCACGCCGTGCGACATCGCCTCGGTCTCGGCCAGCAGTTCGGCCAGTCCCGGCGGGGTGGCGTCGGTGCCGCGGTACGGCGGGGCCGCCGCGCTCACGTCCTCCCAGCCGTCACCGTCCGCGCCGGCCACCGGCACGCGCTCGCCGCCGAACGGCGGCAGCGGGGCCGGGGGCTGGGCCGGCGGGCCGGTCTGCTCGCCCGGGGGCAGCTCGCGCTGCTCGGCCCGGACCGCGCCGCCGGGCCGCCGGGGCAGGCCGGTGGAGGTCAGCTGGGGCAGCTGGCCGGTGTCGGCGATGTCGCCGAAGCTGCCGCGGCCGCCCACGGCCGGGGCGTCGGACAGGTTGCCGGCCAGCAGCGCCGCCGGGACCAGCACCAGGGCCGTGATACCGCCGGTGGCCGAACGGCGCAGGCGTACCTGGATGCCGTGCCTGGTGGCCAGCCGGCCGACCACGAACAGGCCCATGCGGCGGGAGATGGCCACGTCCACGACCGGCGGGTTGGCCAGCCGCTCGTTGGAGTCGTCCAGCTCCTCCGGGGTCATGCCGATGCCGGAGTCCTCGATCTCCAGCATCACCCCGCCGGTGTTCAGCAGGTTGCCGGTGACCGAGACCTTGGTCTCCGGGGCGGAGAACGACGTCGCGTTCTCCAGCAGCTCGGCGACCAGGTGGACGACGTCGTTGACGGCGCGGCCGGCGACCTCGACGGTCGGCAGGTCCCGCAGCGTCACCCGCTCGTACTGCTCCACCTCGGAGGCCGCGGCGCGCAGCACGTCGATCAGCGGCACCGGCTGGGACCACCGGCGCCCGGGCTCCTCGCCGGCCAGCACCAGCAGGTTCTCACCGTTGCGCCGCATACGGGTCGCCAGGTGGTCCAGCTTGAACAGCGAGGCGAGCTGGTCCGGGTCCTGCTCGGCGTTCTCCAGTTCGTCGATCAGCCGCAGCTGGCGCTGCACCAGCGACTGCGAGCGCCGCGAAAGGTTGGTGAACATCGCGTTGACGTTGTTCCGCAGCATGGCCTGCTCGGTCGCCAGCCGGACCGCCTCGCGGTGCACCTCGTCGAAGGCCCGGGCCACCTGGCCCACCTCGTCGGTACTGGACAAGGCGATCGGGACGATCGGTTCCAGCGCCTCGCTGCCGTCGGCGTCGCGCAGCCGGCGGACCATCTCGGGCAATCGGTTGCCGGCGATCTCCAACGCGGTGTTCTGCAACATCCGCAGCGGGCGGACCAGCGAGCGGGCGATCAGCGCGGTGGCGACCGACACCACCAACAGCACGCCGATGATGACGCCGATGTTGAGGTACATGGTGTTGCGGGCGCTGTTGGCCAGGGCGTCGGCCCGGGACACCAACGCCGCGGCCTGCTCGGCGCGGACCTTCTTGTACCGGTCGAGCAGCGCGTTGTACTGCGTGTAGACGCTGCCGGGGACCAGCTGGTCGCCGTTGTCGCTGGCGCCGCCGTTGGCCAGTTTGTCGCCGATGGTCGTCAGGTACTGGTTCGCGCCGGTATAGGACTCGCCGACATCCACGGTGTCGCTGAGCGACTGCTGCATCTGCGTGGTGGCGACGGTCTTGAACTCGGCGCGGGTGGAGGACAGGTCCGAGATCAGGCCTTGCAGCTTGGCCAGGTTGGTCTGGGCCTGGTTCGGGTCGCTGGTGACCGCCAGGACGGTGAGGAACCCGCGTTCCTGCGAGGTGGTCTCGGTCATCTTGCCCAGGTCCGACAGCGACCGGGCGTCGTTGATCAGCTGCTGGTCGCCGGCATCGGAGGCCACGTACTCGTAGAGGCCGTCCAGGCTGGTCAGCACCTTGTTGTACTGGTCGAAGACGCTCAGCGGGTTGGAGTACGAACCGTCGACCGCGGTGTGCAGGGCCTCCACGCCGGTCATGTTCGCCTTGGCGTTGGCGATCGCGGCCAGGGTGTCCGCGGGGTAGGAGCCGTCGATCCTGTCCAGCGCCGGGAGCATCGTGGCGGTGACCCGGTCGGTGACCTTGCGCTGCGCGGCCATGCTGGTGGTCAGGTTGGTCAGCGTCGAGTCGTCGGAGTTGCGGGCCCGGAACGCCATCATCTCGATGCTGATGTCGCGCTCGTCCTGGAGCGCGTCGATCAGGTCGGACAGCGGGCTGGCCGCGGCGGCCAGCGTCTTGGCGTGGTCGTAGGTCCGCACGTTGTCGACCTGCTGGCCGATGCGCGCCGCGGCGCCGGTGATGGTCGCCACCAGCGGGACGATGACCAGGACCACCAGCCGGGTGCGGACTCGCCAGTTGCGGGGGGCGAACCGGTTGGCGTTCGGCGTCGGTGGTGGGGGAGGGGGCAGATGCCCGCCGGCGCCTTCGGTGTCCTGAGAAGTGGGGAGTGGACGTTGACCGGGCAACACGTTATCCCGAGCCCCGCGCGGAAGCTCTCCGGGAGCGGTGCGGCCGGCGGCCGCGTCGGATATAGATCCGCCGGGCGGCGGCCCGCCCACACCGCGCTCCGGGAAAGGAGCCGGCGGACGGCGCGGGGACACGGGTCGAGTCTGCACTGGCCCTCACAGCTTTCTTTGCGACCGGGCCGCTACTGCGGCGGGTGGGACGCCACACGGGGCTCGCGGTCTCTAGGTTTCAAGCAACGCATTCCAGCACAGGAGAGCGAGCGAGGCCAAGGGCGGGGGTTGACAGAGGGGCGGTTCGGTGCGTTATAGGTGGATAAGCCCGGCGAGGACTCCCTGTATATGCGTATCCTTACTCGTGCATGTGTGCTAGTCGATCTCAATGGTGTCGTAGGGCCGCTTCGGCCCTATGTAATACGATGCGCCGACCGGCTTCAACGAAACCCATTGCAGGGGGCAGCGCAGTGCGATCAGCCATACCCCGAGCCCGTTCCCGCAGGACCTCGGCGATCGTCCTCAGCGCGGTGCTCGCCGTGTCCGCTTTCGCCGCCACGGCGTGCAGCAGCAGTACCTCGTCGGGGGCCTCGATGCCCTCGCACGGCTCGCTGGAGCAGACCCAACTGCGCATCGGCATACCCAAGGGCGACATCGGCGCGTTGCCCATCTACACCGGCTTCGACAAGGGCTACTTCAAGGACCAGGGGGTCGACGTCAGCATCGACGACTCCTACGGCTCCTACCAGGACGCGCTCTCGGCGCTCAACGCCGGCAAGGTCGACCTGGTCTACGACGACTACGTGCACGCGATCCTGGCCCAGTCCACCGGCGCCTACCGGCTTCAGCTGGTCGCCGAGGGTTACACCGCCGGCGACGGCAGCGTGCAGCTGGTCGGCAAGCCCACCCCGACCAACGTCAAGAGCGCCGACCAGATCAAGAACGTGTTCAACGCCAGCGGCGGGTTCCTGGTGCCGACGGCGGGCACCAACGATGCCAACGACGCCTACACGGTTCCGACGATCATGCTGATGACCTCGCTGCCGGACCTGGCCAACAGCCTGCGGATCAAGGCCGACAACTCCGCCTCGCACCTGAAGTCGCTGCCGGCCGGCGGGGTCGTCGACAAGCTGACCAGCGGTACGGACGCCAACCGGGCCGCGGTCCTGGCCGAGCCCTACTACAGCGTCGCGATGAACAACAACCAGCTGATCAACCTGCTGGACCTGACCCGCGGCTCGACCCAGGCGATGCCGATGGGCGGCTACTTCGCCAAGCAGGACTTCGCGGTGACCCACCCCAACCTGTTCAAGGCGTTCACCGGGGCGCTGAACCAGGCCAAGGACGTGACCTCGCAGCGGGCCACGGCCATGTCCGAGATGCAGGCGCACTACGGCACGATGGCCAGCTCCACGGTCGCCGCCAGCCTGAGCTTCGGTACGTTCCCGACCACGGTGAACGTCGACCGGGTGTCCCGCGTCCTGACCCTGATGCAGAGCCTGGACCTGGCGCCGTATTACAACATCGACACGATGATGCCGCCGGACGCGCTGCGCAGCGGGAGCTGACCGGCCGCTCGTACCGTCCGCGCCGGAGTCGTCACAGGTCAGCCGCCGCCGGCGGCTGATCGTCGCGCGGGGGTCGCCGATAGGCTCGGACGGTGAGTGAAGCGACCCGGGGCGTGCGGTTCCGCTCGGACATGACCGTGGAGCTGGTGAAGGCCTCGGCCTCGGACAACGACGTGCTGTGGGCGGCCCGGGTCTCCACCGCCGGCGAGCAGTCGATCGAGCAGGCCGACGCCGACCCGGCGCGCTCCACCGGGCTCATCAACTACCTCATGCGGGACCGGCACGGCTCGCCGTTCGAGCACTCCACGATGACCTTCCTGGTCTCCGCTCCGATCTTCGTCTTCCGCGAGTTCATGCGGCACCGGGTCTGGTCCTACAACGAGGAGAGCGGCCGCTACCGCAAGCTGGAGCCGGTGTTCTACGTCCCGGGCCCGGAGCGCAAGCTGGTCCAGGAGGGTAAGCCCGGCCGTTATGTGTTCGTCTCGGGCACCGAGGGGCAGCACAAGACGGCCGAGGAGACCGTGCGCAGGTCTTGCGAGGCCAGCTATGCCGCGTACCTGGAGATGCTGGACGCCGGGATCGCCCGCGAGGTGGCCCGCACCGTGCTCCCGGTCGGGATCTACTCCTCGATGTACGCCACCTGCAACGCCCGCGCGCTGATGCACTTCCTGTCGCTGCGGACCAAGCACGAGGACGCGACGTTCCCGTCGTTCCCGCAGCGCGAGATCGAGATGGTGGCCGAGAAGATGGAGGCGCACTTCGCCGAGCTGATGCCGCTGACCTATGCGGCCTGGCAGGCGAACGGACGCGTCGCACCGTAGGGCCGGTTCGCGGGCCGGCTTCACCGCCCCGCTCACCGGCGAGTCGCGAAGTGCTCACTCCCGGTAGTCCTAAAGAGTGAAAAACGACCGACGCCGTGCCCCGACCCGTAACGCGCCCTTCGCGCCTCTGTTAACAGGGTGGACCCCGTCCCCACCGGACCCCCGAGCGGTGGAGACGGGGTCTGTCCACGACTGTCCATGACACCGGCTTCCATTCAGCGTGGCTGTGGGATTCGCGTAAGCAGCGTCAGATATTCGATCACCGGTGTGGCCCGGTACCTTTGTGCCATGCCCCAGAACGCGCACCCCGCCGAGCCCGCCACGGCCCTTTGGTCGGATACTGTCCTGTGGTCTGCCGGGGCGCCCTTCGGTCGCCTGATCACCGCGATGGTCACGCCCTTTCACGAGGACGGCTCGCTGGATCTGGACGGCGCGCAGAAACTGGCCGCACACCTGGTGGACGCCGGCAACGACGGCCTGGTGGTCTCCGGGACCACCGGCGAGGCCCCGACCACCTCCGCCGCCGAGCAGCTGGCGCTGCTGGAAGCGGTGCGCGAGGCCGTCGGCGACCGGGCACATGTGATCGCCGGGGTGGGCACCAACAGCACCGAGCACACGCTGGCGCTGGCCCGGCAGGCCGAGGCGGCCGCCGACGCGCTGCTGGTGGTGACCCCGTACTACAACAAGCCGACCCAGGAAGGCCTGTACCGGCACTTCACCGCGGTCGCCGGGCACACCTCGCGGCCGGTCGTGCTCTACGACATCCCGCACCGGACCGGCGTCCCCATCGAGGTCGACACCCTCAAGCGGCTCGGCGAGCACGAGATGATCGTCGCGGTCAAGGACGCCAAGGGCGACCTGGTCGCCGGGGCCGAGGTCATCGCGACCACCGATCTGGCCTATTATTCAGGGGACGACCCGCTGACCCTGCCGTGGCTCTCGGTCGGGGCGGTCGGCGTGGTGAGCATGTCGGCGCACCTCGCGGCGCCGCGCATCCGTGCGATGATCGCCTCCTATCTGGCTGGCGACGTGCGCGAAGCCGCCCGGCTGCACGCCGAACTGCTGCCGGTCCACGCAGGTGTGACCAGCGTGCCAGGTGTGATCTCCCTCAAGGCGGCAATGAACATGCTGGGACTGCCCGGCGGCCCGGTGCGGCTGCCCCTGGTCGAGGCGACCGAGGAGCAGCTGGCCCGGCTCAAGACGTATCTCGCCCAAGGCGGCGTGAAGATCTAGCAAGGAGCGGACCAGAGGTCCGCGGAACACAAAGGAAAACTGCATGAGCCATCCGCATCCGGAACTCTCCGGACCCCCGCCGCTGCCGCGAGGCGCGCTGCGGGTGACCCCGCTCGGCGGTCTCGGAGAGATCGGTCGCAACATGACCGTCTTCGAGTACGGCGGCAAACTGCTCATCGTCGACTGCGGCGTCCTCTTCCCGGAGGAGGCACAGCCCGGCGTCGACCTGATCCTGCCGGATTTCAGCTCCATCCGGGACCGGCTGGACGATGTGGTCGGCGTTGTGCTGACGCATGCCCACGAGGACCACATCGGCGCGGTGCCGTACCTGCTCAAGGAGTCGGGCGACATTCCGCTGGTGGGCAGCAAGCTGACCCTGGCACTGGTCGAGGCCAAACTGGCCGAGCACCGGATCCGGCCGTACTCGCTGCAGGTCGCCGAGGGCGACGTGGAGCAGATCGGGCCGTTCGAGTGCCGCTTCGTCGCGGTGAACCACTCCATCCCGGACGCCATGGCCGTGGCGATCAAGACCCCGGCCGGCACGGTGTTCCACACCGGCGACTTCAAGATGGACCAGCTGCCGCTGGACAACCGGCTGACCGACCTGGCCACCATCTCCGAGCTCGGCAAGGCCGGCATCGACCTGCTGCTGTCGGACTCCACCAACGCCGAGGTGCCGGGCTTCGTCACCGCCGAGCGGGAGATCACGCCGGTGCTGGACCGGGTGTTCGGCCGGGCCAAGGGGCGCATCATCGTCGCCTCCTTCGCCTCGCACGTGCACCGGGTGCAGCAGGTCTGCGACGTGGCCGCGATGCACGGCCGCAAGGTCGCCCTGGTCGGCCGGTCCATGGTCCGCAACATGGCGGTGGCCCGGGACCTGGGCTACCTGAAGGTGCCCGCGGACCTGATCATCGATCTGAAGGAGATCGACGATCTGCCGGATGACAAGGTGGTGCTGATGTGCACCGGCTCGCAGGGCGAGCCGATGGCCGCCCTGTCCCGGATGGCCAACCGCGACCACCAGGTCCGCATCACCGGCGAGGACACCGTGATCCTGGCGTCCTCGCTGATCCCCGGTAACGAGAACGCGGTGAACCGGGTGATCAACGGGCTGACCCGGTGGGGCGCCACGGTCGTGCACAAGGGCAACGCCATGGTGCACGTCTCCGGGCACGCCGCGGCCGGCGAGCTGCTGTACTTCTTCAACCTGGCCAAGCCGCGCAACTTCATGCCGGTGCACGGCGAGTGGCGGCACCTGCGCGCCGCCGCCGACCTGGCGATCAAGACCGGCGTGCCGAAGGACCGGGTGGTGATCGCCGAGGACGGCGTCACCGTGGACCTGATCGACGGCGTGGCCCGCATCACCGGCAAGGTGGACGCCGGCTACGTCTACGTCGACGGCACCTCGGTGGGCTCGGTGACCGAGGCCTCGCTGAAGGACCGCCGGATCCTGGGCGACGAGGGCTTCGTGTCGGTGTTCGTCGCGGTCTCGGCCGACACCGGCAAAATCGTCACCGGCCCGGTGATCACCGCCCGCGGCTTCGGCCTGGACGACCAGACGCTGGAGCAGGCCAAGCCGCTGATCGTGACGGCGCTGGCGGACGCGGCGGCCGAGGGCATCGGCGACACCCACCAGCTGCAGCAGCTGGTGCGGCGCTCGGTCGGGCGCTGGGTCTCGAACACCACGCGGCGCCGCCCGATGATCCTCCCGGTGGTCGTCGAGGTCTGATCCGCGCAGGTCACCGGCCTTCTCAGCGGTCGGGCAAGCCATCCTTTCGGTGCAGAAACGAAAGGATGGCTTGCGGCTTTTCTGGCGGCTGTAATGGATTGCGGGACGGGAGGCGGCCTTCGTGGGGCGGAGTCGCTGCCTGCCGGACCTGGGGAACCCAAGCATCGCGGCACCTCACCGGGGGGTCAGGGGCGGGGG
>NZ_JAAFZA010000329.1 GCF_015356865.1 Catenulispora pinisilvae
CGCTCTCGGTCAGCAGGAACTCGAAGCTGCGGCCCTGTTCGAACAGCACGCCCTGGCGCTCCAGGTGCAGCGCCGAGGCCCGGCCGAGTTCGCGTTCGGACATCCACGGCGTCAGGCGCGCGGCATACCGGGCATAGTCGGCGGTCTGCAACAACGGCGGGATCATCGACGTGGAGAAGGATCGTAACGCCGTCGTGTTGCGCTCGCGCTCGGCGATCGCGTCCAGTAGGGCCAGACCGCGGCCGTGCCGGCGCCGGTCGGCGGCGTCGTCGACGGCCCGGGTGAGCAGATCGCGCAGATCGGTGCGGTGCTCGTCCCCGAGGCCCAGGACACCGAGCACCCGGTCCAGCACCTCCGCCGAGGGGAGCATCATCCCGCGTTCGATCTTCGACACCGAGGGCTGGGTGACACCGGCGCGGGCGGCGACCTCCAGTCCGGACAAGCCGAGATCCAGTCGGTGCCGACGCAGACGCCGACCGAGTTCTTCAGCTAATACGCTGCGTGCTGGGCTCATTCCCACAGTGTGTACGGCCCTGCCGACGAACTGTGAGGGTTTCCGGGACTTATGCCGTTAGTATCACCCGGTCGAGCTACCATCATCCGATGCGATCTTGGATATCCGGCCTCAGTACCGCCGGACGCAGTGCTCATCAATCGTCCTGAACAGCCTTCACATCGGCCCGATTCGCTGTAGTTTGACGGTGGTGAGCGCCGTATGAATCTGGCCGCCCTCGTCACCGCCTTCGGGGTGGTGTTCCTGGCTGAACTGCCGGACAAGACCGCAATCGCGTCCCTGATCCTGGGGACCAGGTACCGCCCGTCGTGGGTCTTCTCCGGGGTGGCGGCGGCCTTCGTGGTGCACGTCGCGCTGGCGGTGGCCGCCGGCTCGTTGCTCTCGCTCATCCCGCGGCGGCCGCTGGAGGCGATCGTGGCGGTGTTCTTCCTGGCCGGTGCGGTGCTGATGCTGCGCAGTCACGGCCGTGAGGCCGGAGAAGAAGAGGCGGAGGAAGCGCCGGACCTGGGCGACGGCGCCGGGTTCGGCAAGGTGGCCGGGACGGCGTTCGGGGTGATCATGGTCGCCGAGTTCGGGGACCTGACCCAGATCGTCACCGCGAACCTGGCCGCGAAGTATGCCGACCCGGTGGCCGTCGGGCTCGGCGCCGTGCTGGGCCTGTGGGCGGTCGCCGCGCTGGCCATCATCGGCGGGCGCAGCCTGCTCAAGGTGCTGCCGCTGCACCTGATCGTCCGGTTGGCCGCGCTGGCGATGATCGTGCTGGCCGGCGTCAGCTTGTGGCAGGCCATCGCCGGCTGACCAACGGAACTGTCGCGTGCACTCCTTATGAGGACGCCGCGACCATCTTCCCGTCCAACGCGTCCGCGAGCTGGCGCAACCCCCTGGCCAGGTCCGAGCCGGTGGGAGCCCGCCGCGAGTCGACGTGCCGCTGGACCAGCACCCCGGCCATCAGCGAGTACACGACCGCGCCGACCGACAGTTCCAGGTCCCGGTCGACTTGGTCCTCCGGGATCCCGAGGATCAGATGGACCATGCCCGTGCGGGCCGCCGGGATCGCGCCGACCAGCATCTCGCGCGCCCCGGGGATGTGGTCGATTTCCAGGAACATCTCGAAGCTGGCCATCCACAACGCCTGGTCGCGCTCGAAGGTCGCGGCGATCTCGTCGAAGACCGCGGTGAAACGGTCCAGGTTCGACATGTCGGGGCCGGCTTTGGCGAAAGCCTCCTCAAGCCGGTCGCCCCACTGCTCGATCGCCTCGAACATCGCCTGGTTCATCAGCGCGTCCTTGGACCCGAAGTGGTAGCCGATCGCGGCCAGGCTGACCCCCGAGGCCTGGGCGATGTCCCGGGCGGTGGTGCGCGAGTAGCCCTTCTCCAGCAGACACTTCTTGGCCCCGGCGAGGAGGTCGTCACGGTTGCTCATGCTCCGTAGGCTACCCCGTTCTCAGACGAATGTCTCGCACCAGCGTCTTGAACATAAGTCTTGCACGATCGTCCAAGACGGTTGTACGTTCGTCTCATGACGACGACCCAGAGCGCTGAAACCGCCCCGGCCCCGCGTGCCGGCCGCAAGGAATGGATCGGGCTGGCCGTGCTGGTCCTGCCCTGCCTGCTCACCTCGATGGACATGTCGGTCCTGCTCTTCGGGCTGCCGTTCATCAGCGCCGACCTCAAGCCCGGTGCCACCCAACAGTTGTGGATCATGGACGCCTACGGGTTCGCCCTGGCCGGCCTGCTGATCACCATGGGCGCCATCGGCGACCGGATCGGCCGGCGACGGCTGCTGCTGATCGGTGCGACGGCGTTCGGCGCGGCCTCGATCGTGGCCGCCTACTCCGGCAGCGCCGAGGTGCTGATCGGCGCCCGGGCCCTGCTCGGGGTGGCCGGGGCGACGCTGATGCCCTCGACGATGGCCTTGATCCGCAACATGTTCCACGACCCCAAGCAGCGGCAGACCGCGATCTCGCTGTGGACCGGCGGTCTGATCGGCGGCGTCACCCTCGGCCCGATCGTCGGCGGCGTGCTGCTGAACCACTTCTGGTGGGGTTCGGTGTTCCTGATCAACCTGCCGGCGATGGCGCTGCTGCTGGTCCTGGGCCCGATCCTGCTCCCGGAGTACAAGACCCGGGCCGCCGGCCGCCGGTTCGACGTCCTGGGCTCGGTGCTGTCGATGGCCACGATCTTCCCGGTGGTCTACGGGATCAAGCAGCTGGCCGTGGACGGCTTCAGCACCACCGCGGCCGCCGCGTTGGCCTTCGGCGTCGCGCTGGGCATCGCCTTCGTGATCCGTCAGCACACCGCGAAGAACCCGCTGGTGGACATGGAGCTGTTCGGCAAGCCGAGCTTCCGGGCGCCGATGCTGGTGAACCTGTGCGGCAACTTCGTCCTGATGGGCTTCAGCCTCTTCAACACGCAGTACCTGCAATCCGTGGTCGGGATGCGGCCGTTCACCGCCGCGCTGTGGTCGATGGCCGTGATGCCGTTCATCAGCATCGGGATGGCGGTCACCGGCGCGCTGACCACCAGGGTCCGCCCGGCACGGATCATCGGCACCGCCTTCGTGATCTCGGCCTGCGGCGCGCTGGTGCTGACGCTGGTCCACCCGGGCAACCCGGTGGTGGTGCTGATGATCGGCGCCGGGGCGGCGGCCGGCGGTGTGGTGGCGGCGCAGAGCATCGTGGGGAACATGGTGATGGCCGCCGCCCCGGCCGAGCGGGCCGGTTCGGCCTCGGCGCTCAACGAGACCGGCGCCGAACTCGGCAGCTCGCTGGGGATGGCGCTGCTGGGCAGCCTGGGCGCGGCGATCTACCACGACAAGATGTCGACGGCCGGCGTGGCCGGGGCCCCGGAGCCGGCGGTGCACGCGGCCCACGAGACCATCGGCGGTGCGGTCGCCGTCGCCGGGCAGTTCCCCGGTTCGGCCTCCCACGCCCTGCTGACCACAGCGCGCGATGCCTACACCTCGGGGCTGCACACCGCGGCCATCGCAGGTGCGGCGGTCCTGGCGCTCACCGCGCTGTTCGCCGTGCGGGTGCTGCGGAACGAGCCGGTCCTGCCGGCCGCTCCCAAGAAGGCTCCCAAGAGCAAGAAGGAGAAGAAGGGCGCGAAGGCGGCGCCGCCCGAGCCCGTCGGTGACTATGCCTCGGCCGTGTGACACGCGACAAAGCGCGCACCAAAGAAGGATCCGCCGGTCTCGGAGGGGGAGACCGGCGGATCCTTTTGTTCAGCACGGGATTCAGGCCTTGAGCGCTTCGGTCACGGCCTCGGCGACCGTGGTGGTCGGACGGCCGATCAGAGTGCTGAGGGTGTCGGTCACCTCGGCCAGCGCGCCCTCGGAGATCTTCGAGTCGGCGTCGGCCAGACCCGCTGCGAGGAAGGCCGGCAGGCCGAAGCCCTCCAGGGTCTTGCGGTACTCGGCCGGCTCCAGGTTCACGGCCGCGACCTCCTTGCCGGCCTGGCGCGAGACCTCGGCGGCGATCTCGGCGCGGCTGTAGGCCCGGTCACCGGTGAGCTCGTAGACCTTGCCCACGTGGCCTTCGGTGGTGGCCACCACACCGGCCGCGGCGGCGTAGTCGGCCCGGGAGGCGAACGCGGTCCGGCCCTCGCCCACGGAGCCGATGATCGCGCCGTGCTCTATCGAGGCCGGCAGGGTCGCGGTCAGGTTCTCCCAGTACCAGTTGTTCCGCAGGAACGTGTGGGGCAGGCCGGACTCCTTGACCGCGGCCTCGGTGTCCTTGTGGACCCAGGCGAAGCCGATCGGGTTGGTCTGGGCCTGCGGGATCGAGGTGTAGATCACGTGGCCGACCCCGGCCTCCTTCGCGCCCTTGATCGCGTTCAGGTGGTGGTTGAGGCGGTCCTCGTCCGGGCCGCTGGAGGAGATGAAGACCCACTTGTCGGCGCCGCGCAGCGCCTCGGCCAGGCTCGCGGCGTCGGCGTAGTCGCCGGGCACGACCTGAACGCCGCGGTCGGCGAGGTCCTGGACCTTCTCCGGGGTGCGCACGATGGCGCGGATCTGTCCGGCCGGGACGCCGCGGCCCAGCAGGTCCTCGACGACGAGCCGGCCGAGGTGGCCGCTGGCGGCGGTGATGGCGATGGTCATGACGGCTCCTTGGGGGCGTGGCCCGGGGGTTGGGCGCTTTCTATCGGTTAGTGCGGGGTCAACGATTGCACTAACTTTTGGAAAGTGCAACCCGGGGCACAGCACTACCGCGGGGAAAGCGGGTGGGGTACCGTGGACGGCATGAGTACGCGCGCCGAATCAGCCGATTCCGAAGAGCGCGCCCTGGACCTGGTCTTCGACGTCTTGCAGGCGCGCTGTCCGTCGCGCCCCGTCCTGGAGCACGTGACCGGCCGCTGGGGCACGCTGATCATGATGGCCCTGCTGGAGGGGCCGGTCCGGTTCAACGAGCTGCGCCGACGGGTCGACGGGGTGAGCGAGAAGATGCTGTCCCAGGGGCTGCAAGCCCTGGAGCGGGACGGTTCCGTGGTCCGCGAGGTGCAGTCGACGATGCCGCCGCGGGTCGAGTACCAGCTGACCCCGCTCGGCAGGGAGATCGCCGAACGTCTGAAGGGCCTGGTGCACTTCCTGGAGAGCCGGATGCCGGAGATCGAGGCGCTCCAGGCCCGCTATGACGAGGCGGCCGCCTAGCGCCTGCCGATGATCCACACTGGGCGTCATGACCAGACACGTGGAATTCCAGCGCCTGCACAACTTCCGTGATCTCGGCGGCTACCCGACCGCGGACGGCGGCACCACGAAGTGGGGCGTGCTGTACCGGTCGGACAGCCTCGGGAAGCTGCGCGAGGCGGCTGACGTCGAGCGCTTCCGGGCGCTGGACGTGCACACGGTCATCGACCTGCGTTATCCCTGGGAGATAGAGAAGGCCGGCCGGGTGCCGGACTTCCCCGGGCTGCGCTATGTGAACGCGAGCATCGAGCACCAGCCGTACGACCAGGGCGCGCTGGGAAGCGACTTCGATCCGTGGCGGTTCCTCGCGGATCGCTATATGGAGGTCTCACAGGACGGCGTCAAAGAGATCCGTGAGGTCTTGGACGTCATCGCCGATCCCGAGTCCGGCCCCACGGTTTTCCACTGCGCCTCGGGCAAGGACCGCACCGGCATCATCGCTCTGTACGTCCTCACCCTGATCGGCGTTTCCGAGGAGACGGTGCTGGACGACTTCGCGCTGACCGAGTTGGCGACGCAACGGTTGATCGCGGACTGGAAGGCGTTCTACCCCGATCGCGAACTGAAGTGGCCCGCCTATGCGCGCGCTCCTAAGGATCCGCTGGAGCTGTTCATCGCTGATCTGAAGGCCCGCTACGGCTCTGTAGAAGGTTACGCAGAACAGGAACTCGGTGTCGACGCTGCTCTGGTCGCCGCGCTGAAGGCGAACCTAGTCGACGTCGAGGGCTAGCTCGATCGACAGCGGCACGAAGCCATAGCGCTGATAGAAGCGGATCGCGGAGTCGTTCGCCGTATATGCGGAGACGTGGAGGCGTACGGCTCCGCGTTCGCGTCCCCAGACGGTGAAGTCCTCGACCAGACGGCCGCCGATCCCTTGTCCTCTATAGGGAACCGCTACATGCGTGCTGACTAGTTCGGCGCGCGCCGCGGTCCACATAGAGGACGCCGGGCTGAAGGTTCCTATTAAGTGCCCGACTACCGTGTCGTCCTCTACAGCGACCAGTACCAGTGCGTCTGGAGCGGCGATGAGTCCGGCACACCTGATGCGGATGTCGTCGCGCGGCCATTCCGGGTCACGCAGCCGGTCCCGGGTGACGCCGTCCTCGGCGAACAGGTCGGCACTGTCTTGGGTGAGGCCGTCCAGATCGTCCAGGGTCGCCGGGCGGATCTCGATGTCGGTCATGTCCGGGTGATACCCGTCGGCGCTATCCGGCGACCATCGGCGGTTCCGATAGTTGGGGCACGGTCATGCAACCTGTTCTGGCGGCCCCGCGGTTTGTGCGTGCGGAAGGGGGTACCGGATGCGGTCCGAGGACGAAGACGAGTTCCGCCATTTCACGGCTGCGCGGTGGCCGGGGCTGGTGCGGACGGCGTATCTGCTGACGGGGGATCTCGGCCACGCCGAAGACCTCGCCCAGACGACGTTGATCAAGGCCTACCGGTCGTGGCACCGGGTGCGCCGGGTCGAGGACGTCGACGCCTATGTGCGCAAGATCCTGGTCAACGCCAACCGGAGTCGGTTCCGGTCGAAGCGGCCGGTGGAGTACAGCGTCGCCACGGTGCCGGAGCCGCACGCGTGGCCGGATGCCAGTCGCGCGGTCGAGGAACGGCACGTGCTGTTCGCGGCGCTGGCCGGGCTGCCGCCGCGGCAGCGCGCGATCGTGGTGCTGCGGTATTGGGAGGACCTGGCCGAGGGCGAGGTCGCCGAACTACTCGGCTGTTCCGTCGGCAACGTCAAGAGCCAGGCCTCACGGGCGCTGGCGAAGTTGAGGAATGACGCGGGTCTGGCCGGGCTGTCCTCGTTTCGGGAGCCGGCGGCGTCGTTGAGAGGAGCACGGGCATGACACAGGATTCGTGGGAGGACGGCCTGCGCGAGATCATGACCGGCACCGCCGGCAAGGCACGGGTCGCGGCGGCACCGACCGACGTGATCCTGCGGCGGGGGCGGTCCTCGGTCCGTTGGCGGAACGGTCTGGCGGGCTCGGCGGTGCTCGGAGCTGTCGCCGCGGCGGTGATCGCGGGGACGGCCTTCGCTTCCGGAACGGCCGGCAGCCCTGCGCAGCCCGGTGCGGCGGCCAGCCCGGGGCGACTGCCGGCGGCCGCGGACGCCGTGGTGACCCTGGGATCGGCGTCGGCGAAGACGAAGGTGGTGATCTACGACGACTACCGCTGCCCGCCGTGCCGCCAGGTCGACAGCGGGACCAGCGCGCTGCTCAAGCAGGAGACCGCCTCCGGGAAGGTCGAGGTCGAGTACCGCCCGGTCGACCTGATCGACCGGGACGACATGACGAACGGAACCGGGTCCGTGGTCGCGGGAAACGCCGTGCAGTGTGCGGCCGATCAGGGCGACTTCCTCGCCTACCGGGCCGCGGTCTTCGCGCACCAACCGGCGTCGGACGCCCAAGACCCCTTCAACTCGCCGTCGGAGATGATCTCCATCGCCCGGGGGATCCCCGGTCTGGTGACCCCGTCGTTTGTGAAGTGTGTGGACGATCAGCCGTACGCAGCGGCGATCCGCGCGAACTACGACACCGCCATCAACACCCTGCATTGCCCCGGCGTGCCGTGCATCAACGCCGGCGGCCAGCAGTGGAACGGCCAGGGAATCGACGTCACGAAGCCCCTGGGAGCCAGTGTCGACACCTGGTTGTCGCAGATCATCGGGGCGGACTAGCGTCGCCCTGGAACGGCAGGCCGAGCGGCCACTGGCTTTGCTCGGCTGAGAAAACCCGTGGTTGTGGGACGTGCGCGGGGCTAGCTTGCTGCCACATGAGTTCCGATCCGCAGAACATCATCGAGTCCGGATACGACGCCATGGCCGAGCAGTACTTGGCCGTGTTCGGCGAAGGCGTCCCCGACGATCCCCGGATCCGCTTCGTGGGCGAGTTGGCCGGCCGCCTTCCTGACGGCGCGCGTGTTCTGGAGCTCGGCTGTGGTGCCGGGGTGCCGGCGACCGCCTTGCTGGCTCAACGTTTTGACGTTCTCGGCGTGGATATTTCGGCGGCCCAGCTGGCGCTCGCCGCGCAGCGGGTGCCGAATGCCGCGTTCCGTAAGGCGGACATGATCAGTCTGGAGTTGCCGGACGCCTCGTTCGACGCCGTCACTGCGTTCTACAGCTTCAACCACATCCCCCGCGAGCAGCAGCAGCCCCTGCTGGTCAAGATCGCCCGTTGGCTCCGCCCCGGCGGCCTCCTGCTGGCTTCCTTCGGCCAGGGCGGGTCGGCCGACGACGTAGAACCGTGGCTCGGCGTCCCCATGTTCTTCGCCAGCCACGATCCGGCCACGAACACCCGCCACCTCACCGAGGCCGGCTTCACACCGATCGTCGACGAGTTGGTGAGTAGGGAGACGGGGATGGGGCGCGAAGCCTGGCAGTGGGTGCTGGCTCGCGCTGTGGGTGAGGGTGAGGGCGTCGGACGTTAAGTGCTAACCCTGAACCTGAGGCGGGGTGTCGAAGACTCCTTCTATAGACGGCCCTTTCGAGCACCATGACCTGCGCTGTCGAACCCGCTGAACCGGCGGTGACACAGGCGCGCTCCGTGTCACCGCCGGTTCGATCGACCGCGGTAGGCCGTCAGCTTCCTGGGCCGTCAGCTTCCTGGGACGTTGGCCGCGTCGGCGACGAGGGCCTTCAACTTTGTGACTGCCTGGTCCCAGCCCGGTGCCGCCAGCAGTGTGTTCGCCTGGTCGCTGGTCAATGCGAACTGCGAGGGCGACGGTTCCACCATGTCGACTGCGATATCAGCGCCGTCTGGGCGCAGCCAGACGTAGGACAGGAAGTAGGGACCGGTCTGGTTTACGGGATCCTTCCGGCTTTCGTGTGTGACGAGCTCGCCGCCCTTGGCGAACGGGGCGATGGTGCACACGTCCTGCGGGCTCAGCTTCATCTTCTGACAGCTCAGTGCGTCGGTGCGGACCGCGACCGAGACCCCGACGCCCGGACCGTCCGCGGTGCCCATGTTCCACGTCCCGTTGACGAGGCCGAGGAGGTCCGCTGGAGCGCCGTTGACCGGCAGGTTCTTCCCGTTCGGGATCTTCGTGCCGCCCGCGCCGAAGCCCGTGTTGACGGGATGCGAGCCGGGCGGAAGGGCGCCCAGCGCGGTGTCGAGGACGAGGTTCGCGAGCGCCTTGCCCTCAGCCGCTGTCACGTGCGTCGGGGCGACGGCCGCCGGCGACGTCGAGTGGCTCGGGCTCGGGCTCGGAGTCGAGCTCGATGCTGTGACACCGGCTGTGCCCGGTCCGACTGACGAAGTCGTGGAAGCCCCGGCGTGCGACGGGATCTGGGTGACGACGGCGCCGGCGACGCCGACCGCCGCGACCGCCGCCAGCGTCCCGGCGGCGGCCGAGCGGCGCCGGTGGCGCCGGGCGTGGGCCAGCGCCCCCGCGTGCAGTACGGCGGAGGCCGGTGCCTCGAAGGAGAAGGCAGTCTCGCGGAAAGCCGCGGCGATGCCGTC
>NZ_JAAFZA010000033.1 GCF_015356865.1 Catenulispora pinisilvae
GCGGAGCATTAGGGGGTGCGCGGCCGGTGCCGATAACGTGGGGTCCGTGTTGCTCTCAGATAAGGACATCCGGGCTGAAATCGGGGCGGGGCGGGTTGTTCTAGACCCGTTCGAGCCGGCGATGGTGCAGCCTTCCAGTGTGGATGTGCGGCTGGACCGGTTCTTTCGGGTGTTCGAGAACCACCGGTATCCGTACATCGATCCGGCGCAGGAGCAGTCTGAGCTGACGCGGTTGGTGGAGCCGGATGGGGATGAGTCGTTCATTCTGCATCCGGGGGAGTTCGTGTTGGCCTCGACGTATGAGGTCGTGACGTTGCCGGATGATCTGGCCGCGCGGCTGGAGGGCAAGTCGAGTCTGGGGCGGTTGGGGTTGCTGACGCACTCGACCGCCGGGTTCATCGATCCCGGGTTCTCCGGGCATGTGACGTTGGAGTTGTCGAACGTCGCGACGCTGCCGATCAAGCTGTGGCCAGGTATGAAGATCGGCCAGCTGTGCTTCTTCAAGCTGTCCTCGGCGGCGGAGAATCCGTACGGTTCGGCCGTGAACCAGTCGCGGTACCAGAACCAGCGGGGGCCGACGCCGTCGCGGAGTTACCTGAGCTTCCATCGGACGGACATCGCCAAGGCGGACAAGCTCGCGGCGGAGGCTGAGTCGAAGTTCACCGACTGAGTCTGGTCTCGCTGAGTCCGATTCCGCCGCGTGAAGGCTGACGTCGATCGGGTGGGGTGCCCGGCGCCGCCGACCGGGTGAATCTGGGCCCGGATACGAATACCGGGCCCCGCCCGCTGACACAGTGACGGTGTGGTCGCCTTGTCAGCTCGTTGGCCCTTCGCCCGTACGGCGGACCAGCCCGCCACCCGTCCGGACCGCCTGCTCCGGGACAACCCGGTGCTGCTGCTGTCCGCGCTCCAGGCCCCCGGGACGGTCTCCGGGCTGGTCGCCGCCTGGAATCCGGGGTGGCAGCCGGAGCGGCGGGCGGGGGTGACGGTCCCCGGGCCGGCCCCGCAACCGCCCGGGTCCGAGGCGGTGCCGCATCCGACCCGCGCCGAGTATGCCCTGCGCACGGGCGAGCCCACAGGTGAGCGCACGGGCGCTGAGCGACTGGAAGCCGATCGCGCCATCCCAGTGCTCCCCGCCCCCGCCCTCCTCGCCGAAGGCATCCGCTGGCACGGCCCCCTGCGCCTGACCCCCATGCTCCGCGCCGACGCGGGCCTGCCGACCGTCGGCCCGGCCGCGTCCCTCGGCCTCGCCTACGTCGCCGAGGTCCGGCGGGCCCGCACCAAGATCGTCGATAGCCGGCACGCCGACCTGCTCCGCCTCCGCTACCCGCAGGGCCTGCCCACCGGTCCCGAGGCCGATGCCTGGCACCTGGTCCGCGGCCTGGCCAAGCGGCTGCGCGGGGTGGCCCGGCTCCCCGGCGGCCCGATCCATGCCCCGCACGAGGACCCCGCGCTGCCCGGTGACGCCGACCATGCCGTCTTCAGCCACGAGATGCTGCCGTGGATCGTGCTGCGCGAGATCCTGCGGC
Organism: Catenulispora pinisilvae; assembly: GCF_015356865.1. GTDB lineage: Bacteria > Actinomycetota > Actinomycetes > Streptomycetales > Catenulisporaceae > Catenulispora > Catenulispora pinisilvae. Next base: position 1,530 of record NZ_JAAFZA010000033.1, read on the forward strand.
CGATCGCGCCGGACCTGGTCCGCGAGGTGGTCCCGGACGGCGGCGGCTACATCCTGCGGCACCGGGACCTGCTGGAGGTCCGGGTCAGCCCGGCGGGCCCGGAGAGCCGGTGGCCGTCGACCCGGCTGCCGCCGGCCCTGCGGCAGCGTGCTGACGCGGCCTGGCCGCGCAGCGTGTATGAGTTCTGTGACGCCTCGCCGCACGCGCCCCGCTCCGCGGCCCCGCGTCCGCATCCGGCGCAGGCCCTCCGCGCCGCGGCGGCGCTCATCGCCGAGGTCACCGGCGGGGTCCATCTCGACGCCGACGGCTTCCCCGAGGAAGCCAGGACGTTCACCACCAGATGACACAGAGATGACACGGCGCGCTCGCTGTTGCCCGCGCCGGAGTCGCAGTGCTGCTCGTATCAGGCGTGTAGTGCGGCCCGCGTCCCGACCCCAGTAATGCCCGCCACCCGGGTCTGGGGGGTTACCGAAAGTCAAATATTAAGGTAGGCTAAGTTTCGCCCCGCGTGCCGCACGGGCCGTCGGGACGAAGCACCTTTGGGGGGCCTGCCCAGCCGTGAAGTCAGCCACCTTCTCATCGCTGTCGATCCGTAACTATCGTCTTTTCGCCGGCGGCATGGTGGTATCGAACACCGGTATCTGGATGCAGCGCATCGCCCAGGACTGGCTCGTCGTCTCGCTCACCGGCTCCGGCACCGATCTCGGCATCGTCACCGCGTTGCAGTTCGGCCCGTCCCTGATATTCAGCCTGTGGGGCGGCGCGCTGGCCGACCGCTACCGCAAGAACCGGCTGCTGATGCTCACCGCGACGCTGACCGGGCTGTGCGCGCTGGTGCTGGGCCTGCTGATCGTCTCCAACGCGGTGCAGCTCTGGCAGGTCTACGTCATCGCCCTGATCGGCGGCACGGTCAACGCCTTCGACAACCCCGCGCGCCAGTCCTTCGTGATCGAGCTGGTCGGGCCCGAGGCGCTGCCGAACGCGGTCTCGCTGAACGCCGCCACCTTCAACCTGGCCCGGATGCTGGGCCCGGCGCTGGCCAGTCTGGCGCTGGCGGTGATGGACGTCGGCTGGGTGTTCATCACCAACGCCATCACCGCGATCGCGATCATCACCGCGCTGGCCCTGATCCGGCGCGAGGAACTGCACGCCCCGGTGCCGATCGTCCGGGCCAAGGGCCAGTACCGCGAGGCCTTCGCCTACCTGCGCACCCGTCCGGACCTGGTGGCGGTGCTGGCCTGCATGTTCTTCCTGGCCACCTTCGGCCTGAACTTCCAGCTGACCAGCACGCTGATGGCGACCCAGACCTTCCACCTCGGCAAGGGCGTCTTCGGCCTGCTGAACATCATGCTGGCGCTCGGCGCGCTGTCCGGCGCGCTGGTCACCGCGCGCAAGAAGCGGGTCGGGGTGGCGCTGGTGCTGCTGTCCGCCTGCGGCTTCGGGCTGGCGGCCACCGTGGTCTCGCTGATGCCGAACCCGGTGCTGTACGGGGCGCTGCTGCTGCCGGTCGGGGTGATGACGATCATGGTCACCACCGCGGCCAACGCCACCATGCAGACCGGCGTGGAGCCGGAGATGCGCGGGCGCGTGATGAGCGTCTACATGGTGGTCTTCCTCGGCGGCACGCCGGTCGGCTCGCCGCTGGTCGGCTGGGTCGGCCAGCACTTCGGCGCGCGCTACGCGGTCGGCGGCGGCGGGCTGATATCGCTGGTCGCCGCGGTGATCGCGGCCTACGCGCTGGCCCGGGTGAAGGACATGTCGGTGCGGGAGCGGCTGGTCGCGCACTCCCCGACCCGGCTGGCCGAGCGGCTGGCGGTGCGGTCCGCGGCCTGAGGCCCGCCCTGCTCTGCCCTGCGGTCTTCAGGTACGCCCCGCCCCGCGGCCTGAGGTCCGGCCCGCCGCGCGGCTGAGATCCGCCTCAGTCCGCCCGGCCGCGCGGCCGAAGATCCGCCTCGGCCCGCGTCGCCCGCCCGCCCCGCTTTGCGCCAGCCCTTCGCCGACTGTGGGTGACCTGTGCGTCACCGGCGCGTCGCGGCGCGACATGGCGTAGAAAATCCTCCGGTCGCGTATCGACAACTCGCCGGTCACACGCCGTATTGTGGGTGCTCTCACAAGGTGTGAAGCGCGCTGAGCGGTGCGGGCGTCCGTGTGCGGTGCAGGCGTGCTGGGGGAACCTCAAGGAGACGCATGCGCTTGTTCGTGGCGATCACGCCACCCCGTGCGGTCCTGCTGGAGGTGCGGGCCGCGGTCGACGCGCTGAAGCGGGGCAACGAGCCCGGGGCCAACGCCCTGCTGCGCTGGACCCGGCCGGAGACGTGGCACATCACGGTCGCCTTCTACGGCGAGGTGTCCGAGGAGAAGGCCGCCGACCTGGTCGAACGGCTGGGCCGGGTGGCGGCGCGGACCACGCCGATGGAGCTGTCGCTGGCCGGCGCCGGACGGTTCGGGCCGCGCGCGCTGTGGTTCGGCGTGCAGGGCGAGTGTGACCGGCTGGGCCGGCTCGCCGAAGCCGCCGGGGCCGCCGCTCGCCGCTGCCACATCCGGGTGGAGGACCGCCCCTATCGTCCGCATCTGACCCTCGCCCGGGTGAACGGCGTGCCCCGCGGCGCCACCCAGGACGACCAGACCGGGCCGCTGGACCTGACGCCGATCGTGGACCGGGCCCGCCCCTTCCGGTCGCCGGGCTGGCTGGCCGGGGAAGTCGAGCTGTTCACGGTGGCCGAGGTGGGGGAGGCTCCGCACGCCGCCAACGGGGCCAACGGCGCCAACGCCGCCCACACCGTGAACGGGGCCAACGGCGGGCCCTACAAACGTTACGAACGCGTCGCGCACTGGGCACTGACGGGACGCTGAGCCGATCGCATTACCCTGGAGCGGTGAACACTCGTACCCGCTCCAGGGTCGTCACTTTCGTGCTGGTGGCGATCCTCGCTGTCGTGGTGATCGCCTCCGTGCTGCGCTGAGGCGCGCTTACGCCAGGCGCTCGACCACGTAGTCGATGCTCGCGGTCAGCTTGTCGACGTCCTCCGGCTCCACCGCCGGGAACATCGCGATCCGCAGCTGGTTCCGGCCGAGCTTGCGGTAGGCGTCGGTGTCGACGATCCCGTTCTCCCGCAGCGCCGCCGAGACCTTGTCCGCGCTTATCCCCTCGGCCAGGTCGACGGTGCCGACCACCTGCGAGCGCTGCGCCGGGTCGGCGACGAACGGCGTGGTGTACTCGGTCCGCTCGGCCCAGTTGTACAGCCGCGAGGAGCTGTCGGCGGTCCGCGCGGTGGCCCAGTCCAGGCCGCCGTTGCCGTTCAGCCAGTCCAGCTGCTCGGCCATCAGGAACAGCGTGGCCACCGACGGCGTGTTGTACGTCTGGTTCTTCGCGGAGTTGTCGATCGCGGTCGGCAGGCTGAAGAACGGCGGGATGTACCGGCCCGAGCCGGCGATCTCCGCAGCCCGTTCAAGAGCGGCAGGGGAGAAGACCGCGATCCACAGGCCGCCGTCGGAGGCGAAGCACTTCTGCGGGGCGAAGTAATAGACGTCGGTCTCGGCGATGTCCACCGGCAGGCCGCCGGCCCCGGACGTCGCGTCGACCAGCACCAGCGCGCCCTCGTCGATCCCGGCCGGGCGCGCGATCGGCATCGCCACCCCGGTCGAGGTCTCGTTGTGGGTCAGCGCGTAGACGTCGACCCCGGCCTCGGCGACCGCTGTCGGGTGCGTCCCGGGCTCGGACTTCACGATCGAGGGCTCCTCCAGCCACGGCGCGGCCTTCACCGACCCGGCGAACTTGGAGGAGAACTCGCCGAAGCTCAGGTGCTGGGTCTTGGCCCGCACCAGGCCGAACGCGGCGATGTCCCAGAACGCGGTGGTCCCGCCGTTGCCGAGCACCACCTCGTAGCCCTCGGGCAGCGAGAACAGCTCGCTCACCCCCGCGCGCACCCGGCCGACCAGGTTCTTCACCGGGGCCTGGCGGTGCGAGGTGCCGAGGATCTTCGCGCCCTCGGTGGCCAGCTTGGCGACCGCTTCGGGGCGCACCTTGGACGGGCCGCAGCCGAACCGGCCGTCGGCGGGCAGGAGGTTCTGGGGGATGGTGATGTCAGCCACGCGGTTCTCCGAGCGTTGTCGTTACAGGGGAGAAGTCGGGTGGCCCAGGGCGTCGTTGGCCAAGGCCTGTTCGTATCGTAACGGGGTTGTGTCCAAGATCCGGGGTGCGTCCCGTGAAACGAGACACGCCAGCCTCCGCCAGGTGAGAAGTGGCCGGCGAGGGCTGGCGCGTCGAGCGCGGTCTGGCTCAGGCGGGGGGCACGGGCTGGTCCAGGGTCCGGACGTCGTAGCCGATCAGCCGGGCGAAGGCCGGGTTGGCGATCAGAGAGATACGCGGTGCGCAGCAAGTGGTTCTGCCGCGCCGTCGCGTACTCGGTGAACTCGTCGATGCGAGTCTGGTCACCCATGCGTTGGGGGGCTGTACGGCCGGCGGCATGTTTTCCGGACGGGATCGCGTTGGACTGTACAGCAAAGGACTGCACAGCAAAGCGTCGTACTGGAAGGGGCACCGTCATGGCGGACGTCGCGATCGTGGGTGTGGGCATCATGGGCCGGGGGATGGCCGAGAACCTGCTCAAGCACGGACACCGCGTGATCCTCTGGAACCGCACGCCGGAGAAGGTCGCGGACCTGCGCGAGGCCGGGGCCGAGGTCGCGGACACGCCGGCGGCGGCCGCCGCCCGCGCCGAGGTGGTCTTCGAAGTGACCGCCGACGACGAGTCCTCCCGCCGGGTGTGGCTCGGCCCCGAGGGCATCCTGGCCGGAGTCCGGGACGGCACGGTCCTGGTCGCCTCGGCCACGCTGTCGGTGGACTGGGTGGCGGAACTGGCCGGAGCCATCGCTGAGCGCGGTCTGCCCTTCTACGACATGCCGCTGACCGGCGGTGCTGCCGCAGCCCGGGCCGGGACCCTGGTGCTGCTCGTCGGCGGCGACCAGGCCGGGCTGGCGAAGCTGGAGCCGGTCCTTCAGGCGTTCTCCCGCGAGGTCCGGTACTTCGGCCCGGCCGGCTCCGGGACCCGTTTCAAGCTGGTCCTCAACAGTCTGCAGGCGGCCCACATGGCGGCCTTCGGCGAGGCCCTGCGGCTGGCCGTCGCGGCGGGCCTGGACCCCGAAGCGGTCGGCGCGGCGTTCGCCGACCGTCCCGGCGGGGCGGTCACCCAGCTGGCTTGGGCCAGCCACCGGCAGTCGCCGGATCCGATCAACTTCGCGGCGCGCTTGGCCCACAAGGACCTCACCTACGCCGCGCGGCTGGCCGGCGATCTGCCGCACCCGATCCTGGACAGCGTGCGGGGCGTGTTCGGGGCGGCGGTCGAGGCCGGGCACGGGGACGACGACTGGAGTTCGGTGAACGAGCTCTGAGCGCCTTTGAACGAGCTCTGAGCGGGTTCTGAACGAGCTCTGAGCGGTCTGCCGGGGTTGGTCCGGGCGGCTCCGTCCGGACAAGCGAAAAGGGCTCCCCCGAACGGGGGAACCCTTTCTTTGCGAAGCGTGACCGGCGGGGTCGGATTCAGAGCCGACCGAGGCGGGTCAGCCCTTGTACGTGTGGAAGCCGCTCGGCGGCACCATCGTCTCGAAGCCCTCGACGGTCTCCGGCTTGCGCGGGCCGGGGCCGATGTAGCGGGACGACGGCCGGATCAGGCGGCCGGTCTTCTTCTGCTCCAGGATGTGCGCGCTCCACCCGGCGGTGCGGGCGCAGGTGAACAGCGAGGTGAACATGTTCGCCGGCACCTGTGCGAAGTCCAGGACCACGGCGGCCCAGAACTCGACGTTGGTCTCCAGCACCCGGTCCGGGCGGCGCTCGTGCAGCTCGGCCAGCGCGGCCTCCTCCAGGGCCAGGGCGACCTCGTAGCGGGGCGCGTCCAGCTCCTTGGCGGTGCGGCGCAGGACGCGGGCGCGCGGGTCCTGGGCGCGGTACACGCGGTGGCCGAAGCCCATCAGGCGGTCGCCCTTGTCCAGGACGCTCTTGACGTACTTGCGGGCGTCGCCGATCTCCTCGACCGCCTCGACCATGTGCAGCACGCGCGCCGGGGCGCCGCCGTGCAGCGGGCCGGACATCGCGCCGACCGCGCCGGACAGCGCGGCCGCGGCGTCGGCGCCGGTGGAGGCGATGACGCGGGCGGTGAAGGTCGAGGCGTTCATGCCGTGCTCGGCCGCCGAGGTCCAGTAAGCGTCGATGGCCTGGACGTGCTTGGGGTCCGGCTCACCGCGCCAGCGGATCATGAAGCGCTCGACGATCGTCTCGGCCTTGTCGACCTCGCTCTGCGGCACCATGGCCTGGCCCGGGTGCTCGATCGAGCGGGCGGACTGGGCCACGAAGGACAGCGCCATGACGGCGGCGCGCGCGAGGTCTTCGCGGGCTTTCTCCTCCGAGGTGTCCAGGAGCGGCTGGAGACCCCAGACCGGGGCCAGCATGGCGAGCGCGGACTGGACGTCGACGCGCACGTCGCCGGAATGCACCGGCACCGGGTACGGCTCCGCCGGCGGCAGACCCGGGTTGAACTTGCCGTCCACCAGAAGGCCCCACACGTTGCCGAACGTCACGCGCCCGACGAGGTCTTCGATGTCGACTCCGCGGTACCGGAGAGCGCCGCCTTCCTTATCCGGTTCGGCGATTTCGGACTCGAAGGCGATGACGCCCTCCAGGCCCGGTACGAAGTCGGACATGTGTACTCCCTCTGTTTCTTTGTGCCGCTCTACGTGCTGTGGCTCGATGCGGCCAGCTGGCTTGCCACGGTGTCGCCTTACCCGGCGCCATCGTGACGACACTGTGGTGTCGTGATTAGTGCGTCTCTCCTATAGTGACTCGCCACACAGGGTGCTCTGCACCGGGGGCACTGCTGTGTCTGGAATGTCACACGCGTTACCGTGGGCCCGTGGACTCTGAAGCGCTGGCGGCGCTCCGCCGGGAATACGGCATCGGAACGCTGCGTGAACAGGACGCGGCCGGCGCACCCCACCTCCAATTCGCCGTGTGGCTGGACGACGCCGTCCGGGCTTCCCTGCCCGAGCCGAACGCCATGGTGGTCTCTACCACTGACCTGGACGGCCAGCCCTCCAGCAGGTCAGTGCTGTTGAAGGGGTTCGACGAAACCGGATTCATCTTCTACACCAACCTCGGCTCCCGCAAGGGCAGGGAGCTGGCCGCGAACCCCCGCTGCTCGCTGCTTTTCCCCTGGTACACGCTGCACCGCCAGGTGATCGTCATCGGCGCGGCCACCAAACTCGACCGCGACGCCGATGAGGAATACTTCGCCACCCGCCCGCACGGCTCGCAGATCGGGGCCTGGGCCAGCGAGCAGTCCACGGTGATCGCCGGCCGCGACTGGCTGGACAAGCGGGCCGCCGAACTGGCCGAACAGTGGCCCGAGGGGACACAGGTCCCGCTGCCGGAATTCTGGGGCGGCTTCCTGGTCCGTCCGGAGACGGTCGAGTTCTGGCAGGGCCGTCCCGACCGCCTCCACGACCGGCTCCGCTACAAGCGCGACAACCAGAACCCCGAAGGCTGGAGCATCGAGCGGCTCAGTCCGTGACCACCGGCCGCACCGTGGCCGGATCGACCGCGATCCACACGGCCTCGGCGCTCGCCATCGGCTCCCCCGAAGGGCCGTAGAGCGCCGAGACGGTGAACGTCTTGCGTCCCTCGGTGCGCAGGTGCCTCCCGAGCACCACATAGCGTTCCCCGGCAAGGACCGGCTGGTCCGACAGCATCTCGACGCTCATCCGGCCGAGCACCATCGGCCGGTCCGCGAGATCGCCGGCCGACCAGCCTCCGGGACAGTCCAGTGCGCCCCATACGAATTCCGGTCCCACGGTGTCCTCCGTGGGCGTCCACGGAGCCGCCACCACGCCCTTGCGGCCCGGCACCGGCCCGGGGTACACGTGCAGGCCACTGGGATGGTCCGGCCCGCAGACGAAGCAGGTCAGGAACGGATGCCCGCTGAGTCCGGCGTAGCCCTTGGCCGCCGTGACCGCCTCGTCATAGGAGACCGGCTCGATCAGTTCCCCGGCGGCCTCCACGAGCTCCGCTTCGGCGATCACCGTGCTGCCGTCCAGCAACCGCAGGCTCTCGCTCTCCTCCGGCTGCCGTACGGTGAGCGGCTTCTCCAGCGGCGGCGGTTTGCGCAGCGTGACTTCGACCTTGGCCCCTGGCGTGTCCCCGAACTCGGCCAGGACCAGCTGCGCGAGCATCCCGGAGACGTAGCCGCCGTTGCCGGAATGCGGGGGACCGTTGAAGCGTCGCGAGATTGTCAGCATGGGATCCACACTCTCAAGCCAACATCCGGGCCACCAATTGCAGGTCCGACACCATCTCCTTATAAGCGGTCTCCTGATTGTCCGCACGCAGCACCGCCGACGGATGCGACGTCGCGACGAAGGACACCGCGCGCCGCCGCGAGGGCTCCGAGCCGAACCCGGAGTCACCGGACGGCGGCCACATGAACACCTTGCCGCGCTCCCGGGTCACCCGGAACTGCGGGCCGATCAAGGCCCGGCCGGCGGTGGCGCCCAGCGCCACGACCACCTCGGGGTCCAGGATCGCCAGTTCCGCGCGCAGCCAGGGCTTGCAGGCCTCGACGTGGACGGTGTCCGGGGTCTTGTGGATGCGGCGGCCTCCCGGGCGGTCCTGCATGAACCGGAAGTGCTTCACGCTGTTGGTCACATAGGCCTGCCGCGGGTCGATGCCGGCCTCGGCGATGGCCCGGTCGAACAGTTGCCCGGCCGGCCCGACGAACGGCAGGCCCTCGCGATCCTCGATGTCGCCCGGCTGTTCGCCCACGAACACGACGCGTGCGGCGGGGTTCCCCTTGGAGAACACCGTCTGCGTCGGCCCGCTCAGCGAACCGGGCTGGGCTTGGTGGAGTTCGCACCCCTGGCAGGCCAGGGCGGCGGTGCGCAGCGCGTCGATCGAGACCCCGCGCGGAATCGGTAGCGACATCGTTATCGTTCCTTGATTTCCGATGGGTGTTGCCCAGCTGAACAGGCGACCATTATTGCGCCGTGGCACTGACAGAAACGCCGCGAACTGTCGAATACACCTGTCAGCAGTGCGGGTGGACGGGTGAATTCGACGCCAGGTTCGCGCCATGGTGCATGGCCCAGGACCACTACCTGATCACGAAGGATGAACAACAGAAGTCAGCGACTCTGAAGAAGCGCGAACGGCGCCGGCAAGAGACTGCTCGGCGCAGAGGTGAAGCGCTCCAGGAGCGTCTGCTCCAGGCCGACGACCTCCGGCCCGGCGGCGCCGCGCGGTTGGCCGCGGTGTCCTTCGGACTGGCGATCCACACACTGACCCTCGTCATCTTCATCGGCGCGGTGGCGGCGCTGCTCAGCGGGCTCTGGCCGCTGTACATCGTGGCGCTGCTCGGGTTCGGCATCGCCTGGGTGGTGCGGCCGCGGTTCGGCAAGCGCCCCGGCGCGGGCTGGATCAAGCGCGGGAAGGCGCCGAAGCTGTTCGCGATCCTGGACCGGATCGGCGAGGCGAACGGAGCCCCGACCCCGAAATACGTCTCCTTCGACGGCCGTTTCAACGCCGGCACCGCCCGGCGCGGCGTCCGCAACGAGCCGGTGCTGACCCTCGGGGTCCCGCTGTGGCAGGTCCTGGCGGGCGAGGAGCGGCTGGCGTTGCTCGGCCACGAACTCGGCCACCAAGTCAACGGGGACACCACACAGAGCGTGCTGGTCGCCAGCGCGCACCGCAGCCTGCGGGAATGGCGCGTCCTGTTCTACCCGAGCACCCACGGACGGCCGGTGTCCCGGGGCACGGCGGGATTCGGGCAGCTTCTCCTCCCGGTCGTCCTGTTCCCCTTCTATCTGTTGATGACCGGGCTCCAGAAGTTCTACGGCTGGCTCCAAGTCCACGTGGCGCTGCGCGCCGAATTCCTCGCCGACGACATCGCCGCCGAGACCGCCTCCACCAAGGCGGCGCTCGCCCTCGTGCGCAAACTCGACGCCCGCTCCTCGGTCGAGGTGTACATGGCCCGGGCAAGGACCGCGCACCCGACCTTCCGCAACGCGCCCAGCCTTGAGGACGCGATGGAGATGTGGATCGGGCTGGAGGACTACATCCAGACCATCCCAGAACACGAGTACATCCGCGCAGCGCGTATCTCGGAATATCGCGGCACGCAGATCGACTCCTCACACCCCGCGGACTACCTCCGGGCCCGGCTGCTCAAGGGGAGACCGCCCCGCAACGGGACGGTGACCGTCACCGAGGACGAGTGGCTGAGCGTCGACCTCGAACTTGCTTCCTACGTGGCCGAGGCCGGCCGCGCCATTCTCCTGCGCCGCTGAAGGGAATCCCCCTCCGATCCCCTTCAGCGGCACCGACTCTCGACAGTCCCCTGGCAGTCCCCTTCAGCCGGTGTGCCAGGCCCCTTCTATGGTCCGTCAGGCCCCTTCGACGACAACCCGTCAGTCCTGCCATTCCCGCAGCGGGCGGATCGCCAGCACCGAGGCGACGATCCGCAGCGAGCCCCCGACCACCCACGGCGCCGCCAGCCCGAACCCCGAGGCGATCAGCCCGCCGGCCAGCGCGCCGAGCGGCTGCATCCCCCACATCACCATGATCCCGGCGCTCGACACCCGGCCCAGCAGGTGCGGCGGCACCAGCCGCTGGCGCTGCGAGACCACCGCCACGTTCCACAGCGAGGCGCTCATGCTCACCACCGCCAGCAAACCGGCCACCACGAACAGGTTCGGCCCGAACAGCCCGATCCCGATGCCCGCCACCGGCGTCACCGAGGAGCACACCCGCGCCACCACGCGGCCGCCGAGCCGGGCCACCGCGGCCCGGCTCATCAGGCCGCCGATGACGCCGCCGATCGCCGCGATGCTCAGCAGCACGCCGTAGTGGTGCGTCCCGACGTAGAGCACCAGAGTCGCGGCGCCCATCGTGGAGCCGAAGTTCGCCGCCGCCGAGAGCATCGTCGTGGTGCGCAGCAGGCGGTGGTGGGCCAGCCACGTCAGGCCTTCCTTGACGTCGGCGCGCAGCGATCGGCGTCCCGCTCCCGGCAGGACGGCCGGCGCTCCGCTGCGCGGCAGACGCGCGATCAGCAGCATCGACGCCGCGAACGTCACGGCGTCGGCCCAGAACGGCAGGGTCGGGGTCAGGGCGAACAACGCCGCGCCGAGCGCCGGCCCGACGAAGTCCTTGGCCACCGACTGCGCGGTGTACAACTGTCCGTTCGCCGATATGAGGCGGTCGCGCGGGACCACGGACGTCATCAGGGGCTGGGAAGCGCTCTTGGCCAGCGCCGCCGCCATGCCCAGGGCGAAGGCCAGGACGTAGAGCGCGGCCAGTCCCCAGCCGGCGCCGCGGTCCATCGCCAGCAGTCCGACGGCCAGTACGCAGATCAGCTGCCAGCCCTGGGCCCGGATGGACAGCCGCCGGCTCTCCGTGCGGTCGGCTATCGCACCGGCCTGCAACGAGAACACCAACCAGGGCAACGTCCCGGCGACCGTGAGTCCGGATATCAGCCGGGGATCCCGGGTGTATCCGGCGGCGAGCAGCGGCAGGGCGGCGACGAACGCGCCGTCGCCGAGGACGGAAACCGCGCTCGCGGTGAACAGCACGTGCCAGTCGCGGCCGAGCTTGTCGGGGCGCGGTTCCTGGGGGAGAGCCGGGATGGGGGAGTCTGGGTGGTGGAGGTCTGAGTGCTGGAGGTCTGAGTGGTGGGAGTCTGGGCGGACAGAGACAGCGGGCATGTCTGCAAGATTCGAAGATCGGCCCGGCCGGGGCTACGATTTAGAGCACGCTAAATCGCTGGGGGTGCGCTGATGGCCAGGCCGATCCGAATACCGATCGCCGGGACCGAGATGGCCCGCGTCCGCTTCGCCATCTCCCCGGTGTACGAAGCGCTCCAGGCTGTGGACGTGCTCCAGGCACCGGGCAAGCACGCCGTGCATCTGCCGTGGGTGCGCTGGGCGCGGCCGCTGCTGCCCCAGGTCCCCGGGATCGACCTGTTGTCGGGGTTCACCGACCGGGGGGTGCGGCCCGGCGTGCTGGTGCCGCCGCCGGACGTCCACATGCCGACGATCGAGGACGAACTCGAGACCATCCGCACCGCCGATCCGGCGCGGGTCCGGCGCTACTTCGACAACAACGAGCCGCCGGGCGACCGCTTCCAGCGGGAGTTCTACGACGACCCGCCGGCCGGTCTGGCCCGCCTGGCCGACGTCCTGCGCCGGGTGTTCGACGTGCTCGTCGCCCCGTACTGGCCGCGGATGCTCGGCGTGCTGGAAGCCGACATCGCCTACCGGGCCGGGGTGCTGGCCGACCACGGCGTGGAGGCGGTCTTCCACGACCTGCACCACGACGTCCGCTGGTCGGACGGCGAACTGCGGCTGCACGGCCCGGGAATCAGCGAGGCCGTTTGGCCGTTCGCCGCTAAGGAAGTGGTCCTCGACGGCCGGTCACTGGTGCTGTCGCCGACGGTGCTCGGCTGGCCGGACGTCTGCGTGGCGACCAAGCCGGTCACCTCCGGTCTGCTGCACTACCCGGCGCGGGCCGTGGCGACGGTCTGGGAGACGCGCCAGCCTGCGCCCGACGCGCTGTCGGCGCTCCTCGGCCGCACCCGGGCCGAACTGCTCGTGCAGCTCGCCGAACCGGGCACCACCGGGGAGTTGGCCGGACGGCTCGGCGTGACCGCCGGAGCGGTCTCGCAGCACCTCGGGGTGCTGCGCGGGGCCGGGCTGGTGGCCACTCGGCGGGACGGCCGGGCCGTGCTGCATCTGCGGACCGAGCGCGCGGAAGCTTTGCTGGGCTGAAGGTCGGGCTTGAAGCGCCTAAGTTGGGACTGGCGGCTGTCGCCGAAAGGCATTAGCCGGGCGAATCGGCACTGACCGGCCAGAAAACGGCGCGAGGTGCCGGTGGCTGTCGGTGGAATGCGCAACAATGGAGGACCGCTGCGCGTACCGGCCATGAGACCGGCGGCTAGGCACCATGTGACGGCGGCCGCGTGGCCCGCGGGAAGGGACTGGAGAACGTGAGCAGCGACCTCATCGACACCACCGAGATGTACCTGCGGACCATCTACGAGCTCGTGGAGGAGGGCATCACCCCGCTGCGCGCCCGGATCGCCGAGCGGCTGGGCCAGAGCGGCCCGACCGTCAGCCAGACCGTGGCCCGCATGGAGCGCGACGGCCTGCTGACCGTCGAAGGCGACCGGCACCTGGAACTCACCGACGCCGGCCGGGAGCAGGCCGTCCGCGTGATGCGCAAGCACCGGCTGGCCGAGCGGCTGCTCACCGACGTCATCGGGCTGGAGTGGGAAGACGTCCACGTCGAGGCCTGCCGCTGGGAGCACGTCATCAGCGAGGCGGTCGAGCGCCGGCTGCTGGAACTGCTGGACCACCCGACCCAGTCCCCCTACGGCAACCCGATCCCGGGGCTGTCCGAACTGGACGCCTCCGTCGGCGAGCAGGAGGCGTTCCTCGACGGCGACGTGGCGAACCTGCGGGACGTCGTCGAGCGCGGCGCCCGCAGCGGTGGGGTGCAGAACCTGGTGGTCCGGCGGCTCGGCGAGCCGTTGCAGAACGACCCGGAACTGATGCTGCGCCTGCGGCGGGCCGGGGTGCAGCCCGGACAGACGGTGCGGGCCTCGGTGTCGCCGGGCGGGGTGCTGCTCGGATCGGTGGGGGAGACCGCCGAGCTGGACCTGGAGCTGGCCGGGCACGTGTTCGTGACGGTGCGGGCGGCCTGACGGGCCGGGGTTTCGGCGCGCCGTCAACCGGTGCGCCGGGCCTGATTCAGGCGGTCGATCCGTTCGCACGAAAGGTCTACCCGGGAAATTCGGGGTCGGATAGTCTGTGTGAGTGAATCCACGCTTTGTGATAGTCAGACCGCCCAGGGTGAGCAAGAATGGCGAGGCTGTCCAAAAGTCTTGGGGGTTCGCCACGATGTCTTCGATATCCACTCAGGATGCCGACTTACGCGGCTTGATGCCTTCCCCGATGGGGCGTCGACGCCGCGGTTCCCTACTCTTCGCGTCCGTCGCCGCACTGACCGTGACCGCCTTCGGGGCGCTGCCCGCGGCCGCTTCCGCCGCCGGGTCCCCCGCCACGCCTTCCGGCTCAGCGAGCGGATCGTCTTCCTCGTCCGCTTCCTCCCCCTCGCCGGGGACCGCGAAGGCGGTGGCCGGCCGGGTCGATCTGGACGTCCAACTGCTTCCGGCGGTGCTCGGCGGGCTGCACCTCACCGGGCCGAACGGGCTGGACCTGCCGCTGGTGAACCTGGCGCTGGGGGAGGCCGACGCCCCGGACGCCAACGGCGACTCCGCGAACTTCACCAACTCGGTGGTCCGGCTGCACGACAACCTGATCGACACCCTGCACCTGCCCGGCCCGGAAGCCGACCTGATCAAGGCGGACCTGGCATCGGGGACGGCGCGGGTCATCCGGGGCACGGGCGGATACACCCAGGCCTACGCGACCGTCGCGAACCTGCGGGTCTTCCTGCCGCTGGTGACGTTGCCCGGGGCCAGCGCCGACAACGGGATCCTGAAGCTGGACGCGATCTCCGCGCAGGCGACTTGCGTGCCGGGACAGAAGCCGGTCGCGTCGGCGAAGATGCCCGCGACGATCACCCTGCTGGGCCAGGACATCCCGGTGCCGCTCAGCGGTGACGTCTCGCTGGACCTCGGCGTCGTGAACGCCGACGTGCACCTCTCCCCGGTCACCACCACCGACCAGGACGGCGCCTCGGCCTCGGTCGAAGCGCGGGTTACCGTTGACGGCGTCGGTCTGGTGAACGTCAGCGGTGGCCTCACCTTGGCTTCCGCCTCCTGCACCACCCCCGGTGTACCGGCCGTGGGCGTCGGCGCAGGCACGCCGACCACAGGAGCGTCATCCTCCGCCCCGGCCACCAACTCTTCGGGCGCCGCGGCGACCAGTAAGGCCAAGACCGCGGCGGCCGCGGCAACGAGCAGTGCCGGGACCGCTCCCGTGGCGCTGTCCGAGAAGACCGGCGGCACGCTGGCCCACACCGGTGCCAGCGGCTCGCTGCTGCCGATGGCGGTGATCGCGATCGTTCTCGTGGTCGGCGGGGCCGGGTTGGTCGTGTTCTTGCGGAAGAAGGCGGCAGGGCTGCGGCCCAAGGAGTAGGCACTCGCCGACAGGACTCACCACAACGGCGGTCACCGACTCGGTGACCGCCGTATTGGTTCCGTCAGAAGTCTTGTTTCATCAGGGGTCTTGTAACAGAGGTCTTAGAGGCTCTGGCGAAGCTAGTACCGCTCACGCCCACACGCGTATGCCAGCGTCGGGATCAGCTCCGCCGCCTCCGGCAGCCACCGGTTCGACTCCCCCGGCGGCCGTGCCCACTGCACCTGCCCGCCGGTCCCCATGCGCGAGGGCGGCGCCACCACGAAGTCCTTCTCGCCGTGGCAGACCAGATCCAGCTGGGCCCGGCCCCAGCCGGCGCGCATCAGCATCTCAGGGATCTTCTTCTTCGTGCCCGGCAGGACGAAGAAGTGCAGCCGCCGGGTCGGGGTCGCGGCGACCGGGCCCAGCGCCGCCCCGTTGCGCTCCAGTCGCGCCAGCGCCAGGCAGCCGGCCTGCTCGGGGACGTCGATGACGTCGAAGGTGCGGCCGGTCGGCAGCAGGATCGCGGCCTCCGGGTTCTCGTCCCACCAGCCGTGCACGCGCGAGGGCTGCGCGGTGATCTGCTTGTTCCAGTCCCGGTGCGCGGGGTGGGAGCCCAGGGCGGGGCAGGCGTTGTTGCCGCAGGAACAGCGCCAGGCGCCGTCCGCCCGGATCACTGACGCGCCCGGGAGGATGTCCCAGTGCCGTTCCTCGATGTAGCTCAACGCGGCGGCCTTGAGGCCCAGCGGGTCCGCGTCCGACGGGGCGGGTCCGGGGTCGGCCAGGTCGCCCTCGGGGAGTGACAGCACAGTCATGTGCCCATAACGCGAGTGACTGGAGTCTGGTTACGGGTCCCTTGTCACCTGATTGCCCGAATGTGCAAGAGGTCTGATATTTCATCGAGTTGATCTGTATAAGATTCCTCGACCCGTGTTCGTCCGATTGTCCGGCGGGTACACCTGAGGGTATGGAGGGGCACCGGGGGCCGCGCGAGCCGAATCGCAGACTCGCCGAGCTGATCACCGAGGCCGGCTGCTCGAACGCGGGACTGGCCCGGCGGGTCAACCTCGCGGGTGCGGAGCTGGGCCTGGACCTGCGTTATGACAAGACTTCGGTGGCGCGCTGGCTGCGCGGACAGCAGCCGCGCGCCACCACGCCGGCGCTGATCGCCGAGGCCCTGGGCCGCAAACTGGGGCGGCCGGTCACCGTCGAGGAGATCGGCATGGTCGACGAGCGGGACGGGAGTTCCTCCCTCGCGCTCGGGCTGGCCGCCGACACCCAGGAGGCGATCGCGGTCGCGGCCGGGCTCTGGCGGGCCGACGCCGCCGGGCGCGAACAACTGCGCGCGGCCTCGTTCGCGGTCGCCGCGATGGTCGGGCCGAGCCGGGACTGGCTGATCATGGCCGAGGACCCGGTGGTGGCCCGGGGGATGGCCGCGGCCAAGAACGGGCACGCCCCGTTGCGCGTCGGCCTGTCCGACGTCGCCGCGGTCCGCGCGACCACCGACGCCTTCCGCGCGCTGGACCATCGCTTCGGCGGCGGCCACGTCCGGGTGCTGGCCGTGCGCTACCTGGACGGCGTGGTCGCCGAACTGTTGCGCGGCACCTATCCGGAGCGGGTCGGACGCCAGCTGTTCGGAGCCGCCGCGGCGCTCACCGAACTGGCCGGCTACCTCGCCTGCGACACCGGCCGCCTCGGTCTGGCCCAGCGCTACTACATCCAGGCCCTGAGACTGTCCCAGGCCGCCGGCGACCGGGCCCACGGCGGGCACATCCTGTCGGCGATGAGCCATCTGGCCAACTCGCTCGGCGCACCGCGGGAAACCGTGCAGCTGGCGCGGTCGGCTGACGAGGGCGCGCGGGGCATGGCCTCACCCCATGTGCGGGCCGAGTTCTTCTGCGCCGAGGCGCGCGGCTACGCCGCGATGCGCGACCGGCGCGCGGCCGAGCAGGCGCTGGGGCGGGCCAGCGACGAACTGGAACGCGGCGGTGGCGACGCCCCGGTCTGGTCCTCCTACTTCGACCACCACTACGTGGCCGACGCGGCGGCGGCCTGCCACCGCGATCTGGACCAGCCGCGGCAGGCCGCCGAACAGGCCGCCGCGGCGTTGGCCGGCTTCGGCGTGGACAAGACCCGGCGCCGGGTGCTGAACCTGTTCACCCTGGCCGCGGCCCGGGTGCAGGGCGGTGAGGTGGAGGCCGGCTGCGCGGCGGCGACCGAGGCGGTGAAGCTGTCCGGCCGGGCCCGGTCGGCGCGCGCGGTGGAGGCGCTGCACGATTTCGACCGGCGGCTGGACCCGTACGCGGCCGTCGCCGCGACCCGCGAGTTCCGCAGCTTGATCGCCTTGCGGCGGCCCGGAGAGCCGATCAACGCCTGAACGTCCGGGCCGGCTCCATCCGGCGATGTGGTGAGGTATCGAAAGTCCGATCGGGTAGGCTCGGTCCCGCCTATGGACGAGACGCACGAACGCGAGTCGACAGCCGGGGGCGGACAGGCGCCGCCGGAGGATGTCGCGACCGCCGAGGCGGAAAAGCCGTATACCGCGCAATTCGCCCCTGTCGAGACGCCTACCCAGGCAGTCTCCCCCGTTCCGCCCGAGGAAGACGGTTTCCCGGGCGGTCCGATCCCCGAATCCTCCGGCTTCTCCTGGCGGCTGCCGGGCCAGCCGGCGCCCGTGCAGCAGGCACAGGGCGGTATCCCGAACGAGTTCGACCACCTGTTCCGTGACGCCCCGGCCGACGGCCGCCGTTCGCTGATGCCCAACCAGGGCACGATAGGCGTCTCGGTGCCGGGCACCGCCGGCTATTCGCGATCGGGTTACTCGCAGAATCCTGCGACGAACGCGCCGGCCTCCAACGGCCCCGGCCACGGCGCTGGTCCCGGTGCCGACTTCGGCCCCGGTCCCGGCACCAATCTCGGCCCGCAGCCCACCCAGGCGCTGCCGCCGGCCGACTCCACCGGCCGCCAGGCCCCGGTCTACCAGTCCCCGACTCAGGACCAGGTCGGCTACGGGCAGCAGTTGCCCAGCCGCGCCTACGATCCGGGCGGTTACTCGGCGCAGGCCCAGGGCCAGGGCCCGGTCGACCCGGACTCGCACACCCAGTCCATACCGAGGGTGCCGGCGCAGCCGCCGATGTACGGCGGCATGAACAACGGCGGCATGAACAACGGCAACCCGGACCTGCTGTTGGCCACCGGCCCGGACCGGCGCCAGTCCAACCGCACGCTGCTGATCGCCCTCGGGGTGTTCGTGGTGCTGGTCGTGGTGGCCGCGGTGGCGTTCTCCGGCGGTGGCGGCAAGTCCAAGACCAACAACGCGGGCAAGACCACGAACGTCGACACCCCGGCGCCGAGCACCAGCGTCTCCGCCCCGCCCGGGGTGGACCCGGCGGCCAAGGCGCAGGCCGACGCGATCTTCACCCTGATCTCGCAGAGCCATGCCCTGCGGGTGGCGGCCAACGACGCGATCACCGGCGTACAGCAGTGCAAGAACGTCGCGGCCAACAAGGCGAGCTTCACCGACGTCGCGGCCAAGCGGCAGGCGCAGGCCGACGGCATGAAGCCGCTCAGCGTCGACAAGCTGTCCGGCGGCCAGCAGTTGCAGAAGGACCTGATCGACTCCTGGCAGCTGTCGGCGGAGTCCGAGAAGGACTACGCGGCCTGGGCCAACGACAACCTGACCTGTACCGGCAAGCCCGGCGCGAACGACAACTTCAACAAGGGCAACAGCGCCGGCACCGATGCCGGAAGGGCCAAGAACAAGGCGGTCGCGGACTGGAACGCCTTCGCCGCCAAGCTCGGCGAGCAGACGATCGAGATCAGCAACCTGTGACCGAGTGAGCAGGACGCTGAAGCATACGGCCACCGGTTTCCCGGTGGCCGTTCTCGTTCCCCAGAGCTCGATCAGGACCGGGTCGGGACCGGATCGGACCCGGGTCGGACCCGGATCAGAACCGAATCAGGGCTCGATCACCGAAGCTGGTCCGCGTACTCATCGGTCCCGGGCAGCGTCGGGATGAAGGGCGCGGCGAACTCCAACCGCCCGAGCCCGGAGGCCTCAGCCGCGGCCCCGTCCCCGGCGAACCGGTCCCAGTCCTGGGCCGGATCCGCCTCGGTGAAGTAGAGCACTGTGATGCGCTTGCCGACCCCCTCGACCGGCTTGACGTACGTCGGCGTCTTCCCCGGCAACGGCATCGGCTCGAAGACCATGGCCAGCGCCACCGGCGATCCCGCCAACTTGCCGGGCAGGTGCTTCTCCCTGAGCCACGCCGACAACGCCGCCGGATCCTGGTCCGGCCCCGCGTCGTAGACCTCGACGATCAGCCCCGCATACGGATAACTCAGAGCATGGATATCCCGCGGCCCCTTGTCACCGTCCCGATAGACCACGCCGAGGTAGTTCTGGAACGACGTGAACACATGCGTCCGCTCCTGATAGACCCGACCATCCGGCAACAGCCGCCGATTGATGGCCACGGTCCAGTCCAGGTGGTCCTGATAGCGGCCCTCATTGATCCAGTAAACGGTGATGTAAGCCCCGGCCGTCACCGGACTCGCGACCGCCGAATCGGCCGGATACCGCAGCAACTGCAACGGCCGCGTGGCCACCCACCGCCGCCCGGCGAACATCCACGGCATCGACATGGCGCCAGAAATGAAATGGTCGTCTTCGTACCATCTGTTATAGCTGAGCTCGTGGCCCGGATGCGGCTCCACCATGGTGATCAGGGCACTGCCGATCCCGGGGCCGTACGGCCCTTCCGAGGCCAGTTGCTTGTAGGGGCGCGGCTCGCGCTCGGGGTGCTCCTGTTTTTCCGACATGGCGCCTCCAGGTGTGGGCTTCCGGGTGAGCTGACGATACGTCAGATATTGCGAAGGGGGGATACCCGACCGATGTCACCGGCCCGAGCACTGCCGGCATGTGCGCCGATAAACCCTGATTCCGCTCACCGCCCGTTTGTTAGACTCCATGCCTGCGATCGGCAGGGGGAGGGCGCGATGTCGGGCAGCGCTGACCCGGACGGCAGGCCTGATCCGGAAGTGGCCGCCGACCTGGCCGGTTACATCGAGCACCTGAACCAGCTGCGGCTGTGGGCCGGTTCGCCGTCGGTCCGGAGTCTGGCCAAGCGGGTGGGGCCGTTGATGCGGCCGCCGCGTGCGGTTTCGCACACCACGGTCGCCGAGGTGTTCCAGACCCGGCGGCGGCGTCTTGATCTCGATCTGGTGATCGGTATCGTGCGCGCGCTCGGCGCGGACGAGGAGACGGTGCGTCGCTGGCGCTCGGCGTACCTGCGGGTGCACCGCGATTCCAAGGCGGTGGGAACGACCGCGGTACTGCGACAGCTGCCTGTCGACCTGGCCACGTTCATCGGGCGGGAGAAGGAGCTCGCCGCGTTGACCGCGGGCGCCGATCAGGAGTCGCACACCGTCGTGATCTCGGCGGTCGAGGGCATGGCCGGCATCGGAAAGACGCAGCTCGCCCTGCACGCGGCGCACAGCCTCGTGCAGGCCGGGCGCTACGCCGACGTCCAGCTCTACGCCAACCTGCGCGGCTTCGACCCGGACCACGAACCGTCCGACCCGGCTGCCATCCTCGACGCGTTCCTGCGTCAGCTGGAGGTGTCGGCCGCGCATGTCCCGGCCGGGCTGGACGAGCGGGCCGCGATGTTCCGCGACCGCGTCCACGGACGCCAGGCGTTGCTCCTGCTCGACAACGCCGCGGACGTCGACCAGGTCCGACCGCTGCTGCCGGCCTCCCCGACCTGCCTGGTGCTGATCACCAGCCGCCGCAGCCTGGCCGCGTTGGAGGGGGCGCGCTCGGTGACCCTCGACGTGCTCGCCCCGGGCGAGGCGGTCGAGCTGCTGGCCCGCATCGTGGGCGCCGAGCGGGTGGCCGCCGAACCGGAGGCGGCCGAACGGCTCGCGGAGCTGTGCGGCGGCCTGCCGCTGGCGGTCTCGCTGGTGGCGGCGCGGCTGCGCTCGCGCCCGGTGTGGACCCTGCGGTATCTGGCCGACCGGCTGGGCAACGGGCTGAACGAGATCGCGGCGGGCAGCCGGGGACTGGCCCGGGTCTTCGATCTGTCGTATCAGGGCCTGCCCGCGGCCGCGCAACGGGTCTTCCGGCTGCTCGGCGTCCACCCCGCGCTGGACTTCACCGCGGTCTCGGTCACCGCGCTGGCCGGGGTGGACCGCGGCGAGGCCGAGCGGATCCTGGAGTCGTTGCAGGACGAGCGGCTGGTCCAGCAGAAGGTCCCGGACCGTTACGAGCTGCACGACCTGCTGTGCGCCTACGCGGCCGAACGGGCCGCGGCGGAGCTCGGCGAGCAGGACCGCTCCGAGGCCGTCACCGCGGTCTTCACCTGGTACGTGGCGGCCATGCTGGCGGCGGGCCGGACGGTGAACCTCAGCCAGCCGCCGCCCTTCCCCGCCGCCGAACCGCGGGGCCACAGCATGCGGTTCCGTGACAGCAGGCAGGCGCTCGCCTGGTACGACCGGGAACGGGCGAACCTGCTGCGGATCCTCTCGGCGGCGGCGGCGCTCGCCCACGATCGGGTGGTCGTCCTGCTGACGCTGGGCATGATCCGGATCGAGGAGTCCGCCCGGAACTGGCGGGAGTCCGAACGACTGCTTCGCGCCGCCCTGCCCCACGCCCGGCGGTGTGGCGTCCCCGGGGCCGAGGCGCAGGTGCTGCAACGGTTGGGGTACACCCTCTGGTCGGACAACAGATCCGAGGAGGCGATCGGCCCGCTGGAAGAAGCCCTGGCCCTGACCCGCGAGCACGACGACTTGGTGACCGGACAACAGGTGCTGAACTGTCTGGCCATGGCGTACACCGGGGTCGGCGATCACGAACGCGGCCTGGAGGTCGCCCTCCAGGCCCTGGCCCTGCGGGACCGCGACGAAGTGCGCCTCGCGTACCGCAGCATCAACGCATTGAACACGGTGGCCATGTGTCTTCACGGGCTGGGCCGCCCGGGCGAGGCGGTGGCCTACATCGTCACCTCCATCGATGAGGCCAGAGCCCAGAGCGACCAGCTGTTCGTCACGGCGGGCCTGCACAACCTCGGGTTCACGTATCTCATCCTCGAGCGGTTCGACGAGGCCGTCACCGCCTTCGAAGAGTCGATAGCCATGGCGCGCGGCTTGGGCAACCTCTACCTCCACGCCGACAGCCTCAACGGCATCGCCCGAGTGCGGCACGCCGAAGGGCGCATCCCGGAGGCGCAGGAATCCCACCGCCAGGCACTGGCCGTCTTCGATGATCTCCCCCAGCCCGAAGCCGCACGCTTCCGCAGCCAACTCGACGCATCACCGCTGCGGTATCCGCTGTAGTGCCTGCTTTAGTGCCTGCTCTAGCGTCCGCTGTAGCGGCTCAATGCGAGCCGAGGAGGGTCCCGAACAGCAGCCCGACGGCGACGATGCCGACGAAGACGCCGACCGTCGCGGGGCGTGCGAAGTTGACGGTCCAGCCCACGCCGAAGCGCTTCTGGACGAAGACGGACGGGTCCTCGCGGTTGGCGTAGAAGATCCCCAGCTTCCAGAAGCGGTCGTCGTCGCGGTTGACGGTGCCGCCGGACTTTGCGGCGGGGCTGACTGAGCTGCTGTCGCCCGAGCCGCTTTTACCCGAAGTGCCTCCGCCCGGCACGTCTTCGGCGAGTCGCAGCCGCGAACCGCCCTGCCCGAACCGGACCGACACCACGATCAGCCCCGCCGTCGCCAGCACGATCGGCGCCAGCAGCAGTACCACGAAGACACCCGTGCTGCCGGTCAGCTTCCACATCGCCAGCGCGCCGAAGAACATCGACAGGTCCACGGCGGCCGCCAGGACCAGCAGGCAGCGCGCCATCGCGGTGACGAAGCGGCGGTGCCGGCGCGCGGCGTGCGGGTCCTGCGCGTCGAGCTGCGCCTTGCCGCGGGCGGTGGCCCAGGACACGGCCACGATCAGCGCCGTGACCCCGATCTGCGCCAGAACCAAGGCGAACGCCGAGCCGAGGTTCTTGTCGGTGTACGAGGTCGGGTGCCCGCCGCCGTCGTAGTGCGAGACGAGCCGGTCCGGCATGCGCGGGTAGCGGATCGCGCCGACGATCGCCGTGCCCGCCGTGATCACCGCTGCCGGCAGGGCCCACAGCCAGGGGAACGGTTCGGGCCGGGTGCGCAGCGTGGTGTCGGTGACGGTGACCTGCGTGCGGCCCTCGAACCAGCGACCGTCGCGTTTCGCGTCGGCGACGTGCGATCGGGCCACCAGGTACGCCGCCAGCGATCCGCCGAACTCGACCAGCAGGGCGGTGGGTATCGCAGCCTGCGACGACGCCACGAACCATCCGGCGAGCACCGCGACGACCGTCACCGCGCCGACGCCGATCCGGTACGTCCGCCGGGCGGCCGCCACCACCGGATCCCCGGCGCGCTCGGCCGGCACCCGCACCCCGAACTGCACGCTCGGCGGCGTCAGCACCGGGGTGAGCAGGGACAGGGACCCGATCAGCAGGGCCGGCAGGACCGCGGGCAGAGCAGAGGTGTGCATCGGAGCCTTCCGTCCAACTCAGTGTTCTGTGAACTCGTCCAGCAGGGCCTGACACCGGGCCAGCACCTCCGGTGGCGCCATCCCCTTCGCGAAGCCCTCGGCGAGCAACGTCCGCGCCCGCCGCTCCCAGTCCCCGGCCTCCTGCGCCGAAGCGGGCCCGTCCCCCGGCCCCCGCGCCACCACCGCGCCGGTCCGGCGTCCCAACCGCACCAATCCCTCACGCCGCAACAGGTCGTACGCCTTGTTCACGGTGTGCATGTTGATCTCTAGATCGGCGGCCAACTGCCGCGTCGTCGGCAGCGAATCCCCCGGCACCAGCACGCCGGCCGCCACCGCCTCCACTATCTGGTCGCGCAGTTGCTGGTAGATCGGGACTTCGCCGTCGGGTTCCACGGTGAGGAGCAAAGGTCTGCCTCCTTCGGGGCTATTGATATAGAACAGCTAGAACAATGGCGCGTCAAGGGGTGTCGCGGGGAGCTGTCGGGACTGCCCCGCTGACCCTGGCCATCTCACTCCGCCCCGCCTAATCTGACGCACCATCAGGCGCCGCGCGCCACCCGGGCCGCCAGGGCCGTCACCACCTACGAAAGGCTCCGCTCATGTTGCTCGAAGGCAAGACGGTGATCGTGTCAGGGGTCGGCGAAGGCCTCGGGCGGGAGGTCGCGCAGGCCGCGTACGGCCAGGGCGCGAATGTGGTGCTGGGGGCGCGGACCGAGGCGAACCTGGTCAAGGCGGCCGCCGACTTCGACGCCGCGCGGGTCGCCTACGCGCCGACCGACATCACCTCCGAGGACGCCTGCCGGCGGTTGGTCGACCTCGCGGTCGAACGCTTCGGCGCGCTGGACGGGTTGGTCAACGTCGCGGCGATGGACCAGGTCTTCGGGGGTGTCAGCGACGCCGACTTCGCCGACTGGCGCGCCGTCTACGAGGTCAACGTCGTCGGCACCCTGCAACTCAGCAAGGCCGCGATCCCGCATCTGGCGCGGGAGTCCGGGGTCGCCACGGGCATCGTCCACATCCTGTCGCAGTCGATGTGGGTGCCGGCGACGGAGGTCATGCAGGCCGCGTACGCCGCCTCCAAGGGGGCGCTCCTGTCCGCGACCTATGGCATGGCCAAGGAGTTGGGGCCGCGGCGGATCCGGGTGAACGCCGTCGTGCCGTCGTGGATGTGGGGGCCGATGGTGCAGGGGTATGTGGCGTGGACTGCTTCGTCACAAGGCATTCCGGAGGAGCAGGTGATCTCGTCACTCACCGCGCGCACGGCGTTGCCGGAGATCGCCAGTGACGGGGACGTTGCGAATGCGGCCATTTACATGGTGTCGCCTTATGCCGGTGGGATCACTGGTCAATCACTTGCGGTCAACGCCGGCGACTACTTGCGGTGATGGGACGTCCCCCCTTGTAGCGCGGTTGTGACGAAAGCGGGATGGCCCAGTTGAACGGCTGAGTGAGGATCGCCGTCATGTCCTCATCAGCACGCACGTCGCCGGCGCGGCGTCCGGGCCCGGACGGCTACGGCCGCCAGGACCGCGGGTCGTCGATGCCGCCGAGGTCGGGGCGGTCTGAGCCGCCGAACGCAGGCTATGGCCGTGGGCCGGGCCCGTCCGGGCACGATGCTTCGTACCCCGAGCGGGGTGTTCCGGGTACCGAGCGCGGTGACCGTGGCGTTCCGGGCGCGGACCGTGCCGAGTATGCGGACCGCGCCGACCGCGCCGACCGTGCGGACCGCGGTGCCTCGGGTGCCGACCGCCGCCGCGCCGCGTCCCGGTCCGGATCCGGCACCGCCTCCGCCACTGGCGACCGGTTGCTGGCCGGAGCGCCGAACTGGCTGCCGGCCGCGGCCGTGCTGGGCGGTCCGATTCTGGCCGTCATCGTGGGCAAGCTGCTGGGCAACTACTACGGCCCGGGGTTCGCGGTACCCACCGTCCTGTGCGCCGCCTTGGCCGCCGCCGCGGCGACCCCGAACGGCCGCTGGTGGGTCATGAGCGCCCTGCCGCCGGTGGCCTGGCTGGTCGCCGCCGTGGCCGAGTTGGCCTGGCACGACCCGGGTTATGTGAACACCAAGCAGAAGCTGGTCGGCCTGGTGCACGCGACGACCCACGTCTTCCCGGTGATCCTGGTCGCGCTGGTGGTTATGGGACTGGTTATAGCGGGCGCGGTCATGCGCGGCCGGCAGAGCAGCAGTGGCCGGCAGAGCAGCACCGGCCGGCAGAGCCGTGGGCGACAGGACAGTGGCCGACGGAACGGTGGGCGACAGAGCGGCGGGCGACAAAGCGGGGGAGGCGCGCGTCGTGTCTGATTGGTATCCGGAAGACGGTGACTACCGCGGCGACGGCGACCGCCGTGGCGGCGGTGGCGAACGTCGGCGCGGTGGCGGGGGAGATTACCGCGCAGACGCTGGCGGTGGCCGCCGCGAGGAACCCGAGCAGCCGTGGCGGGCGGCCCAGGCCCAGCGCCGGCCCGAACCGCCGCAGCAGCGGGACAGCGGCGGCTGGCCGCAACAGCCGCCGCGGGCGCGTCCGGACGACCCGACCCACCACGGCGGCCCCGGCGACTGGCACGCCGCCGAGCAGACGAGCGTCATGGGCCAGCAGGCCCCGGACGGCTATGGCGCCGCCGCCGACGAGTACGACTACGACGACGACCACCTGGAGTCCGGCCGCCGGGGCGGCGACGGCGGAGGCGGCGGCCGTCGTGGAGGCGGACGCGCCGCCATGGAGCCCGGCCCCGGCAAGGGCCGCAAGCGCGGGGTGCTGGCCGGCCGGATCACCGCCGCCACCATGAGCGCGATCGTGGTCCTGGCGACCGGCTTCGTCTGGTACGCGCACAAGTCGCTCACCGACGGCCTGCACACCTCGGACTCGATCAGCCAGATCAAGCCCGGCCAGGACGGCTATGTGGCCCCGCACCTCGGCGCCGACGTCAACCTGCTGCTGATCGGTCTGGACTCGCGTAAGGACATGAACGGCAACGACCTGCCGACGTCCCTGGTCGAGGACGAACTGCACGCCGGGTCCTCCGACATCGGCGGCTACAACACCAACGTGCTGATCCTCATGCACATCCCGGCCAACGGCGGCCAGGTCACCGCGTACTCGATCCCGCGGGACAGCGACGTCGAGCGGCCCGGCGGCCCGGCGGCCATCCCCGGCGTGGGCACCGTGCAGGTGCCGGACATGGGCATGGGCAAGATCAAGGAGGCCTACGGCGACGCCAAGGCCTTCGCCGACCAGAAGATCGACGCCGGCGCCAAGAAGCCGGACAAGGCCACCGAGGAGTCCGAGAGCCGCGAGGTCGGCCGCGAGGCCACGATCCGGGCCGTGCAGAAGCTGACCGGCGTGCACGTCGACCACCTCGCCGAGGTCAACCTGGTCGGCTTCTACGACATCGTCAAGCAGATCGGCAGCATCCAGGTCTGCCTCAAGGCCCCGGCCTACGACCCGATCGAGGACGGCGCGGGCACCGGCATCAACCTGAAGGCCGGCGTGTCCACCATCGACGCGGCCACCGCGCTTCAGTTCGTGCGCCAGCGCTTCCACCTGCCCAACGGCGACCTGGACCGCACCCACCGCCAGCAGGCGTTCCTGACCTCGGTGATGCAGGCGTTGAAGAAGAAGGGCGTGCTCAGCGATGTCGGGTCCATGCAGGGCCTGTTCAACGTGGTGAAGAACGACATCGTGATCGACAACCAATGGGACGTGCTGGACTTCGCCTCCCAGGCCTCCAACCTGACCGGCGGCAACGCGCAGTTCATAACCCTGCCGACCACCGGGACCGTCACGGTCAACGGCGAGGAGGCGCTGACGGTCGACCCGAACGCGATCAAGAACCAGGTCACCTCCGCGTTCAACAACGACGCCGCGGTGGCGCCGCCGCCGACCACGGCCTCCAGCTCGACCCCGCCGCCGTCGGCACCGACCACGACTCCGACGCCCCCGGCGAACATCACCGTCCTGAACGGCACCACCACCACCAGCCTGGCGCTGAAGGCCGGCGGTGCGCTGTTCGACGACGGCATCCCGGTCAGCAAGACCGGCAACGGCGGCAACGGCGTCCAGCACACGACCATCCGCTACGGCGCCGGCGAGGAGGCCCTGGCCAAGCAGATCCAGGCCAAGCTCGGCACCAAGCTGGCACCGGAGTCCAGCAGTTCGCTGCCGAAGGGGAGCATCACGGTCACGCTCGGGTACGACTACAAGCTGCCTGTCGCGAAGACCACCACGCCGCCTTCGGGGCAGCCCAGTGGTGGCGCGACCAGCGTGCCCACCGACGGCTCCTCCGACTCTTCCGGGTTGAGCTCCGGCGGGGCGGTCAGCGCGGCGGGATCGCAGGACGGAATCCCTTGCGTGTACTGAGGGATTGAGGGACTGAGTAGGCAACTACGCCACGGGCGCCAGAGGCTTCGGCTTCTGGCGCTCGTGGTGTTTCGGCGCAGATGTGCCCCAGTCCGCGGCGCTAGTTCTTCACATACCGCTCGGCGTATCTGGCCACCGCCTCGACCATCTCGTCCAGCGACGGTCCCGGTGCCGTCATGGCCTTGATGTTCGACATCCATGGCGCGCCCAGCAAGTCGGTGACGCCCCACTCCTCCAGCTGCGCGCACAGCTCTGGCGTCGGTTCGGCCAGCACCGCGAGCATCGCCCGGAACGGCCGGTCCAGGGTGCCGGCCTCCTCGCGGGCCGCGCGGATCCGGTCCATGATCGACCGGGTCTCGTCGACCGTGTGGTAGATCCCGATCCAGCCGTCGTTGCGGGCCGCTCGGCGCAGCGCGATGTCGGAGACGCCGCCGACGTAGACCGGAATCGGGTCGTTCGGCGTCGGGGTGATCGAGCAGGCCGGGAGGGTGTAGTTCGGGCCCGCCACCTCGACCACGTCGCCGGTCCACAGCCGGCGCAGGGCCAGCAGCATCTCGTCGAGGCGGGCTCCGCGTTTGGGCCAGGCCTGGCCGGTGGCGGTGAATTCGTCTCGGCTCCAGCCCGGTCCGACGCCGAGTGCGATCCGGTGGTGGCCCTCTGGTGTGCCCTGTGAGATGTAGGCGGCGGTGGCCACCTGGTTGGCGACAGTCAGCAGGTCGCGGGCCGGGGCCACGTAGATGTTCGTTGTGAAGTGCAGGCGGGTCGTCACCGCGGCCATTGCCGCGATCGCCACCCAGGGTTCGGGCCAGTGGGTGTCTTTCGTCCAGTAACGGGATCCGTCTGGCGTATAGGGGTAGGGGGAGGACAGTTCGACCGGATGGAACAGGTGGTCCGGGATGGCGATCCCTTCGAACCCGTGCTCTTCCGCGGCCCGCGCGAGGCCGGTGAAGTGTGCGGTGTCGCAGAACGCCGGTGAGAGCCAGAACTTCATGGGCCGTCTCCCCTTCACTTTTCGCCTGGGAGGAATCAATCTGACACCTAGTCAGATGTCAAGCGCGAACCAGGACAGGGGACGGCCGATGGGAAAGTTGGACGGACGGGTGGTGCTGGTCACCGGCGCGGCGCGGGGTCAGGGTGCCGAGGAGGCGCGGCTGTTCGCCGAGGAGGGGGCGCAGGTGGTGCTCGCCGATGTGCTGGAGGAGGCCGGGCAGGCCGTCGCCAAGGAGATCGGTGACGCGGCGCGGTTCGTGCGGCTCGACGTCACCGACGAGGCGCAGTGGATCGCCGCCGCGGACTTCGCCGCGGCTGAGTTCGGCAAGCTCGACGGCCTGATCAACAACGCCGGGATCCTGCGGTTCAACAAGATCGAGAAGACCTCGATCGAGGAGTACATGCAGGTGGTGACGGTGAACCAGGTCGGCGTCTTCCTGGGGCTGCATGTGTGCCTGCCGCGGATCCGGGCGGCCGGTGGCGGGACGGTGGTGAACACCGCGAGCGTCGACGGCTTCGCCGGCATGGCGTATCTGGGTTCTTACGTCTCGACCAAGTTCGCCGTCAGAGGTCTGACGAAGGTCGCGGCCCTGGAGGCCGGACCGACGGTCCGGGTGAACTGCATCTGCCCCGGCGGCGTCCACACCCCGATGGTCACCGAGCACATGCCCGAGGACGCCGACCCCGACATCGGCTACTCCGGCATCCCGCTCAAGCGCGTCGGCACACCACTTGAGATCGCGAAAGCCGCGCTGTTCCTCACCTCCGACGACTCGTCCTACTGCACCGGCGCCGACTTCGTCCTCGACGGCGGGGCGCTGGCCGGCATCCACTTCGGCTAGGTATCCACTTCGGCTAGGCATCCACCTTCGGCTAGGAGACTCCATGGAGTTCGGCATCTTCGTCCAGGGCCACGTCCCGCTCTCGAAGCTGGCCGCCGACCCCGATTTCGAGCACACCTCGCTCATGAACGACATCGAGATCGCCAAGGCCGCCGACCGGGCCGGCTTCAAGTACCTGTGGGCCTCCGAGCACCACTTCCTCGACGAGTACTCGCACCTGGCCAGCAACGACGTCTTCCTGGGCTATCTGGCCGCCGCGACCGAGCGGATCCACCTGGGCTCCGGCATCTTCAACCCGCTGCCGCAGGCCAACCACCCGGTGAAGGTGGCCGAGAAGGTCGCGACCCTGGACCACCTGACCGGCGGCCGGTTCGAGTTCGGGACCGGCCGGGGTGCCGGCTCGCGCGAGATCCTGGGGCTGGGGCTGCCGGACACCGCGGTCACCAAGGAGATCTGGGCCGAGGTGGTGCGCGAGATCCCCAAGATGTGGATGCAGGACTCGTATTCGCACCAGGGCAAGTGGTTCTCGATGCCGGAGCGCAACGTGCTGCCCAAGCCGTGGAAGAAGCCGCATCCGGCGATGTGGTACGCGGCCGGGAACCCGCCGTCGTACGAGATGGCCGCGCGGATGGGGCTGGGCGTGCTGGGCTTCTCGGTGGGCTCGGCCGCCGACGCCGAGGCCGCCGTCGCGGCGTACAAGAAGGCGGTGCCCTCGGCCGAGCCGGTCGGGGCGTACGTCAACGACAACGTCATGGTCACGTCCTCGGCGGTGTGCCTGGCCGACGGCAAGCGGGCCCGGCAGGCCGCCGCGGCGATGGGGATGGGACGGCTCCAGTCCCTGGTGTTCCGCTATCACGACACGTTCCCGCGCCCGGACTGGGTCCCGGAGTGGCCCGGGGTGCTGCCCGAGCCGACCGTCGAGGAGGTCGAGTGGCGGCTGCACAACGGCTACCTGATCTGCGGCGACCCGGACGAGGTGCTGACCCAGATCAAGCGTTATGAGGCAACGGGAGTCGACCAGTTGGTGTTCGGCCTGCCGATCCAGCTCTCCCTGGCCGACACGCTGGAGACGATCGAGCTGATCGGCCGGCACGTGATTCCCAAGCTGGACAAGGATCCGGTCCATCGGACCACACGGTTCCGCAGCGCCGCGGCGGCATTGGGTAAATAAATACATAGACAAGCCATCGGGTATCGAGACAGCACCCCCTCGCAGAAGGAGTCATCTTGCGCATCGGCGTCACGGTCTTCCTGACCGACCAGACCATCGGTCCGGCCGAGCTCGGGCGCGCGCTCGCCGAGCGCGGCTTCCAGTCGTACTACGCCCCCGAACACACCCACATCCCGGTCAGCCGGGCCACCCCGGCGCCGCTGGGGGAGCCGCTGCCGGAGTACTACTCGCGGATGCTCGACCCCTTCGTCGCGCTGGCCACGGTCGCGGCCGCCGCCCCGGGCATCCGGGTGGGCACCGGCATCTGCCTGGCCGCCCAGCACAACCCGCTGCTGCTGGCCAAGACCGCCGCGACGCTGGACCTGGTCAGCGGCGGCAACTTCGACCTCGGCGTGGGCTTCGGCTGGAACAAGGAGGAGATGGCCGACCACGGCGTGGACTTCGGCACCCGCCGGGAGCACGTCCGCGAGACCGTCCTGGCGATGCGGGAGCTGTGGGGCAAGGAGGTCGCCTCCTACCACGGGGAGCACGTGGCCTTCGACCCGTCGTGGTCCTGGCCGAAGCCGGCAGCCGGGCGCATCCCGGTGCTGATCGGCGGCGCGGCCGGGCCGAAGCTGTTCGGGGCCGTGCTGGACTACGCCGATGGCTGGATGCCGATCGGCGGCCGCGGGCTGACGCAGGCACTGCCGGTGCTGCGGGCGGCGGCACAGGAGGCCGGCCGGGATCCGGACACGCTGCGGGTGGTGCCGTTCGGCACCGAGCCGACGCCGGGGAAGCTGGAGCACTACCGGTCGCTGGGCATCGAGGAGATTGTGTTCAACGTCCCATCGGCGCCCGCGGAGCAGATCTTGCCGGTGCTCGACGACTACGCTCGTTACGTCGAGCGGGAATAGACCCGGTTCACTGCCGCGTAGGAACTGGAATGACGATGCTGCCCACCGCCAATGCCATGCGCCGTGCCCTGCACCGGGCGGGTGAGGGAGTCGCGCTCAGTGCCGAGGAGGCGGCGGTTCTGCTCGCTGCGCGGGGAGCCGATCTGGACGCGCTGTGCGCTGTCGCCTCGCGCTTACGTGACCAGGGGTTGGAGGCTGCCGGCCGGCCCGGCGTGGTGACCTACTCCCGGAAGGTCTTCATCCCCCTTACCCGATTGTGTCGGGATCGATGCCATTACTGCACTTTCGTGACGGTTCCCGGGCGCCTGGACTCCCTCTACCTCTCACCCGACGAGGTTCTGGACATCGCGGCCAAGGGCGCGGCGTTGGGTTGCAAGGAAGCCCTCTTCACGCTCGGTGACCGGCCGGAGGACCGGTGGCCGCAGGCGAAGGAGTGGCTGGACGCGCACGGGTACGACTCGACGCTGGACTACGTCCGGGCGATGTCGATCCGGGTGCTGGAGGAGACCGGGCTGCTGCCGCACCTGAACCCCGGTGTGCTCTCCTGGTCCGACTTCCAGCGGATGAAGCCGGTGGCCCCGTCGATGGGCATGATGCTGGAGACCACGGCGACGCGGTTGTGGTTCGAGCCCGGCGGTCCGCACTACGGCTCTCCCGACAAGGAACCCGCGGTGCGGTTGCGGGTGCTGGAAGACGCCGGACGTTCGTCGGTCCCGTTCACCACCGGGATCCTCATCGGCATCGGGGAGACGCTGGAGGAGCGGGCTGACTCGATCTTCGCGATGCGGAAGGTGGCGCGCACCTACCGGGGCATCCAGGAGATCATCATCCAGAACTTCCGGGCCAAGCCGGCCACCGCGATGATGCACACCCCGGACGCGGACCTGGAGGAGCTGGCGGCGACGATCGCCACGGCGCGGGTCGTCCTCGGGCCCTCGGTGCGGATCCAGGCGCCGCCGAACCTGGTGGACGCGCAGTACGGGTTGATGCTGCGGGCCGGGATCGACGACTGGGGTGGGGTCTCGCCGCTCACGGCCGACCACGTCAATCCGGAGCGGCCCTGGCCGGCCATCGAGGAGTTGGCCGCTCAGTCGGCCGGTGCGGGCTTCGACCTGAAGGAACGGCTGACGATCTACCCCGAGTACGTGCTGCGCGGGGAGCCGTGGCTGGATCCGCGGATCATGCCGCATGTCCGGGCGCTGGCCGATCCCGAGACCGGGATGGCGATCGAGGGGCGGATCCCCACCGGTATCCGGTGGCAGGAGCCTGATGGCGGCTGGGATACCTCTTCGGGCCGTACCGACCTGCACGCGTCGATCGACACCGACGGCCGGACCGAGGACCGCCGCTCGGACTTCTCGGAGGTGTACGGGGACTGGGACGAGCTGCGGGAGCACGCGTCCCGGACCTCGGTGGACCACAGCGCCGGCGCTCCGGAGCGGATCGACGCGGCTTTGAAGACGGCGCTGGCCGCCGCTGAGCGCGATCCCGGCAACCTCTCCGACGAGGACGCGCTGGCCCTGATCCACGCCGACGGTCCCGCTCTGGACGCGCTGACCGCGCTGGCCGACGGGCTGCGGCGCGACGCCGTGGGCGATGAGGTGACGTACATCGTCAACCGGAACATCAACTTCACGAACGTCTGCTACACCGGGTGCCGATTCTGCGCCTTCGCGCAGCGGCGTACCGATGCCGACGCCTACACGCTGTCGGTGTCCGAGGTCGGCGACCGCGCCGAAGCCGCGTGGCAGGTCGGGGCCACCGAGATCTGCATGCAGGGCGGGATCCACCCGGACCTGCCCGGCACCGCGTACTTCGACCTGGCGGCCGAGATCAAGCGGCGCGCGCCCGGGCTGCACCTGCACTCCTACTCGCCGATGGAGATCATCAACGGCGTCTCCCGGACCGGGATGTCCATCCGCGAGTTCCTGACCGCGGCCAAGGAGGCCGGCGTCGACTCGCTGCCCGGTACCGCCGCCGAGATCCTCGACGACGACGTCCGCTGGGTGCTGACCAAGGGCAAGCTGCCGGCCGCGCAGTGGATCGAGGTGATCACCACGGCGCATCAGGTGGGGATCCCGACCACGTCCACGATGATGTACGGGCACGTCGACAACCCCGCGCACTGGGTCGCGCACCTGCGGGTGCTGGCCCGGATCCAGGACGAGACCGGCGGCTTCACCGAGTTCGTGCCGCTGCCGTTCATCCACTCCAACGCGCCGGTCTACCTGGCCGGCCTCGCGCGGCCCGGCCCCACGCTGCGGGACAACCGCGCGGTGCACGCCATGGCGCGGGTCATGCTGCACGGGCGGATCAGCAACATCCAGACGTCGTGGGTCAAGCTCGGCGTGGAGGGCTCGCGCGCGATGCTCACCGGCGGCGTCAACGACCTCGGCGGCACGCTGATGGAGGAGACGATCTCGCGCATGGCCGGCTCCGAGTACGGCTCGGCCAAGGGCATCAGCGAACTCGAGGAGATCTGCGCCCCCCTCGGCCGCCCCACCCGCCAGCGCACCACCCTGTACGGCCAGGTGCCGGCCGAGCGCATCGAGGCGGCGCGGGCCGCCGACTCGCGCGGCCTGCTGCGCACGATGCTGCCGCTGGCGTAAGAATCTCCGCAAAGGGCTGTCGATTCCGGGCCCGCGCCGTTCGTCGGTTCGGTGTGGGCCCGCCCGGGGCCCGCCCAACGGAGAAAGGCGACAGCGATGTCCAAGTACCTGGTCCTGATCTACGAGGACGAAGCCTCCTACGCCACCGCGGACTCGGAGACGCTCAACGGGGTCCTGGCCGCCCACATGGCCTTCATCGCCGACAACAAGGACACGGTCCTCAGCGGCGAGCCGCTGATGCCCACCACCACCGCCACCAGCATCCGCGACGGCGTGGTCACCGACGGCGCCTTCGCCGAGACCAAGGAGGCCCTGGGCGGCTACTACCTCATCGAGGCGCCCGACATCGACGCCGCCCTGGCCGTCGCCAAGCAGGTGCCGGCCCGCTTCGGCGGCGTCGAGGTGCGGCCGGTCATGGTCTTCGAGCAGGCCTGACATGACTGCCCTGAGATGACTGCCCTGACATGACTGCTTTGACGTGAGTACCACCGCGGGCAAGCCTCAGGACGCGCCGGCCGCCACGGCCTCGGCGGCCGGCGGAGCGGCCGGGGCCGCCGGGGCGTCCCTGGGCTCGCTTGCGGGGCGGGGCGGTGATCCAGGTGCGACCGCCACGACTTCTGCGATCTTGCCTGCCGACTCGCCCTGCGAAGACGCCGCCATGACCGAGCCGGGCGCCGTTGCCCAAGCCGCCGCGACGGCCCCGGGCGCTGTCGCCAAAGCTGACACCGCCGACCCGCGTGCCGTCGCCCAAGCCGTGGCCGAGGCCCACCGCCGCGAGTGGGCCCTCGTCCTCGCCGCGACAGCGCGCGTGGCCGGCGACCTCGACCTCGCCGAGGAGTGCGTCCAGGACGCCTATGCCAAGGCCCTCACCGCCTGGGCCGAGTGCGGTATCCCCCGGCGCCCCGCCGCGTGGCTCACCACCGCTGCCCGCAACCGCGCGCTCGACGTCCTGCGCCGCGATGTCGCGCTGCGCAAGCGCCTCCCGCTCCTGCTCGATGAGCCGCCCGATCCCGTCGCCGAGATCCCCGACGAGCGACTGCGCCTGATCTTCACCTGCTGCCATCCCGCGCTCGCCCTCGAAGCGCAGGTGGCGCTGACGCTGCGCCTGCTCTGCGGCCTCACCACCGGCGAGGTGGCGCGTGCGTTCCTCGTCAGCGAGGCGACAATGGCCGCGCGGATCACGCGTGCCAAGAAGAAGATCGCCGCCGCGCGGATTCCCTACCGGGTGCCGGACGCCGAGGAGCTGCCCGAGCGGATAGAGGCCGTGCTGGCCGTCGTCGACCTCGTCTTCACCACCGGGCATACCGCGCCCGCCGGTCCTGAGCTGGTGCGGACCGATCTCGTGGACCGGGCGCGGGACCTGGCGCGGATGCTCAGGGTGCTGCTGCCCGGTGACGCCGGGGTCGCGGGGCTGCTCGCCTTCATCCTGCTCACCGATGCCCGCCGGGCCGCTCGCGTTGATGCGCGCGGCCGCCTCGTCCTGCTGGAGGATCAGGACCGTGCGTTGTGGGACCGGGACGCGATCGCCGAGGGCCGGCGGTTGGTGCGCGAAGCCCTCCGGCGGCGGCCGCCGACCCGGTACGCGCTCATGGCCGCGATCGCCGCGGTGCACGCCGACGCCGCGAGCTGGGAGGCGACCGACTGGCCGGAGATCGTCGGCCTCTACGACCTCCTGCTGCGCTACCGGCCCTCGCCGGTCGCCGCGCTCAACCGCGCCGTGGCCATCGGTTTCGCGGAAGGCGACGGCTACGGCCCGGAGCGGGGCCTGGAAGCCCTCGACGGGCTGGCCCTGGAACCCCGCCTCGCCGGCTACGCCTACCTCGCTGTGGCTCGCGCCGACATGCTCCGCCGCCTGGGCCGCCGTGCGGCGGCCCGCGCGGCCTACGAGGAGGCGCTCCTGTTCACCGACAATGACGTGGAGGGCGAGTTCCTGCGGAGCCGGCTTCAGAAGTTGGACGGGAACTCGTAGGGCTGGAACGGCACGTCCCGCCCGACGTTCAGCTGCACCTCGGTGTGCTCCTTGAGCGCCACGTCCCGCGGGTCCCCGTCGTATTCCTTCCCGTCCACCCACACCGTCACGTCCCCGTCCGCCGGTCCGACCGCGTGCCGGGTCAGCGGCTGGCCCCACAGGTCGAAGAACTCGCCGAGGGTGAAGTCGTGCGGCGTCGGGGCCTCGGCGTGGATGACGCCGGACTCGTCGTGGGTGTGCAGCCAGTAGAAGCCCTCGGCCGCGGTGATCACCGGGTCGGGGCGGGTGGGGTCCAGGACGATGGGGCGGGTCACGCCGACGCCGGCCGGGACCCAGTGCTCCGTGCCGTCCACATACAGCGTCAGGTGGGAGTGCACGTGGTAGCCGCCGGCCACCATCGGTCCGGCGGGGATGCCGTCGATCGGTCTGCCGTCCAGGACCGCCGCGGCGGCCAGGACCGGCGGGTCGTCGACGATCGGGTTGTCGGCGGCGGCCGCCGGGGCGCCGCACAGGCCGGTGAACAGCGCCAGCGCGGACAGCGCGGCCAGGGTGCCGAGCGCGCCGAGCCGGCGGCGCGGAGACTGGGGGTGCCTCATGAGATCAGGATCATTCCAAGTTGTGCCCGTTATGCCAGATATCAGCGTATTCGTACTCACTCCTGTCCGAGGTAAACGCATCGTCACTCGAAAGCGTGAAAAGACCGTGGACCGAGGATCCGAAGACTTCGAAGCCTTCTACGAAGGCCACCGTGACCCCTGCTTCCGGGCGGTTCTGGCCACCGTCTCCGACCGGCACCTGGCCGAGGAGCTGACGGCCGAGGCCTTCGCCCGGGCCTGGGGGCACTGGCGCAAGGTGCGCAGGCACCCGGCGCCGGCGGCCTGGGTGGTGCGCACCGCGCTGAACACCCACATCTCCTGGTGGCGAAGGCGCCGCCGGGAGGTGCCGTGGGACGCCGCGACCGTGGGGGCCCTGGAGCGCGAACCGGCCGACGACGATGCGACAGTCGTCGACCTCGCGCTGCGCGCGGCCCTGCGCAAGCTGCCGGCCCGGCAGCGCGAAGTGGTGGTGCTGCGGGTCTTCCTCGATCTGGACACCCGGAGCACGGCCGCCGCCCTCGGCGTCGCGCCCGGCACCGTCCAGTCCCACCTCCACCGCGCGATCAAAGCGCTGCGGGCGGAGCTCGAAGAGACCAACGAGCGGGAGGAAATCACGCGATGAGCACAGACGACATGGACGCTCTGGCACCAGGCGACGAGGAACTGCTCAACGGCCTGCACCGGTCGGTGGCCGGGGCGGCGCTGGCCACCAGCGCCGCCGACGTGGTGGCGCTGGGCCGCCGCACCCGCACCCGGAACCGCGCCGTGGCGGCCGGGATCGGGACGAGCGCGGCGGCGATCGTCGCGGCGATCGGCGTGCTGGCGCCGTCGGGAGGGGCCGGGGCCGGCTCCGGAACCGCCTACGGGGCACTCCCGCACGCCGGACCGCGCGGCGGCGCTCTGTCCGGCGGGTCGGACCCGGGCGGCAGCAAGGCGGTGCCCCCGACCACCGGCACGCAGTCCCCGGCCCTGTCGGAGACGGGCTTCGTTCTGGACGAGCAGTCCGACGGCACCATCGGTGTGACCGTCAAGACCCTGTTCGACCCGACTGCCCTGCAAGCCGCGCTGGACAAGGCGGGGGTCCCCAACGTGATCACGGTGGCGCAGATCCCCGACGGCTGGGACATGAGTCGCGGCATCGAGTGCACACCGGAGTCCGGGGTGCGCCCGGCGGGCCGGGTCGGCGGGGAGGCCATCACCTTGCCGAAGGGCCCGACCCATCTCACTCTTGTGGTCCATCCGTCGGTGATCCCCGCCGGGGACTACCTGACGCTGACGCAGTTCCAGTCCCACGGCCAGACGAAGGTGACCAGCTTCGGGCTCTACGTCGGCCGCCAGAGGACCTGCGTGCCCCAGCACTCGGTCGGCTCCACCGGCCACGACTTCGGCTGACGCCCCGCCTCACCGCAGTTCGCGCTTGAGCACCTTGCCCAGCGAGCTGCGCGGGAACGCCTCGACCAGCTCAACGTGCCGCGGCACTTTGTAGTTGGCGAGGCGTTCCGTCGCGTACGCGAGCAGTGCCTCCGGCTCGATCCGCTGTCCCGGCACCGCGATCACGAACGCCTTCCCGACCTCCCCGAGGCGCGGGTCCGGCACGCCGACCACGGCCGCCTCCTGCACCCCCGGGAACGTCAGCAGCACCTGCTCGATCTCGGCCGGATAGGCGTTGAAGCCGCCGCAGATGAACATGTCCTTGATCCGGTCGGTGATCCGCAGGTTCCCGGCCTCGTCGAGCTCCCCGACGTCCCCGGTGCGCAGCCAGCCGTCGGCGTCGATCGCCTCGGCGGTGCCCGCCTCGTCCTCGAAGTAGCCCCGCATCACGTTGTAGCCGCGCACCAGGATCTCCCCGGTGCCCTCGGCGGTGCGCACCTCGACCCCGTCGATCGCCCGCCCCGAGGTGCGTGCCACGACCTCCGGCGCGTCTTCGTCCCGGCACATCGTCACCACGCCGGTGGCCTCGGTGAGGCCGTAGGCGGTGATCACCGTCGACAGGCCCAGGGTGTCGCGCATCCGCTCGATCAACTCCACCGGGATCACCGCCGCGCCGGTGGCCGCGGCTCGCAGCGAACTGAGATCGTGCTTCGCCAGCTCCGGATGCGCCAGCAGCATCTGGTACACCGCCGGCGCCGCCGGGAACACGGTGATCCGCTCGCGCTCGATCGCGGTGAACAGCGCGTCGGCGTCGAAGGAGGCCAGCGGGACCATCGTGGCCCCGCGCATCAGGCAGGCCAGGATTCCGGCCTTGTAGCCGAAGGTGTGCGAGAACGGGTTCGCTATCAGATAGCGGTCCCCGGCGCGCAGGCCGACGATCTCAGACCACTGATCGAAGGCCCGGGTCGTCTGCCCGTGCGTGGCCCGCACGCCCTTCGGGGCGCCGGTCGTGCCGGAGGTGAAGAACAGGTCACTCGGTGAATCAGGGGTCAGCGACACCGCCGCCGCGTCGAACACACTCGCCGGGATCTTCATCCCCGGCGCCCGGAACTGCCGGCGCGACACCACCGGCGGCAGCCCGCCGTCGGTGAAGGCGGTCATGGTCTCCAGGTCCGGCAGCCCGTCGCGGATCTCCTTGAGCTGCCCCACATAATCGATGCCCAGGAACTCGCCGGACACCGCGACCAGCTTCGTCCGCGACTTGCGCAGGATGTAGCCGACCTCGGCCGCCTTCAGCCGGGTGTTCAGCGGCACCAGGACGGCGCCGACCGACACCGCGCCGAGCGCCGTGACGATCCACTCCGCCGAGTTCGGGGCCCAGATCGCCACCCGGTCGCCGGGCTCCACACCCCAGGCGATCATCGCCCGGCCGGTCTGCCGCACCCGGGAGGCCAGGTCGGCGAACGTCAGCCGTTGTTCTCCGTCGACCACCGCCTCGCGGTCGCCGTGGTCGGCGGCGGCGCGCGCCACCAGGTCCGGGATCGTCGTCGTGCCGAGCTGCACCGTCATCTCCAGCGGCCTTTCGCACAGGGGAACTTGGCTCTGGCACCGTGCCGGGGCCCATGATAGGCAGATATCTGACGCCGCGTCAGATGGGAAGGTGCATGAATCCCACACCACTGAAAGACCGGGCCGCGATTGTCGGCATCGGCCAGACCGAGTTCGCCAAACACCTTGAGCCGTCGGAGAAAGCGCTCGCCTGCCGAGCCATAGCCATGGCCCTGGACGACGCCGGGATCCCCGCCCACGAGGTGGACGCGTTCGCCGCCTACACCATGGAGGCCACCGACGAGGTCGAGATCGCCAAGGCGGTCGGGGCCGGGGACGTCACCTTCTTCTCCCGGGTCGGCTTCGGCGGCGGCGGATCGTGCGCCACCGTCGGCCACCTGGCGATGGCGATCGCCACCGGGCAGGCGGAGGTGGGGGTCGCCTGGCGCTCCCGCAAGCGCGGCAGCGGGCCGCGGCCGTGGACCGACACCGTGAACCAGCTCGCCACCCCGGCGCAGTGGACCCGGCCCTTCGGCCTGCTGCGGCCGGTCGACGAGATCGCGGTCCTGACCCGCCGCTACATGCACGAGTACGGCATGACCCGCGAGCAGCTCGGCGCGGTGGCCCTCGCCTGCCGCAACCGGGCCAACGCCAATCCGGCGGCGATCATGTACGACCGGCCGCTGACCATGGCCGACTATCTCAGTGCCCGGATGATCTCCGATCCGTTGTGCCTGTTCGACAACTGCCTGGAGACCGACGGGGCGCTGGCGGTCGTCATGGTCTCGGCCGAGCGGGCCGTGGACTGCCGCCGGGAGCCGGTCTACGTCCACGCCTTCGGCCAGGGCCTGCCGGCCCAGCACCACGGCATGGTCAACTACTGGAACGACGACCCGCTGGCCGGCCCGTCGTGGACCGCGGCCAAGCAGCTGTGGAAGCACGCCGACTTCGGCCCCGCCGATGTGGACGTGGCGCAGATCTACGACGCCTTCACCCCGCTGATCCCGTTGTCCCTGGAGGGTTACGGCTTCTGCGCCAAGGGCGAGGGCGGCGCCTTCGCCGACGACGGCGGGCTGGAACTCGGCGGCCGGCTGCCGGTCAACACCTCCGGCGGCGGGCTGTCCGAGGCCTACGTCCACGGCTTCAACCTGATCACCGAAGGCGTCCGGCAGCTGCGTGGCACCTCCACCAACCAGGTCGCCGGGGCCTCGACATGCCTGGTCACCGCGGGCGAAGCTGTACCGACGTCGGCCGTCCTGCTCCGTCGCGACTGAAG
Organism: Catenulispora pinisilvae; assembly: GCF_015356865.1. Lineage (GTDB taxonomy): Bacteria > Actinomycetota > Actinomycetes > Streptomycetales > Catenulisporaceae > Catenulispora > Catenulispora pinisilvae. The sequence goes on from NZ_JAAFZA010000033.1 coordinate 42,791, forward strand.
AAGTGGGGTCCACGATGCTCAAACCGCTCGTAGACGACGACGGCGCGCCGTACTTCGAGTACGCCGCCAAGGGCGAACTGCGCATGCAGACCTGCGCGAACTGCGGCGAGGTGCTGTTCCCGCCCCGGCCGATGTGCCCCAGATGCCAGGGCGTCGACTTCGAATGGAAGCTGATGTCCGGCCGCGGACACGTGTGGTCCTTCGCGGTCCCGCATCCGCCGCTGTTGCCGGACTACGCGGCGCTGGCCCCGTATCCGGTGGTCGTCGTGGAGTTGGCGGAAGACCGGCGGCTGCGGGTGGTCGGGAACCTCCTGGCGTCCGAGGACGCGGGGATTGATTCCGTCGATCCGGCGACGATCGAGATCGGCCAGCCGGTGCGCGCGGTGTTCCGGGAGATCGAAGGGCTTTTCGTAGCGGCCTGGACCCCCGATGAGTGACCTTGACTTCAGTACCCTCCTCTACGAGGAGCGGGACGGCGTCGCCTGGGTGAGGCTGAACCGCCCGGAGCGGCACAACGCCTTCGACCTGACGATGGCCGACGAATTCCACAGGCTGTGGACAACGCTGCGGCACCGCGACTCGGTGCGCTGCGTCGTGCTGACCGGCAGCGGGGACAAGGCCTTCTGCACCGGGATCGACCGGGACGCCCAGGTGCCGCAGCCCTCGTCGCCGTTCATGGTCGACGACCCCGGCGTCGCCCTCGGCCCGAAGACCGCCGACCTGTGGAAACCGGTCATCGGCGCGGTCAACGGGATGGCCTGCGGCGGCGCGTTCTACTTGCTCGGCGAGTGCGAGTTCCTGATCGCGGCCGAGCAGGCGACCTTCTTCGATCCGCATGTCAGCTACGGCATGGTGATGGCCTACGAAGCCGTGCACCTCGCGCAGCGCATGCCGCACGGCGAACTGGCCCGGCTGGCTCTGCTCGGCACGGCCGAACGGATGACGGCGCGCCGCGCGTACGAGATCGGTTTCGTCAGCGAGGTCGTGCCGGACAACGCGGCCCTGTTGACCGCGGCCGAACACGCGGCGCGGACCATCGCCGAATGCGAACCCTCGGCGGTCGAGGGCACGGTGCGGGCGATCTGGGCGGCACGTGAGATGGCGAAGGGCCAGGCGCTGGGTCTGGCCCCCCATCTGGTGCGACTGGGCAACATCAGCGCCGAGCGGCAGGCGGAGCTGTTCGCGGCCCGGCCCAAAGGCGGCGGCTGGCAGGCCCGCTGAGGACCGGCACAGCCTTTCGCCGCTGGGGCGAAACGCTGGCCCGGCCGAAGCGCCGACTCGTAATCTGCTTTCCGCAGTCAAGGGCGTGGGTGGCCGCGGGATCGGCACCCACATCCCGGCTGACGATCCCCCCGGGTCAGCCGGGATCGCGGCTGGAGCCGTGTCGGGCTCCAGCCGCTTCCGCGCGCTCTGGAGCCGCCCACCGGCGCGTCGCACTGTTCCGCACAGAGCGCAAACCATGGTCAACTTCGCGCGCAGGCGCTACGTTTCTACGCGCCGCGCCCGAGACAGCGGGCCCGCCCCGAACGGCGACGGCGGCCGGGTCATCCCGCCGACCCGGCCGCCTTCGCCGTGGGGTGGAGCGCTGATTCTCGGCGTCAGGTTCTCGGCGTCAAGCCGGGAGCCGGATGGAGTCGGCCGGCGAGGATCCCGGCGTGGTGGGCGCGCCGGGCGTCGGCACCGGAGGGGGGACGGCCATCGGCAGCACCGTCGCCATCGGGACCGCCACCGGCAGGTTCAGCGGGGTCGCGGTGCGCGGCGGCCGCAGGCTCCGGTGCGGTTCCCCGGCCGGCCCGTTTCCGATCGCGACCCCGTTCGTACCGCCGCCCGGACCGCCGGGACCGCCCGGCCCCGGTAGCCCGCAACCAGGGGCCGTCTCGCCGCCCGCCGGCTGCGCCTGTCCGTAGATCCGCGGCTGGTGCTGGGCCGCCCGGCTCAGCGCCGCGGCCAGCCGCCGGGCCGCGGTCGGGTTGATGCGGCCCACCGTCACCATCGGCCGGCCGTACACGTTCACGTCACCCCGCAAGCGCGGGATCTCTGCGGCCAGCCCGAGGGCGGCCAGTGCCGAGCGCAAGAGTTCCGTGGCCTCGATGGCCTCGGCCCACGCCAGGCCTAAGAAGGGTTCGTCGTCCCCGCCATCGGCGGGGTCGACCTGCGGTACTGCGGCGGATTCGCCCATCGTCGTCATCTCCTCCGGACTGTGCAAGAGTCGACAACCCCATTCGGTTACGGTCAATCGACCACACGGGTGAATCCCTAACTCTTCCCACTAAAACCCACCTCTGATACACACGGTGGTGTGACGTCGTTCACCGGAAGGGTCGCCGTCGTCACCGGCGGGACCAAGGGCATCGGGCGGGCGGTCGCGGCGCGGTTCGAGGCCGCCGGGGCGACCGTGGTCACCCTGGCGCGCCGGGAGCCGGCGCGGGCCGTGGGCCGCTTCATCGCCGCCGATCTGGCCGACCGCGGCGCGGTCCAGGCCGCGTTCGAGGCGGTCGCCGAGGAGTTCGGGCGGGTCGACGTGCTGGTGAACAACGCCGGGGGCGCGCGGCCGGGCAAGGCGCTGGACTATCCCGAGGCCGCCGCCCGGGCCGCGTTCGATCTCAATGTGCTGGGAGTCCTCTACGCCGCGCAGTGCATGTACCCCCTGACGCCCGAGCACGGCGGCGCGTCCATCGTGAACATCGGCTCGGTCGCCGGGACCCGGCCCAGCCCCGGAACGGCCGTCTACGGCGCCGCCAAGGCCGCCCTGGCCTCGCTCACCCAGAGCCTGGCCCTGGAGTGGGCGCCGCGGGTCCGGGTGAACTGCGTCATCCCGGGGCCGGTGCTCACCGAATCGCTGACCGCGTACTACGGCGGACCGGAAGCCGCGGCGCTGGTCGGCCAGGGCCTGCCGATGGGCCGGATGGCCCAGCCCGCCGACGTCGCCGGCGCCTGCCTCTATCTGGCCTCGGACGACGCCGCCCATGTTTCCGGCGCGGAACTGCTGGTGCACGGCGGGGGCGAGGCGCCCCGCTTCAACCGGGAGTCCGGCGCGCCGGGCCGTGATCCCACCACCGCCGGGAAGTGACGAGCATGATACCGAATCCCGATCATGGACGATCACCCAGGTCCGCACCGGGTAAGGGGTTCCGACCGCATAAACTGACGGCATGACAGCTCAGCAAGTGCGCACCGTCGACGGGCGGATCGCGGGCAAGCGCGGCCAGGCCACCCGGGCCCGGCTGCTGGAGTGCCTCGGCGAGATGCTCGTCTCCCAGCCGTACCGCTCGATCACCGTGATCGACGTGGCCCGGCTGGCCGGCACCTCCCCGGCCACGTTCTACCAGTACTTCCCGGACATCGAGTCGGCGATCATCGAGATCGCCAACGACATGGCCAAGGACGGCGCGCATCTCAAGGAACTCGCCGACGGCCGCACCTGGTCCGGCCGGGCCGGCATGCAGGCCGCCGAGGCACTGGTCGACGGCTTCCTGGAGTTCTGGACGGAGCACGAGGCGATCCTGCGCGTGGTGGACCTGGCCACCGCCGAGGGCGACAAGCGCTTCCACAAGATCCGCATGAAGATCCTGAACAACGTCACCATCTCGCTGGCCGACACCATCAGCGAACTACAGGCCGCGGGCAAGGCCGACGCGGTGATGCCGCCGACCGCGACGGCCGGCGCGCTGGTGGCGATGCTCGCCTCGATCTCCGCGCACCAGCGGGTCTTCGAGGCCTGGAGCATCAAGCTGGCCGAGCTGCGCGCGGCGATGATCGGCTTGGTGTACATGGGGATCACGCAGAAGAAGCCGGTCGCTGCGTGAGGGCGGCATAGCCGGGGACCGGAGATTCGGCGCCGTGTCGTGTCGGCGTCGCGTACCTCTGGATTAGCTCCGGGAGGACGGGGAAACTCTGACCGCAAGTCAGATCGGTACCCACCCCTGCCGGGAGCTCCGATGACCTTCCTCTCCTTCGCCGTCCGAAAAGCCGCCCGAGACCACGGTCCGGCCACCGCGCTGGTGGCCGCCCGTGGCCCGCTCTCCTTGTCCTTCCAGCAGCTCAACGCGGCCTCGGAAGCCCTCGCGGCGCGTCTGGCGGCGCGCGGAATCGGCCAAGGCCAGGTCGCCGCATTGCTCCTGCCCGCCTCCCTGGACTACGTGGTCGCCTACTGCGCGCTGGCGAAGGTCGGCGCCGTCACCGCCGGAGTCGGCGCGCACTACTCCCCGGCCGAGCGTCAGGCGATGCTCGCGCAGCTGCGCCCGGACCTCGTCATCGGCACCGAGGAACTGCTCACCGGACGCCTGCCGGACGCGCAGATCATCCCGGTCCGGCAGGCCGAGGACCGGCGCGAGTTCGCCGCCGGCCTGCCGATGCTGGGCCGGGAGCGGTCCCGCGCGGTGCCCAAGGCCCGCTCGCACGACGAACCCGAGACCATCGTCTTCACCTCCGGCACCTCGGGCCTGCCCAAAGGCGCGCTGTTCGGCGCGAAGCAGATCGCCGCGATATCCGAGATGGACAACCGCGCGCAGGCCGCGCCGATGCCGTTGCTGGTGGCCACCGGGCTGAACCATGTCGGCTTCATGACCAAGCTCGCCGGGCACCTGCTGGCCGGCAACCGGCTGCACATCATGCCGCGCTGGCGGGCCCGGGAGGCGCTGGACCTGATCTGCGACGAGGGCGTGCCGGTGATCGGCGGGGTCGCGGCCCAGGTCGCCCTGCTGCTCGGAGTCCCCGGGCTCGGCGTCTACCGGACCGGCGACATCAAAGCCCTGATCATCGGCGGCGGTCCGTCGCCGGCCGATCTGGTCCGGCGGGCGCGCGAGTCGTTCGGCGCGGCCTACTCGATCCGGTACTCCTCCACCGAATCCGGCGGCCTCGGTACCTTGACCGCCTTCGACGCCTCCGACGAAGAACTCTTCAGTACCGTCGGCCGGCCCCGCGCCGGTACCGAGGTCTCCTTGCGGGACGAGACGGGGAAGGAGATCCCGGCCGGTGAGACCGGCGAGATCTGGATCCGCTCGGCCTCGGTGATGTCCGAGTACTGGCACGATCCGGCCGCCACCCGCGCGGCGCTCACCCCGGACGGCTGGCTGCGCACCGGTGATCTGGGCCTGCTCGACGACATCGACTGCCTCCGGCTGGCCGGACGCCGCGACGACATGTTCATCCGCGGCGGCTACAACGTCCATCCCCAGGAGGTGGAAGCCGTTCTGCAGGAGCACGCCGCGGTCGGCGAGGTGGCCGTGGTCCCGCGCCCGGACGCGGTGATGGGCCAGGTCGGGGTGGCGTTCGTGGTGCCGCGCGACCCGGACGCGCCGCCGACCGTGGAGGAACTGCGCCTGTTCGCCGGCTCCCGGCTGGCCAAGCACAAGCTCCCCGAGGAGGTGCGGGTGGTGCCGAGCCTGCCGCTGACCGCCGGACAGAAGGTGGATCGTTCGGCATTGCGAAAGCGGGTGGGCTCATGACGAACAAATCCGTGTGAACGCAAGATCTCTTGGCTGTTACCTCTGTGCTAATTCGCACCCGCGCCCTAAACTGACACCTCGTCAGGTTACTTGTCAGTTTGCTCATGAGAGGGCGGTGCGATGCCTGCCACCAGCGTCATGACCACTGAACAGACCACGGTGACCCGGCGCCGGCCCGCCCCCGAGGACCGGCGTCACCACGTACCGGCCCGATCGTGGAGCCCGCAATCCCCTTCCCCGGCCCCGGCGATCGCGCTCATCACCACCGGCGCGCACACCGGCTGCCCGCTCGTCACGGCCGACGAGCTGGGCGTCCCGGTGGCCGGCTGGACCTACTGCGGCCCCGGTCCGGACGGCGACGGTCCGACGTTCGCGGACACGGTCGAGGCGTTCGCTCAGGCGGACGGCGTCGGGGCGATCGCGGCCTGCGTCGACGTGATCGGCACCGACCTCGACGGCCGAGCGCTGATGCGGGCCGCCGAGTCCGCGGCCGGGGCCGGCCGCCCGCTGGTCGTCCTGGCCACCGGCGCGGACCGGGTGATCGACGCGGTGCTGCGGCAGGCCGGGGTGATCCGGGTCGAGGGCTTCGACCAACTGCTGGACTGTGCTGCCACCCTGGCCCGCTTCCCCCGCCCGACCCAGCCTCCGGGCCCGGTCCGGATCGCGGCGGACTCCGCGGGCGCCGCCACGCTGCTGGCCGACCTGGCCCGCCGCGCCGGCCTGGAGACCGAGGACGCCGGCGACGCCCCGGACATCGCCGAGCTCGCCGCGCGCCCCGGCGCCGGGATGCTCCTGTACGCGGTCACCGAGACCGGGTCCTCCGGCGAGTGGACGGCCGCCGCGCTGGTCGAGGCGGCGCGCGAGAGCACCACGCCGATCGGCGTGGTCTGGTGCTCCTCCGGCGGCACCGAGACCGGCTATCGCCTGATTCTGCAACGCTCGCCCGAGATCGCGACCTTTCGCACGCTGACCAACGCGGTCGCGGCCGCCAAGGCCTACTACGACCACTGCGATCACCGCTTCCGTATCCCGTCCCTGGTCGAGGACAACGCGATGGCCGGGGTGAAGGCGCGGCAGATCCTCACCTCCACCGGCGGCCCCGGTACGGTCCGCAAGCGCGACACCGACCCGGCCAAGGGCCTGTCCGAGTCGCAGACGCACCAACTGCTGCGCGCCTACGGCATCCGCACGCCGCGCGAGCAACTGGTCACCAGCGCCGCGTGGGCCGTGCGCGCCGCCGCCACGATCGGCTATCCGGTGGTGATGAAGGCTTCGGTGGCCGGGCTGCCCTCGGCTTCGGCGGCCGGACTCACCCGCACCAACATCACCTCGGCGTCGCAGGTCCGCGAGAACTTCAAGGACCTGATGGACTCAGCCGGCCGCCAAGGCTACGGCACGCTGGACGGCGTGCTGATCGGCCAGCAGATCACCGGCGGCGTGGACACGATGGTCGGCATCCGGCGCGACGACCGGTTCGGCCCGGCCGTGGTGGTCGGCGTCGGCGGCGCCTACGCCGAGATGCTGGGCGACGTGGCGATCCGGGTCGCGCCGTTCGACACGCACCAGGCCCGCCGGATGCTCGACGAGCTGCACTGCCTGCCGCTGCTCACCAACGTCGGCTCGGACCTGGAGGCCCTGGCCGACACCATCTTGCGGGTGCAGCGGATGGCGCTGGACCTCGGGGACGTGTTGGAGGGCTTCGACATCGCCCCGCTGCGGGTGCTCGGGCGCGGCGGCGGGACGGTGGCGCTGGACGCCTCGGCGCGCTTGATCGTGCGCTGACCGTTGCCAGGACCGCTTGTGTACTGAAGTCTCCGGTGCCGGAACGCTGTCGCGCTGTCGCGCGGGGGTGGGCCGGCGCCGGTGTTTTCGTTCTCTAGACTCCGATGGGAGCACGCATGTCCGAGCGCTCTTTGGAAGAGACTGTCCGGCAGGATTCGTCGGGCGGGGTCCGGTGGATCACCCTGGACCGCCCCGAAGCGTTGAACGCCGTCACCGCCGACCAACGCGACCGGCTGATCGCCTTGCTGCGCCAGGCCTCCGCCGATCCCCAGACGCGGGTCGTCGTCCTCACCGCCACCGGTCGCGGCTTCTGCGCCGGCGCGGATCTGCGGCCGCAGCCCGGCGCCGAACCCGTCGCGCCCGGCCCGGGTGACGTCGCCCGCACCATCCGCGAAGGCGCCCAAGCGCTGATCGCCGCCGTCCTGGACTGTGAGAAGCCGGTGATCGGCGCGGTGAACGGCATCGCGGCCGGGATCGGCGCGCATCTGGCCCTGGCCTGCGATCTGGTGATCGCCGCGGAGTCGGCTAAGTTCATCGAGATCTTCGCCCGGCGCGGTCTGGTGCCGGACGGCGGCGGCGCGTATCTGCTGACCCGGCTGGTCGGCGTGCACAAAGCCAAGGAGCTGATGTTCTTCGCCGACGACGTCCCGGCCGCCGAGGCGCTGAGCCTGGGGCTGGTGAACCGGGTGGTGCCGGACGCGGAGTTGGAGAAGACGGCGCGGGAGTGGGCCGACCGGCTGGCGGCGGGGCCGACGCGGGCGTACGGCCTGGCCAAGAACCTCGTGAACCGCGCGCTGGAAGTGGACCGTGCGACGGCCTTCCGTGAGGAGGCTGACGCCGTGGAACTGAACATGGCGACCCACGACGGCCAGGAGGGCGTGCGGGCGTTCGTGGAGCGCCGTGCGCCGGAATTCACCGGGCGGTGACCGTGATCGCGGTGTTCGCAATACCGAACACCCTCTCTCTTGACGGGTCGTCAGTTCCCGCACACACTAACTCTGTCCGTGCACGTATGCTGGGACGAGCTGCGCATTTGGAATGGCGAACGAGCCGCGAAGAGCGCAACCGAGACCAGCGTGACACCTAGGGGCTGGGATCATGCCTGCACAGGCCACCGCACGCGAGCGCGCCGGCCGCGTCGCCGAGACCGGCGGCACCGACGCCGAGCACGCCGCGAACGCCGCCGACGGCGCCACCCTCGACGCCGCGCACTACCGCCGCGTCCTGGGCCACTTCCCCTCCGGCGTGACCGTCGTCGCGTCCGAGGACGCCGACGGGCCCGTGGGCTTCGCCTGCCAAGCGTTCTCCGCGCTGTCCCTGGATCCACCGCTGGTGCTGTTCTCGGTCGGCCACACGTCCACCACGTGGCCGCGGATCGAGGCCACGGGCCGCTTCTGTGTGAACTTCCTGGCGGCCGACCACGCGGAGCTGTGCCGGGCCTTCGCGGTCAGCGGCGGCGACAAGTTCGCCGGGGTCGACTGGCACCCCTCGGAGCTGGGTTCGCCGATCCTGGCCGGGGCGCACGGCTGGGTGGACTGCACGATCGAGGCCACCCATCCCGGCGGCGACCACACGATCGTGATCGGCCGGGTGCACACGCTCGACGCGGACGGCGAGTCGAACCCGTTGATCTTCCACAAGGGGGCGTTCGGCTGAGGCCGATGCCTGTGAACTGCCGAGGCCTGTGAACTGCCTATGACTGCCAAGTGCGGCCAGGAGCCGCAAACCGTGGCAGCCGATAGCCGATAGCCGATCAACTGCTCAGCGGCCGGGCTCCATCCACACCACCACGTCGCCCTCCAGCCTTCCGGGGGCGATCGCCTGGTCCAGGAAGTTCTTGATGGCCGCGAGGTTCTGCGTCCCGTCGGCGGCGACCACGCACTTCGCCTGCCACGTGCCCAGGTCCAGCGCGACCCGGTTCTGGATCGCCGAGTCCACCGTCGGGGTGGAGCCGCCGCCGTTCTTATAGATGTAGGCCAGCCACTGCGCGGTCCACAGCACGTTGCTCTTGGCCCAGATCACCTGCTTGTCGGTGGCCGAGTTCGGCCCCATCACCGGACCCTGCGGGATCGCGAAGTCGGTGTTCTCGGCCGTGGACCACGTCTCGTTGGTACGGTCGCCGCCGTCGGACAGCGGGACGCCGACGATGGTGTGGTGTCCCGGCGAGACGCATTCCTTCCACGCGCCGGACGTGAAGTACTGCGGGATCGGGGTGCGCGGGACCGTGTCGAACACCCGCGGGATCAGCGGGATCAGCGCGGCCGTCACGGCGCCGAACGCCACACCGCGCAGCACCTGCCAGCGGTGCAAAACCGCCTCGTCCAGGCCGAGGGCCAGCAGGATCCCGATGATCCAGCTCACCGCGAGCGCACTGCGCACCGGCAGGCTGGAGGAGAACAACGGCAGGTGCTCGATGTGCGTCCACACGCCGGCCGGGCCGATCGGCCAGAAGTCCAGCGCCTTGTGGTCGTACACCGGGGTCGGCCCGAGCGAGAGCACGACCAGGACCAGCGCGGCGATCAGCAGCGCCCGCACCGCGGCCTTCCGGATCAGCCACACCGCCAGCAGCGCCACCACGAGCAGCAGCGCCCAGCCGACCAGCGCGGCCTGTTCGGTGCCGCCGGGGGCCAGCGGGTCCAGCTTGGCCGGGTCGCCCCACAGCTCCAGGTTCGGATACACCGCGTAGGACTTCAGATCCGCGGAGTAGTAGCCGATGTCGAACGGGATGCCCTTGAACGACATCGGCCCGAAGAACTGGAATGACAACGGATACGCCAGCAGCACGCCCGCGGTGCCGATGGCGAAGCCGGCGCCGCGCAGGAACGCGACCGCCTCGTCCCGGGTCTGGCGCGGCCGCATCGCGGCGTACGCCACCAGGAACAGCCCGATGCCCATCGCGGTCAGGAACAGCAGCTCCTCGCCGACGAACACCTGCGCCGTGATCAGCACGCCGAGGACGATCCCGTTGCGGACCTGCCGTTCCGGCTCGCGCAGCCGCAGCACCCCGGCCGCGATCAGCGGCACCAGCCACTGCCCGGCCAGGTTCGGGTGGGCCAGCGAGTGCGACATCATCGACGGCGAGAAGCCCAGGAACAGGCCGCCGACGAAGGCCGCGGTCTCGGTGCGCACCACGTGCCGGCGCAGGAACCAGCGCCAGGTGATCGCGGTGGCCGCCAGGTTGAAGGTGGTCAGCAGCGCGAACGAGACCGAGGAGCCGAACAGCGCGGTGATCGGCGTCAGCACGATCGCCGGCCCGATGATCTGCGGGTTCGCCGCCAGGTTCATGCCGTCGGGGGCGTTCATCGCGTGCGTGAAAAGCGGGTTCTGCAAGTGCGTGACCGCGTGCTCGACCGCGGTCAGCTGCCACTCGAAGTAGAACTGGTCGTAGGGGTTGCCGGCCAGGACGCTCGCGATCGGGTGGAACAGCAGCTTCCAGGTGAGGAACACGGCCAGCGCGATGTAGAGCAGCGAGAACAGCAGCGCCGGGCTCGGGCTCAGGAACTCCCCGGCGATCCGGGCCGCCAGCCGGTTGAGGAAGGGCTTCGGGGCGTCTGAGGTTTCCGGGGATTCGTCGGTCCCGGCGGCCTCGGCCTCGGCTTCCAGTTCGGCTTCGGCTTCGGTGTCGAGCCCGGCCTGGAGTTCGTCGTCGGTCCGGCCGGCGGCGGGGCAGGCGTCTTCGACGGTCTCCGTCCCGGTCCCGGCCGTGCGCTCGGCGCCGTCACGCCTGGGTTGGTGCGGGACCGAGGGAACCGTGGTCGCGGATGCTTCCGTGAGCAGTGCGGCTGCCTCGCTGTCGTGCTCCGGCGCGCCCTGCCCGCTCGGGCTCTCCGTCACGGCCTTAGCTTCCCCTCGTAGGTCTCAGAGCAAGAGGACTCCTCTTGCCAATGACCCGCTTTCCAGGTCGTGAATCGCCTCGTGGATGTGCTCCAGAGGGTAGGTCTTTGTGACCAGTTCGTCCAGGAGTAGCTCGCCCTTCCGATAGAGGTCCACATACCTTTCGACGTCGAACTGCGGGTGTGAGGTTCCGTACCGGCAGCCCATTATCGTTTTGTCCATATACATTCCGGAAACGAGGAACGTCCCCTCGGCGTCGCTGCGCGGCACGCCGAGCAGTACCGCGGTCCCCGACCAGGCCAGCACATCGGTCGCGGCCCGGATCAGCGCGGGATGGCCGACGCACTCGAAGACGTAGTCGGCGCCGTGCGGGAGCAGGTCCTTCACCAGTTGGACCAGGTCCTGGCCGCTCGGGTCGAGGAAGTCGGTCGCGCCGAACAGGCGCGCCACCTCTTCCTTGCGCGGGTTGGTGTCCACGGCGATGATCCGGCCGGCCCCGGCGATCCGCGCCCCCTGGATCGCGTTCAGCCCGATGCCGCCGACGCCGATCACCACGACCGTCTCGCCGATCCGCACCCTCGCCCGGTTCAGCACCGCGCCGACGCCGGTCAGCACGCCGCAGCCGACCAGCGCGGCCGAGGCCATCGGCACGTCCCGCGGGATCGGCACGGCCTGTACTTCCTTGATCACCACACGTTCGGTGAACACCGAGGTGTTGGCGAAGGAGAACAGTTTCTCGGTCGAGCCGTCGGCGGCCTCGCGGGTGAACGGCTTGCTGATCTTGCCGAACGTCCCGCGGCACATCGTCGGATGGCCCGCGCTGCACGCCGGGCAGACGCCGCAGTTGTTGATCGTGGTCAGGCAGACGTGGTCGCCGGTCTTGACCCGGGTCACCGCCGCGCCGATCTCCTCCACGACGCCGGCGCCCTCGTGGCCGAGCACCGCCGGGCCCGGGAACGGGATGGTGCCGTTGACGACACTCAGATCGGAGTGGCACAGGCCCGCCGCGCCGATCCGGACCACGATCTCGTCGGAGCGGGGGCCGCGTACCTCTATACCGTCGACGACTTCCAGCTTGCCGCCCTCGAAGACCGCGGCCCTCATGACTGCGGCCCCTCTTCCTGCGTCTTCCGTTCCTCGGTCGCCTTCGTGTACGCGGCCAGCTTCGCGATCATCGGCATGGTCTCGACGCCCACCGCCTCCGGCAGCCGTTTCGCGATCGACTCGGCGGTCCACGGCTCCTCGCCGTACATCGAGCGGATCTCCTGCGGCTGGTTCCACACCGCGATCCGGCGGCCGGCCACGGTGTAGATCTGGCCGGTGACGTCCCGCGCGGCCTCCGACAGCAGGTAGGCGACCAGCGGCGCGACGTCCTCCGGCTCGCCCATCTCGGCCATGTCGAACGGGACGTTGGCGCTCATCCGGGTGCGCGCGACCGGGGCCACGGCGTTCGCGGTGATGCCGTACTTGCCCAGGCCCAGCGCGGCGCTGCGGACCAGGCTCACGATGCCGCCCTTGGCCGCGCTGTAGTTGGCCTGCGAGACGCTGCCGGCGTGGTTGCCGGAGGTGAAGCCGATCAGCGCGCCGCCGCCGGCCTTGCGCATCACGGCGCTCGCCGCGCGGAACAGGGTGAACGTGCCCTTCAGATGCGTCTCGACGACCGGGTCCCACTCGTCCTCGGCCATGTTGAACAGCATCCGCTCGCGCAGGATCCCGGCTACGCACACCACGCCGTCCACCCGGCCATAGGTGTCCAGGGCGGTCTGCACGATGCGCTGCCCGCCGGCCAACGTCGTGACGGAGTCCGCGCACGGCACCGCCTGCCCGCCGGCGTCCCGGATCTCCTGCGCCACCGCCTCGGCGACCTCGCTGGACGGCGCGCTGCCGTCGACCGAGACGCCGTAGTCGTTGACCACCACGGAGGCGCCCTCGGCGGCGCAGCCGAGGGCCACGGCGCGCCCGATGCCCCGCCCCGCGCCGGTCACCACGATGACCTTGCCTGCCAGGAAGTCGGCCACCTTGCTCGCTCCTCGTGTATTCGCTGTGTACGTACTCGCTGTCGTCGCCAAGCTTCGAATCTGACGGCATGTTAGCTAAGGTTCGCGACAGTGGACAGCATCAACTGACGCTGTGTCAGATATCACTGGGAGTCCGAGGATGCCGCTACCGGAGCAGTTCACCGACCTCGCCCGCCGCGTCAACAACTGGGGCCGCTGGGGCCCGCGGGACGAACGCGGCACCCTGAACCTGATCACCGGCGAGCGCGTGGTCCACGCGGCGTCCCTGATCCGCACCGGCCGCCGCTTCCCCCTCGCCGTCCCGCTGGACGAGGACGGCCCGCAGATCGGCATGATCGAGGGCCGGGACAACCCCAAGCGCACCATGATCATGGTGAACGCGCAGGTGCTGGGCCAGGAGCACGCCTTCCGCACTTCGGACGACCGAGTGGAGATGGGGCTCCAGGCCGGTACGCACTGGGACGCGCTGGCACACGTGTCCTACGAGGGGCGGCTGTACAACGGCTTCGACGCCTCGGAGATCACCGAGGCGGGCGCGGCGCACTGCGGGATCGACAAGGCGGGGCCGATCGTCGGGCGCGGGGTCCTGCTCGACGTGGCGCGGACGCTGGGCGTCCCGCGATTGGGCGACGCGACGCACGGGCACGCCCTGACGGTCGCGGACCTGGACGCGGCGGCCGAGTTCGGGAAGGTGGAGATCCGGCCGGGGGACATAGTGCTGATCCGCACCGGCGCGATGACCGCACTGAAGGCCGGGGACAAACTCGCCTACAGCTACCCGACATCCGGGCCGTCGATGCAGACCGTGCCGTGGTTCCACGCGCACGATGTGGCGGCGGTGGCTACGGACAACGTGGCGTTCGAGGTCTACCCGCCCGAGCGCGACGACGCGCAGCTGCCGGTCCACCTGCTGCATCTGGTGGAGATGGGGATGTTGCAGGGGCAGAACTGGGACTTGGAGGCGCTGGCGGAGGACTGCGCGGCGGATGGCGTGTACGAGTTCTTCTTGACGGCTTCGCCGGAGCCCTTCACGCGCGCGGTGGGGGCACCGGTGATTCCGGTGGCGGTGAAGTAGCGCGGCCGCGGCCCACAGTCCGCCCGACACTCGAACATTGACTGCCGGCCATGATGCGGCATAGACATCCTCCGACCGGCAAGCGACGGCGCGAGCCAGTGATCAGTGAGGACCGCCATGGCTGAGAAGCCCCAAGCAGCAGGGGACCTTGGGTCGTTTCGGCTGAAGCGGCTGCTGAAAGACGCGCGCTACGTCGATGACCGCCAAGGCATCGCGGCGGACAAGGCGGAGGACGCGCTGCTGTGGGACCTCGTCGCCGAGGTGGCGCGCGAAACCCGGGTCGCCGCGCCGGAAGCGCTGGTGCTGGTCCCGGACGCCGAGATCAGCGTGGCCAAGGCGGCAGAGGGCGGCTTCGCCTTGTACATCGGCGTCCCGCTCGCCCTGGCCTTACCGGCGGTCGAGCTGAAGGCCGTGGTCGCCCATGCCCTGGCGGTCATGCGGGAGCCGCATCCGGAGCTCGCCGCCGGACTCGTCCGGGCCCGGGAGGCCGCCCAGGTACGCGCGGACTTGTGGGTTTCGCAGGCACCACGGCTCAGCCGGCACTTTCAGCAGGTGCTGGACGACAGCGCCGGTTTCCACGCCGACATCGAACGCCATGCCGACCGGGCTGCCGCCGCGGTCGCGGGTTCGCGTGAGCGGGCGCTGGTCGCGATGGTGCGCGCACAGGCCATCGCGGAGCACTTCGCGGAGTACGCGGGGTGCTACGTACTCGGGGCTGCGGATGTCGCGCCGGACCTTTTCACGGACTGGCTGAACGTGGCCGCTCAACCTGTTCCGGACTGGGCGTCCAACTCCCTACCGCTGCCGAATCTTGCCACGCGCACCGCATTCCATCCGGGGCTCAGGACCTCCGGCGGCTCCCTGAACCGGGCGCGGCAGGCGGTGAACCCGTTGGTCCCCGCTTCCGGCGAGCCCGTCGTCGCCGGTTTCGCCGACGACGTCTCCGATGCCCTGGCGTCTTTCATCGAAGTGGATCGGGGCGCCGACTACTCCATCGGTTACGCCGAAGCCGGGGAGGCTGTCCTTGCCGGGGCCGGTCGCCTGCTGGGCCGCGACGCGACGCCGGCCGACGTGGTCGACCTGGTCGCGGACGACCGCGGTGCCGAACTCGCGGTCGCCTGGTTCGAGCTCCTGGCCGCTGAGCTCGAAGCCGGTAACGCCAGCGGGTTCGTCACGGAACGGATCCAGCGGGCGGCCATGGAGCCCGCGTCAACGCTCGGCGAAGCACTCCAGGTCTTCCTCATCGCCGTCGCGGTCCGGCACGGGTACCGGTTCGACGCGGTGCTGCACCCCGGTGAACTCATGGCGGACGGCGGCGAACCCATCAAGACGTACGCGGTCATCAGCCAGGCGGTCGCCGGTGACACGGCCCCGCTCGCTCAGTTGGTGGCTCAGCTTGCTGAGGGCGCATGAGCGGAGGGCATCTGCTCTGCGGTGCTCACCCGCGCGAGGCAGCCTGCGCCACATCCCGCAGCAGCGCGGCCGTCTCCGGCTGGAGCGGCAGCCCTTCGCGCTCGGCGTAGCCGAGGAGGGCGTCGGCGTGGCGGCGGGCGGCGGGCAGGTCGCTCAGGGCGCCCAGCGCGGTCAGCAGGTCCCGGTACAAGAGCTCTGATTCGGGGGCCGCCGCCAGGCCTCTGAGAGCCGCCTTGCGGGCGTTGCGCGGGCTCTGTTCGTGCAGGCACGCTTCGGCGACGTAGTGCGCCGTGTCGATCGCCAGCGCCGCGATCTCGTGCCGGAGTGTTTCGGCCCAGCCGTAGCGGCGCAGCGGGGCGTCCTCGAACGGCCGGCCGCGGACCAGGCTGAGTGCGCCGACCAGCTCGCCGGTCTGGGTGCGGTGCAGGAAATCCAGCCAGTCGCAGGTCACTACCGGTGCCAGGGTCACGCTCTCCGGCGTGACCCGGAGCAGCTGCTCGTCAGGGCCGAGGACTTCGCGGAGCCGTACCAGCTGCGCGTCGATGATCGTCATCGCACCCGCGTGCGCGGGCCACAGCTCCGTGGCCAGCTGCTGGACCGAGCAGCCGGGGTGCAGCATGACGTACGCCGCGACCTCCGCCAGCTCCGCCGAGCCTTCGTCGCCGGCCAGCACGATCGGGCCGAGGATGTCGATCGTGTACGTCGGTGCCGCGGCGAGGTCATCGGTTTCGGCCGGGTTCGACGCGCCCGGCTTCGCCATCCCCGCGGCGGCGGCCTTGCGCTGGCTCCAGTACGCGCCGTGCCATTGGCCCGGTTTACGCGGCGTGGTCTCGCGGGCGACCGACCGATCACGCGCCGCGAGATATCCGCTTCGTGCCGACAGGGCGGGTTGGTCGTCCCGAGTCGGCAAGGCGGGCTGGTCGCGCCGAGTCGGTGAATCGGGTTGGTCGTCGTCGATCCCCACCAAACGGTCCTCAGCCCGCGGCGGCGGAGGCTCCTCATCCCCGTCCGCCACCGGATCGAACTGCGGCAGGTTCGCCGGCTTCAGCGCCAGCCGCACCGCCTTCGCGGTGCCGGGCCCCGGCAGCGGAGCCGTGGTCGTCGGTAACGCGGTCGGTAACAGTGCGTCCACCCGGAACAGGTCGTCGACCGGCACCCGGAACCGGTTGGGCTGCACCGGATCCGGCGTCGGGATCAGCTCGGCGCGGGCCGGCGGACGCGACGCGCCAGCCGCCGACCCCGACCCCGACCCCGACGCTGCCGCCGACGCCTCAAGCGCGCCGGACCCCGCACCGTCCCCGTTCCCCGCCACATGCCGCCGAGGATGCGAAGGCTTCCGCTTCGGCAACGGCGTCTTCGCGCCCGGGCCCTCGGGCCGCGCCGAGGCCGGCAAGTGGAACGCCCCCTCGCGCGGTGCCGGCTTCTCCTGATCCGAATCCGCCGCCGACAGCTCCCGCACGACCGCTTCGAACCGGTCTTCGCGCAGCGCCTGCACCCGCAGCGGGATCCCCGGCACACCGGACTGCGAGCGCGGCGTGTGGAACATCGGCCCGCCGATCGTCCAGGGCGACAACGCCTGCTCCCGGTCCGCGGCCACCGCCACCACCGCGACCGATGTCCGCTGCCGCCCCGAGAGCAGGTGCCGCAGCCGGTGCGTCAGCCGCGGGTCCGGCGGTACCGCCGACAGCAGCACGTGGGTCTTCGTGATCGGCGCCAGTTCGTCGTCCGGGTGGGTCCGGGCCTTGCGCACCGTGACGCCGCGCCGGTCCAGCACCGCCTCGACCCCGGCCGACCACCGCGCCAGCGCCTCCACGGCGGGCACCAGATCGTCGCCGGACGTCAGCCGGCCCGGGGCGAACAGCGGCGGCAGTTCCTCGCCGAAACCGACGAGCGTCACCTCCACCTGATCGGCCGCCATCCCGGTCGCCAGTTCCACGGCCATCGCCCGCAGCACCGACACCGACTCGGCCTCCGGCGCCAGCAGCGAGATCCCGCCGGTGGCCTCCAGATCGACCATGACCGTGTCGTCGTCCTCGTCGAAGCCCAGCGACACCAGCGCCGGATACGGGGCTGGGGCCGGGGGCGCACCGACCGGCGCGCCGAGCGGGCAGATCCACACCCCGGGCCGGCGCGGATCGGCGTAGAACGGCGCGACCGGCGGCTGCGGGCGCGCCAGGTGTAGCTCCAGGCCGTGCCGCTTGAGCACCGTCGCGCTGATGTCCGGCAGACCCCGGTCGGCCTTGGTCAGCTTGGCGCTCAGAGTCCTCAGCGCCGCGTCGATCAGCACCTGGCCGGTCGGGTTGTCGATCCGGCTCAGCTCCAGCTCCCAGTCCCCGGGGCGCCGCATCGAGATCCGCTCGCCGGGCCGGCGCCGCGTGAGCTTGCGCAGCCGCCGGTCGCCCAGCGCGCTCAGGACCCCGGCGGCCAGCAGCCCGCCGGTCGCCGCCACGGTCTTCCCGGAGTCGTTGCCGGTGGTGGCGAAGGTGGACTCGCGCCGGGCCAGGGCACTGACAGCGGTGCCGATCCCGGACTCGATCGCCAGCTGTACCGGTTCGGGCGTCAGCTCCGGCCGGTGCCGTCCCATGTCCGGCGGCATGATCAGCACCCAGCCGGACTGGAGGAACTCGACGTAGCTGAACACCGTCCCGTCCGGCATCCGCCGGCCGTCGTTCAGCTCGGCGATGTCGGCGAACCGGTTGGGGTCCCCCAGCTGCTCCTCGGCGATCCGCCACAGCGAGTCGCCCCTGCGCACGACATACGTCTGATACTCCGGAGCCTCCGGCCCCGAAGCCGTACTCGAGCCGGGCCGCGACCCCGCGACGCCCCCGTCCTCCGCCATGTCACTCCTGGTCCAGCCGCCGCCGGTCGTGCAGATACTGCCGGTCGAAGACGTCCTGCTCGGTCAGCGAGGGCTTCGGCACCGGCGTCATGTTCTGGAACCCGCGGCCGCCGTCCCGCTGCTGTTGTTGCTGCTGCTGGTGCGGAGCGGGCCGCGAGACGTTCTGGGCCGCCGGGGTCGGGGCCACGTACCACTGGTCGTTCCCGTACAGGAACCATTTGGGGTCGAAGCCGGCCCGCTGCAAGGTCGCCAGCCGCTCCGGCCGCTGCGCGAACACCGCGCGGCCGTCCGGACCGGGGCCGAACACCTCGGTGACGATCGGCGCCAGCCGGTCCCCGAGCCCGTTCACCTCCACCACGCGATCGACGTAGCGCCCGGTGGCCCGCGGCTCGCGCGGATCCCGGGCGTCCGCCGGGGACGGGGAGTCGGTGTCCAGCCGGATGTCGACGATGTAGTGCAGGGTCTCGGCGGCCAGCTGGACCGCCGAGTCTCTGCTCATCACATCCCGGCTCATGAAGTCCCGGCTCATCGTGGTCCGCATGCACAGCATGACGAACTTGTTGAACGCCTCCCGCGTCGAGTTCGCGTGGATCCCACACAGTGCGGCCCGGCCGCCGGTGGACACGGCCTCCAGCAACGTGGCCGCCTCGGCTCCGCGGATCTCGCCGACCACCAGCCGCGCCACGTTCATCCGCAGCGCGACTTCGATCACGTCCGACAGCGTCACCTCGCCGATCCGCCGGCCGTCCGGCCCGCGCTCGGAGGTCCCCGGCCAGGACTGGTAGGCGACCATCCGCGGGTGCCGCCCGACCTCGTCGAGGTTGAGTTCGAACTCTGCCTCGACCGTCGCGTAGCGCTCCATGACCGGTATCTCGGCGGCCAGCGCGCGCAGCAGCGTGGTCTTGCCCGCGCCGAGCGGCCCGGTGACCACGATCGTCTGCCCGGCCAGCACCGCGCTGCGCAGGAACGCCGCGATCGCCGGGGAGACCATGCCGCGCACCACCAGATCGTCCAGCGTCACCTTCACGACCCGGTGCCGGCGCACCACCAGCGTCGGCCGCTTGGACACGCCGATCGTGGCGGTCAGCCGCGCGCCGCCGTCGACGGTGAGGTCGAGCAGCGGCTCGGCCGGGGTCAGGATCCGATGACGCCGCGCCGCCCAGGTCCGCACATCGGTCAGCAGCGCCTCGTCCGACGAGGCGATCCGCGGCGCCTTCTCCACCCGGCCGTCGGTGTAGACCACGTGGCCGTCGTCGCAGCCCCGGTACTCGATGGTCTCCACGTCCGGGTGGTCCAGCATCGGGGCCAGGCCGCCCATGCCGAAGACCGAGGCGCCCGCGGCCCGGCGCATGGCGTCCTGGCGCGCGTCGTCGACTGCCTGGCCGCGCGCCGAGGCCCGGGCCGACCAGGAGTTCACCGACTCCTCGATGACCGCCATCCCGAAGGCCCGGCGCTGCTCCTCGGTACCGGGGTCCGGGGGCGGGAACCGGTCGGCGATCCGGTCGCGCACCTGCTTGCGGATGGCGTCGACCCCCGGCCAGTCGACGGCGGCGAAGGCGTGGATCCCCTGCGCGGGCTTGGGATCGGGCGGGTACTCCGCGCCGCCGCCGAACCGGAGCGCGAGTTCGTGGCGCGAGCGGTTCGTCCGGTCGTCGTCATCGGACGTGGACGTCGGCGTCGGCGTCGGCGTCGGTAAGGGCATCGGCGGTG
>NZ_JAAFZA010000330.1 GCF_015356865.1 Catenulispora pinisilvae
CCCCTACCCCATCCCCGTCACCATCCCGACGTCCATCCCGGTCACGGCCCCGCCGATGGCGGTCCCACCCGCCCGCGCCCGTTACGCTGGTGCGCGTGCTGACCGTCTCCACCGTCAACGTCAACGGCATCCGCGCCGCCGCCGGCAAGGGCTTCACCGAGTGGCTGAACACCACTGCGGCAGACCTCGTGTGCCTCCAGGAGGTACGGGCCGAACCCGACCAGTTCCCGCCCCACCTCCGTGCCCCCGAAGGCTGGCACACCCTCATCGCCCCGGCCACCACCAAGGGCCGGGCAGGCGTGGCCCTCTACAGCCGCATCGCCCCCACCACCACCCGCATCGGCTTCGGCACCCCCGAATTCGACACCGCCGGCCGCTACGCCGAAATGCACCTCCCCACCCTCACCATCGGCAGCCTCTACCTCCCGGCAGGCGAAGTCGGCACCGACCGCCAAGCCGAAAAAGAGCGCTTCATGCAGGGCTTCCACACCCACCTGACCACCCTGAACCGCGAGGCGGAGCAAACCGGCCGCGCCGTCCTCATCTGCGGCGACTGGAACATCGCCCACCAAGAGGCGGACATCAAGAACTGGAAGGCCAACCAAAAGAACTCAGGCTTCCTCCCCGAGGAACGCCAATGGCTCACCACCGTCCTCACCGAAACCGGCTACACAGACGTGGTACGCAACCTGCACCCCGACGTCGAAGGCCCCTACTCCTGGTGGAGCTTCCGCGGCAAGGCCTTCGACAACGACAGCGGCTGGCGCATCGACTACCAGATGGCCTCCGCGAACCTCGCCACCCGCGCCACGTCGGCGGTGACGGAGCGGGCGGCTACGTATGCGGAGCGCTGGTCCGATCACGCTCCGGTGACTGTCACATACGACTGGGACGTCGCCTCGGTGCCTACCCAACGCAGCCCGATTGAGAGCCTTGGCGTCGGGGCGACGTCCGCCGCGGCAGCGGACTCCTAGTTCGCGGCTCCACTTCAGATCTGGCCGCGCAGCATTCGCAGCAGTCGGTCGAGGACGCGTCCGCTACTGGCGCGAAGTCCATCGTGCTCGTACTCGTTCGTCGCCCACAGTTGTAGGCCCCTGATGGTCTCGGCGGTCGGCAGCGAGTATGTGGCATCGACATACATGTCGTCGAGATAGACGGCGGCGGCCACGGGGACCTCGTTCGCGGCCAAGCGCTCGGGATCGTAGAGGTCGGGCCAGTCCTCGCGGGCGGACAGCGCCTCGGCCGGCTCGCGCAGGGGGGCGAGAGCGGGCTGGTCGAAGTGGCATCGGTAGGTCATCTCGCCGGTGAAGAGCACCGGGTCTTCGCCGGCCAACGCCATGCGGGCGTCGAACTGGGGGAACTCGGCGCGCATCCGCTCGGCCGCCCAGTTCGTCGCGCCGGTGGCGCGCTGGGCGTAGGTGAGTTCGTGCATGAGTGGGTTCAGCGGTAGTTGGGCGTAGCTGAGGAAGGCTGCGGCGCGGGCGAGGAAGCTGTCGGACAGCTCCGCTCCGGCCCAGGTGTCTTCCAGCAGGTAGTGCAGCGTGTCCGCGCCGTCGCTCGTGCCGAGCATCAGTCCGAGTGACTGGAAGGCCTCGACGGTGAGCGAGGATCCGTCCGGCATGGGTGCCGGGCGCTCGATCAGGTGCGCGGCGATGCGGCGCACTGCGGCGGCGTCCTGCGGGTACCGGTGGTAGTACGCGGTGTTCTTGCGGTGTACTCGCGGATAGGTGGCGCGGTAGACCTCGTCGGCGGTGATGCTCAGGCCGGGGAGACCGCCGGTGATGATCGCCTCGCGCAGGCCCTCGGGGGCGAACGAGAGATAGGTGACGGTGCACATGCCGCCGAAGCTCTGGCCGAGTACCGACCATGGTTCGCCGGTCAGTTCGCGCCTGATCAGTTCGGCGTCGCGGACGATGGCGTCGGCGCGGAAATGGGCGAGGTAGTCCGCCTGCGCGGCGGCGTCACCGCGGGCCGGGAGCGTTTGGCGGGTGATCGGGCTGGAGCGGCCTGTGCCGCGCTGATCGAGCAGTAGGACGCGGTAGTCCTCGAGTGCGCGGTCCAGCCAGGAGTCCCTTCCGATCGGACGCGGCGGCACCATGCCCGGGCCGCCCTGGAGAAACAGCAGCCAGGGCAGCCGCTCGCGCTCGCGTCCGGCGGCCACCACCTCGCGCGCGTAGACCTCGATGCGCTCGCCATCGGGCCGACCGTGGTCGAGGGGGACGGAGAAGAAGTGATCGGTCAGCGCGACACCGGGCATGCGGGGCTCCTTTGCGGCAATATATTGATCTTGATGGCAGGCAGCTTCTGCGTACGCTGAGCACCGTCGCGGCGTCAAGCGCGCCTCGGCCGGGCGAGGATGCTGATGGCGTTGGCCGCGATGATCGCCACGATGCTCAACCAGGCGGCCACGTCGAGTTTCTGTCCCAGAACGAGTACGCCGACGGCTGCGGCGAACACCGGGTTGACGCTCATGAACAGCCCGAACGCCTCAGCCGGAACGCGGCGCAGCGTGAACAGGTCGGCGAGGAACGGCAACGCGGAGGATAGGACTCCGGCCGTGACAGCCGCGCCGACCGCCGCGGCGGAAGGCGTGTGGTGCACCACGACTCCGGCTCCGATGGGCAGGTAGACCAGGGCGGACAGCCCCGCGGCGGCAGCCGTGCCCTGTGTACCGGGGATGCGCTGCCCGATGGAACGATTGAGAAGGATGTAAGCGGCCCAGCAGGCAGCAGCGAGCAGAGCGAGCCCCATGCCGACGTAATCGGCGGTAGGGCGCGGGCGCATCAGTGCGGCGACTCCCGCCACGGCGAGTGCGGCGCAGCCCAGGTCCACGCGTCTGCGCGAGCCGGCCAGCGCGATCGTGAGGGGACCGAGGAACTCCAGGGTCACCGCCAGGCCGAGACCGATCCGGTCGATCGCGGTGTAGAGCGACAGGTTCACCACACCGAAGACGGCCGCGAGCAGCAGCACCGGCCCCCACTGGCGCCGCGTGAAGGACCGGAGGCGGGGCCGACCGACCGGGAGCAGCACCACCGCCGCGACGCACTGGCGGACCGCGACGACGCCGACCGGGCCGAGCACCGGGAAGGCCAGCGATCCGATCGCGGCGCCGAGCTGGGTCGAAAGGCCGCTGGCAAGCATCATGCAGACCCCGACTGTGGGCACAGCGCCACGCTGCGCGGGCAGTACGGCCGGGTCTGCGGGGCCCGCGGCGCGGTCTGCGGAGCGAGTGGCGCGGTCTGCGGCCCGAGTGGCGGGGCCTGCGGATCGAGTAGTCGGGTCTGCTTGCACGCATCGATCCTGTGCCGCGGCAGTGCATGCGCAAAATGCACAGAGCAGGCCGACTATACGATTCGGTTATGGATGTCGAAGTGCGTCAGTTGCGCTGCCTCGTCGCGATCGTGGACGAGGGCACGTTCACCGACGCCGCGATCGCTCTGGGCGTCTCACAGGCTGCGGTCTCGCGCACGCTTTCGGCGCTCGAGAAGCGCCTCGGCGTACGGCTGCTGCGGCGTACGTCCCGCGAAACCTCACCGACCGCGATCGGGCTACGCGTCGTGGCGCACGCCCGGCGCGTGCTGACCGAGGTCGACAACCTGGTCCAGGAAGTGACCTCGGGCCACGTCGAACTGCGTATCGGCCACGCCTGGTCGGGACTGGGCCGGCACACACTCGCCTTTCAGCACCGGTGGCGGGAATCGCACCCGGAAACGCAAATGCACCTGCTCCGCATCAACTCCCCGAGCGCCGGCCTGGCCGAGGGCACCGCGGACCTCGCGGTCATCCGCAGGCCGCTGGAGGACCGCCGCTTCGAAGGCGCCATCGTGGGTCTGGAGACACGCTGGTGCGCGCTGGCCGCCTCCGACCCCCTGGCTCGGCGCCGCTCGGTGCGTCTGGCCGACCTCAGCAGCCGGGTCCTGCTCGTCGACCAGCGCACCGGAACGACCACCGCGGATTTGTGGCCAGCGGACGCGCGTCCCGCGACCCAGGAGAGCCGCGACATCGACGACTGGCTCACGGTCATCGCCACCGGCCGCTGCGTGGGGGTCACCGCGCAGTCCGTCGTCGATCAATATCCCAGGCCCGGCATCGTCTACCTGCCGGTACGCGACGCCGAACCGGTCGCCGTACGACTGGTCTGGTGGCGCGACGACCCCCACCCGGCCACCCGCACCGTGCTCGAGCTGCTCACCGAGCTCTACCGCACATGACGCTCTACCGCACATGCCACATAGACCTTGCACGCGGACCGGACGCACGAGTCCTATCTCTGCGCGCCGACCCGTAGCCACGCGCTGCCCGCGGAGCGGGTCCAGAAGGCGGCAAGCCGGGCCAGGGTGAACACCCCGATGGCGACCCACAGCCAGACCAGCCCCCATCCCGCGGCGACCACGAGCGCGAGGGCGCCGAGGAACACGAGCGTGCAGGCGAACGAGGCCCAGGCCAGGAAGGTGGCGTCGCCCGCGCCGATCAGGATGCCGTCGAGCACGAACACGACCCCGGCGACCGGTTGGCAGGCCGCGGCGACCAGCAGCACCGGCACCAGCGCGTGCGCGACGGCGCGGTCGGAGGTGAACACCGCGGCCAGCACGGGGCTGAGCGCGGCCAGGCCGACGCCGGTGAGCACGCCGAAACCGAGCCCCCACCAGTTCATCCGCGCCACCATCCGCCGGGTCGCCTCGATGCGTCCGGCACCCAGCTCGTGGCCGACCAGCGCCTGCGCGGCGATGGCCAGGGCGTCGAGGGCGAGGGCCAGGCCGGACCAGAGGTTGGCGGCGATGGTGTGCGCGGCGAGCGCGACCGTGCCGAGCCGGCCGGCGCCCCACACCGCCGCTATGACGTAGACGCGCAGCCACACGGTGCGGGTGAGCAGCGCGACGTTCGCCGAGAGCGAGGCGCGCAACGCGCGCGCGTTGAACCGCGCCACGACGCCTTGCGCCCGGCAAGCTTTGACCACCACGTAGACGTACACGGCGCCCATCGCGGTCTGCACGGACGCGGTCCCGGCCGCCGAACCCGCGATCCCGAGCCCGCACGGGTAGACCAGGATCCAGTTGACCAGCGTGTTCGCCACTGCCGCGACGCCGGCGACCACGAGCGGGGTGCGCATGTCGTGCAGGCCGCGCAGCAGCCCGGTCGCGGCGAGCACCAGCAGCATCCCGGGCAGTCCCAGGCAGCTGAGGCGCAGGTAGGTCGCCGCGTAGGGGGCGGCCTGGGCCCCGGCCCCCAGCCAGCGCACGACCGGGTCCGCGCAGCTCGCCCCGATGACCGCGAGCAGCACGCCGAGCCCGGCCGCCAGGTACATCCCGTCGACCCCGCGGGCCATCCCCTCGGCGCGCCGGCCCGCGCCGATCAGCCGGGAGACCTGCGCGGTGGTGCTGTAGGCGAGGAAGATGCACACGCCCACCAGGGTGTTGAGGGCGGAGCCCGCGGTGCCCAGGCCGGCGAGCTGCGCGGGCCCGAGGCGGCCGACGATCGCGCTGTCGGCGAGCACGAACAGCGGCTCGGCGACCAGCGCGCCGAGCGCGGGTATCGCCAGAGCGAGGATCTGACGGCCCGTGACGTGCGCGGCGTCGGGTTCCCCGAGGTGCTCGGCGCTCTCGGTGTTGCGCGCGCGGTCGGCGGCCTCGGTGTTCACACCAGGGATTGTGTCAGGTGCGACAAGCCATAGGAACTCTTACCTCGGCTACTCCCGCTACTTCAGATACTCCCGCTGCTCGCGCACGGTGAGGTGGCATCCGGACCGCTTGTCAGCGGTCCGGGTCCGGGTCCGGGCCCGGGGCCGCGTCCCCTCAGGACTTCCGCCCAGCCCCGCCCCAAGCCCCCTCGTCAGCGGGCTGTCCGAACGGGTTGGGATCAGGCCGCCACTCGTGGATCGGCACGACGCCGGGCTCCGTCAGCTCCAGCCCCGTGAAGAGGTCGGCGATCTGCTCGGGGTCGCGCAGGTAGTACGGGGCGCCGCCGCTCTCGTTGTACAGGGCGCAGGCGCGGGCGTTCAGCTCGTTGGTGTTGGAGCTCTCGCTGACGACCAGGTAGCTGCCGGAGGGCAGGGCGTCCATCAGGCGGTTGATGACCGAGCGGGCCCGGGCGTCGTCGTCGGCGTTGGAGACGTGGCCGAGGATCTGCATCAGGAGCAGTGCCACCGGCTCCTCGAAGTCGAGGGTCTTGCGGGCCTCGGCGATGATGGTGTCGGGGTCGAGCAGGTCGGCCTCGATATAGGCGGTGGCGCCGCGGGGGTCGCCGACCAGCAGGGCGTTGGCGTGCGCCAGGATCAGCGGGTCGTTGTCGACGTAGACGATGCGCGCCTCGGGGTTGACCCGCTGGGCCACCTCGTGGGTGTTGTCGGCGGTGGGCAGGCCGGTGCCGACGTCCAGGAACTGCCGGACCCCGGCGTCGGCGGCCAGGTGCCGGATGACCCGCCCGAGGAAGTAGCGGGAGAGCCGGGCCAGGTCGAAGATGCCCGGGTAGACGGCCGCGAACTGGTCGCCGGCCTCGCGGTCCACCGCGTAGTGGTCCTTGCCGCCCAGCCAGTAGTTCCAGACCCGGGCCGACTGCGGCACGGTCGTGTCGATCCGCGGTAGGCGGGGCACCTCGGGGGACTCGGATTCGCCGGTCATCGTGACTGCTTCCTGTGCATATCCGGACTATGACACCCTCAGCACGGACCGGCGGCCGTGGCCGCCGGGGGCGTGACCGAATCAGGCTACGACGAAACCCCAGGTGTGGGCTATGGCACAGGTCGATTCGTTGATACGGCACATAACCGGACCACAGCGGTGGATATGCTGGCCGGCGTGGCGAAGACGCACACCCACTCCTGCACCTCGGGCAACCCGACCATCCCCCGGATACTGCTGGGCGCCGAACTGCGTCGGTTACGGACGGCGGCGGGCATCGCCCGAGACGCGGCCGGGTACGCGATCCGCGGATCCGGCTCCAAGATAAGCCGGATGGAGCTGGGCCGGATCGGCTTCAAGCCGCGCGACGTCGCCGACCTGCTGACCCTGTACGGCGTCCACGACGACGCCGATCGCGACCCGCTGCTGGCCCTCACCGCGCAGGCGAACGCCCAGAGCTGGTGGCGCTCCTTCGCCGACGTCGTCCCGGGCTGGTTCGAGGCCTACCTCGGCATGGAGGACTCCGCCTCGGTCATCCGCTGCTACCAGACCCGCCTGGTCCCCGGCCTGCTCCAGACCGAGGACTACGCCCGCGCGGTCATCGGCCTGGGCAACCCGCTGGCCGACCCCGCCGAGATCGAGCGCCGCGTCGCACTGCGCATGAACCGCACCGGCCTGCTGCACCGGCCGCACCCGCCCAAGCTCTGGGCGGTGATCGACGAGAGCGTCCTGCGCCACCGGCCCGGCGACCACGACGCGACGATGCACGCCCAGATACAGCACCTGCTCAAGCTGTCGCGGCTGCCCCACGTCACCATCCAGGTGGTGCCCACCGGCCGCAGCCCCCGCTACGCCGACGCCGGCGCCAGCCCCTTCAGCATCCTGCGATTCTCCGAGGCGGCGCTGCCCGACATCGTCTACCTCGAACAACTCACCAGCGCCACCTACCTGGACAAGACCGAGGACCTCGACGTCTACACGACGGTGATGGACCAGCTGTGTCTGGACGCGGTGCCCGCCGCCGACAGCGTCCGGTTCCTGGTCCGCTGACCTGGAGCCCCCGGGCCGTATCCTGCGCACGTGTCGAATGCGAATATGTGGACCCCCGACGACGGCCCCGGTTCCGAGGCCGCCGTCATCGAAGTCTTCACGACCTGGCTGGTCGGGCAGGGCTGGGAATGCGCGGAACTCCCCCGGTACGGAGACCGCCCGGACATCGACGCCCGGCGTCCCGACGGCCGCCGGCTCATCGTCGAGGCGAAGGGGTTCACCCGCGATGCCGGCACCGATCTGGACACCGGCTACGGGCAACTCCTGCGGCGGATGAAGGGCGAGCCGGACACCGCCTACGCGCTCGTGGTCGCGGGCTCGGTCGTCCGATTCGCCCAGCGGGTCCCGTCGGAAGTCCGTAACAAGCTCGGAATCTCGCTCTACACAGTCGATGCGAGCGGCGAAGTCGAGCTCATCGACGGCACGCCGCTCTGATCGTTCCGTCCGGCCAGGCCGAGCCCAGCTCAAAGGGCTGATCTTCGGTCCGCGCCGGCAGTTGCCCAGGGGTTGGCAAAATCCCGCCCTTATGTCGAAGTCTTGACGGAAGTCAGCCGCATGCCAAAGGTGTGTAACGTCATTCTCCGACCCGAGAGGGTTACATGCAGCGCAGAGTGCAGCCGACGAGCGAGGCGATCCGTGCGGGGAACCGCGCCCGGGTCGTCGACATCCTGCGTCGTTCCGGCAGCGCCACGCGAGCCGAGTTGATCAACGGCACCGGGTTGTCGCGCGCCACGGTCTCCAGCCTGATCGGCGAGCTGGCCGATCGGGGCCTGGTCTCGGAGTACCAGCAGCCGGCCGCGGACAGTCCCGGACGGCCGCCGACCCGGCTCGCGCTCAATCGCGCGGCGGGGCTGGCCATCGCCGTGGACGTGGGCGTGCGGCACGTGGCCGTCGCGGTCGGCGACCTGTCGCGCAGCGTGCTGGCCGAGCGGTGGGTGTCGCTGCCGCAGGGGCACTCGGCCCAGCGCGGCACGCACATCGTCATGCGCAGCATCGAGACCACGCTCGCCGAGGCCGAGGCGGACCGCGACCAGGTCGTGGGGGCGGCGATCAGCATCGCCGCGCCGATCGCGCCGGACAGCGGGCGGTTCCTGGTCCCCGGGGTGCTGCCGGGGTGGAACGGCCCGGAGTTGGCCGAGCAGATCGGCCGGACCTGGGACATCCCGGCGGCGGTCGAGAACGACGCCAACCTCGGCGCGCTCGGCGAGTCGGCCGCGGCGGGCCCGCACGGGCAGGACCTGCTCTACGTCAAGCTCGCGAGCCGGGTGGGCCTTGGCATCGCGTTCGGCTCCGGCATCTACCGCGGCCGCGACGGATACGCCGGCGAGCTCGGCCACGTCACCGCCGACCCGGACGGCCCCACCTGCTGGTGCGGGCGCCGCGGCTGTCTGGAGCTGTACGCCGGGGCCGAGGGGATGCTCGCCCGCCTGGCCGGGCGCGGGATCCACCTCGGCGACGTCAGTGAGCTGATACAGCGGGCCGAGGCCGGCGACGCCGACGTCCTGGCCGTGATCCAGGACGGCACCCGGCACCTGGCCCGCGCCCTGGGCACGCTCGCGCTGGTGCTGAACCCGTCGGTGATCGCCCTGGGCGGGGAGCTGACCGCCCTGGGCGCGTTGCTGCTCGACCCGGTGCACGCCGAGCTCGCGGCCGTGCCGTTCGGCTCACCGGTCGCGGTCCGGACCTCGGCGCTGGGGCCGCGGGCCTCGCTGATGGGCGCGCTGGCGCTCGTCTTGTCCGAGTCCAGCCGCTTCACGGATCAGTCCTCTGCTCCTGTCATCCCGAACTCCGGGCGGGCCACCTCCTGTGGCACGGTCCCGTCCCGGTCGCTCCACCACCGTTCCACCGTCAGTTGATGTCCGTTTCATGATGTCCGTTCGATGATGTCCGTTTGAGTCCATCGATGCCCCCGGTCCCCTCCCGAAGGAGCTTCCTGATG
>NZ_JAAFZA010000331.1 GCF_015356865.1 Catenulispora pinisilvae
GCAGCTTCCCCGGCCCGCCGGTCGCGCTGTCCGTCCAGGACGTCCAGCCGACCGTCACCCCGGCAGCCGTCGCGCAGGCCATGCAGGACTTCGCCCGGCCGGCGATGGTGGGCTCGGTCACCCTGGTCACCGGCAGCGTGCACACCGTCCTGAAGCCCGCGGTCCTGGGCCGGCACCTGGCGATCGAGCCGGACGGCCACGGCGCTCTGGTGCCCAAGCTGGACGGCGCCGGGATCCGTTCCGAACTCGACCACGAGGCGCTGGCCAAGCTGGAACAGCCGCCGACGGACGCCTCGTTCACGGTCGCGAGCGGCCAGCCGGTGTTGGTGCCGGGCAAGAACGGTGTCGGCTACGCGCCCACCGCGATTCAGAACGCTGTGTTGCCGGTGCTGACGAAGACCTCCTCTTCGCAGCGTATTGCGACCGTGCCTATCGGCCCGCTGCCGCCGACCCTGACCACCGATGCCGCGCAGGCGCTGGGGATTCACGACGTGATGGGCCTGTACACCGCGCCCTACAGCGCCTCCTCGCAGCGCACTGCGAACGTCAAGAACGCGGCCGGCCTGGTGCGCGGCCAGATCGTGCAGCCGGGGCAGGTGTTCAGCCTGAACCAGGTCCTCGGCGCGCGGACGTCGGCGAACGGGTTCATCCCGGCCACCGGCGAGTCCTCGTCCTCCACTGCCGCGCAGGACGCGGGCTCGGGCACCTCGCTGGTCGCCACCGCGCTGTTCAACGCGGAGTACCTGGCCGGGCTGCACGATGTGGAGCACCATCCGCACGCCGTCGTGACCGACCACTTCCCGCCCGGGATGGAGGCCGCGGTGACCTACCCGGACGCGGATCTGAAGTTCCAGAACGATTCCGGTGCGCCTGTCTACCTCTGGACGAGCGCCACGGACAACGCGGTGACCGTCGCGGTGCTGGGGCAGAAGGCGTATGACTCGGTGCAGACCGAGACCTCGCCGCACTACGCGCTGGTGCAGCCGAAGACCACGTATTCGCAGGCTGACTCTTGTGTGGCCGGTGACGGAGTCCCCGGTTTCCAGGTGGACGTCACCCGGATCCTCACCAAGTCCGGGCAGGACCCGATCCGGCAGGTGTTCCACAGCTCCTATGCCGCGCAGGACAAGGTGGTCTGCGGCGAGGCCGGGTCGTCCGGCTCCGGGACCACGACCGGCGGCGGAACCGCCGGCGGCCCGACGTCGGCGGCCACCGGCGGGGCCACGTCGGCGTCCAACTCGCCCACGGCGACCGGGACGGCTGCCAACCCGGGCGGCGGCGGTGCCGGCGGCACGCCGACCGGTGGCGCCACTTCGGCCGGGACGCCGACCGGCACCGCGCCCGGGGACGGATCGGACGGGTCGCTGTTGGGCGGGTTGCTGGGCGCTCCGTCGTCGCGGCATTGAGGTATCTCAAGCCTTTGCGATGACGGCGGCGCCGCGGTCTGCCACGGTCCGCCGCGGCCTCGCCCGGGGCCGCGCGTTCGGCGCGCTGATGGCCTGTGCAGTGTTTTCTCTGATGTGCGTGCGACTCATGAGTCATGCGCGAGCCGTGCTCGCCCTGCTGACCGCCCCCTGAAACAAGGTGACTGTAACGGTTGACATAGGCCGAACATCGGACGCAGGTGAACCAGTCGCCCGCCGGTGCCGTTGTCAACATAAATGAGGGCTCTTAGGATCCGGCTATGGGGACGGCCGACGGCGGATTCCGCAGCGGATCGACGCGCGGGTCCCGGGGGGAACCGGTGGCACGGGCGGGCACAGCTGTGCCCGCGCACAGTCCGGAGGGGGTCGTATCCGATATCGCCGCCCATCCGCGGATCAAACCTCTGATCCGGTCGCGGATCAAGCCTCTGATCCCGCCGCCGGCGCCGGCTCCTGTCGTCCAGGACCGGTCCGGATCCCAGCAGCACTCGGCCCGTCCCCGCGCCGGCGTCCGCGACGGTGCGGACGCCTCGGCCGCCGCCGTGCCGCGCTCCGGCGCGCGGGGCAAGGAAGGCGGCTCCGCATGACCAAAGTCCTGCACGTCATCACCGGCCTGGCCTCCGGCGGCGCCGAACGCCAGCTGG
Source organism: Catenulispora pinisilvae (assembly GCF_015356865.1). GTDB lineage: Bacteria > Actinomycetota > Actinomycetes > Streptomycetales > Catenulisporaceae > Catenulispora > Catenulispora pinisilvae. The sequence continues at coordinate 2,069 of NZ_JAAFZA010000331.1, forward strand.
CCACGCTGTTGCAGCACCTGCCCGAGGAGTGCGAGGTGGCGTGCCTGACCGAGGGCGGCCGGGTCGGGGAGCGCATCCGGGCCGCCGGCTTCCGGGTCCACGACCTGCGCATGCCCTCCAACCGCGACATGGCCTCGCTGATGCACCTGGCGAAGCTGGTCCGCGACGGCGGCTTCGACGTGGTCCACACCCACCTGTACCGGGCGCACCTCTACGGCCGCCTCGCCGCCCGCCTGGCCGGCGTCCGCGCCATAGTGGCCACCGAGCACTCACTGGGCCGCGAACTCATCGAGGGCAGACCGAAGGACCGGCTGGGCGTGCGCGGCCTGTACCGCGCATCCGAACGCATGGGCCGGGTGACGATAGCGGTCTCGCAAGCCGTCGCGGACTACCTGCGGGCCTGGCGCATAGAACGGGTCGAGGTGATCGAGAACGGCATCGACATCCGCGAGTTCCGCTTCGACCCCAACGCCCGCACCCTGGTCCGCAAGGTGCTGGGCATCGACACGGACGCCTTCGTGATCGGCGGCGTCGGCCGCCTGGACCCCGACAAGCACTTCGAGGTGCTGATCCAGGCCGCGTGCCGGATCGACGGCGCGACCGCGCTGATCGTCGGCGCGGGACCGGACCGGGCGCGGCTCCAGCGGCTGGCGAACCAGCTGATGCCGGGGCGGGTGCACTTCACGGGGGACGTCGGCGGCGGGATGCTGGAAATCAAGGACTTGCTGTCGGCGATGGACGTGTTCGCCTCCCCCTCGCCGTCGGAGACCTTCGGGCTGGCGCCGCTGGAGGCCGTGGCGTGCGGGCTGCCCGCGGTGTACTCGGACTCCCCGGCGCTGGACGGGCTGCCGAGTCTGGGAGACCGCGCGGCGCGGGTGCCCTCGCGGCCGGACGCCTTCGTCTCGGCGCTGCGCGAGGCGGCGGACCTGAAGCCGGTGGACCGCTGCGCGCCGCCGGGGGCGCTGGAGCGGTACGGGGTCGCCGAGCAGGCCATCCATGTCAGCGAGTTGTACCGATCGGTGCTGGCCGAGTAGTTGCCGAGTAGTTCTTGGTGGGTCTGGTGGGGCGCCCGGTGCTGATTGTCCCGGGCGCCCCATGAGGTTTCCTCACCGGCGCGCACATGACAGCTGTCATGCCGTTTTCACGAGCTTCCACAATGGTCGCGGCCCAGGTCGGGCTGGTGTCATTGATGTCGAACGGGAAAACGAGCCACACACGACTGGGGACGCCGCAATGCCACGAGACACTCGAAGCCCGAACGGGGCGGTAGTCGAGTTCGAGAACGTGAGCAAGACCTTCCACTCGCCCAAGGGGCCGGTGCACGCCGTCAACGGCCTGACCATGGCCTTGCAGCCGGGCCAGACCATCGCCTTCCTGGGCCCGAACGGCGCCGGGAAGTCCACCTCGCTGAACATGCTGCTCGGGCTGAGCCGGCCGGACTCCGGCCGGGTGGCGCTGTTCGGCGGCACCGCGGCCGAGGCGATCAAGCACGGCATGGTCGGGGCGATGCTCCAGTCCGGCGGGCTGATGAGCGACGTGACCGTGAAGGAGCAGGTCGAGCTGTGGGGCAAGCTCCACCCGCGGCCGATCCCGGTCGCCGACGCGCTGAAGCGGGCCAACATCGCCGACCTGGCCGACCGCCGGGTGGACAAGCTGTCCGGGGGGCAGCAGCAGCGCGTGCAGTTCGCGATGGCGATCATCGGGGACAGCCCGCTGATCGTCCTGGACGAGCCCACGACCGGGATGGACGTGGAGAACCGGCAGGCGTTCTGGGCGACCATGCGGGAGCGCGCCTACGAGGGCAAGACGGTGCTGTTCGCCACGCACTACCTGGAGGAGGCGGACCAGTTCGCCGAGCGGGTCATCGTCATCAACAAGGGGCGGCTGCTCGCCGACGGTTCGTCGGCCGAGATCAAGGCCAGCGCCGGGGCCAAGCGGCTGTCGTTCCGGTTGCCGGGGGTGCAGGACGCGGTGCTGCACCGGCTGCCGAACCTGGTCAGCGTCGAACGGCAGGCGGACATCGTGCGGCTTCAGACCTCGGACTCCGACGCCACGCTCTACGCGCTGCTGGACGCCGGCTACCGGCCGGCCGAGATCGAGATCCAGGCGCTGGGCCTGGAGCAGGCGTTCATCGCCATCACCGCCGAGGACAACAACCACGCTGACGGCACCACCACCGCAACCCTGGAGGCGGCGCGATGAACGCCACGCTCACCCTCACCAAGCTGGACGTCATGCGGGTGATCCGCAACGGCCGCTACCTGATCTTCGCGATCGCCATGCCGGCCGCGCTGTACCTGATCATCGGCAAGCAGACGGCGACGGTCGACCAGGTCGACTTCAAGTCCTACTACATGCTGGGCATGGCCACCTACGGCGCGTTCGCCGGGGCGCTGATGAACAACTCCATCCGGATCGCCACCGAGCGCAAGTCGGGCTGGACCCGGCAGCTGCGGCTGACGTCGCTGCCGGGCTGGGGGTACATCTTCGCCAAGGTGATCACCTCGCTGGTCACGACCATCCCGTCGGTGCTGGTGGTGTTCGGGATCGGCGCGTTCCTGAACCACGTGGAGATGCCGGCTTGGAAGTGGGTCGTGAACGCCCTGGTGCTGTGGCTGGTCTCGATGACCTTCGTCTCGCTGGCGGTGGCGATCGGCTACCGCTTCGACCCGGAGACCGCGCAGCCGGCCGTGATGCTGGTCTTCTTCCCGATGGCGCTCCTGGGCGGGCTCTGGTTCCCGCTGGGCGGCACGCTTGAGAAGATCGGCAAGTGGTTCCCCACGTACCAGGCGCACAAGCTGGGCACGGACATCATCAGCACCGGCAAGGTCTCGGCGACCTCGATCGCGGTGGTGGTGGCCTGGGGCGTCCTGTTCGCCCTGCTGGCGGTCCTCTCGTACCGGTCGGCGAAGGAACAGTGAGCTGACCGGCGGGTCCCGGCGCCGGCGAGCCGGCCCGGGACCCGCCGAATTGCGGAGGGACCCGGAGGGAGAGGCACGATACGGAGGTGATGGACGTGCGGAACAAGCGGTCGGCCCAGGGGCCGCCGGCACCGGCTGAGGAGGGGATGGCCGGCGCGGCGGGACCGGCCGGCCGCTTGCCGGCTTTCGAGGAACCGCCCCTGCTGATGGCCGCCCCCCGGGTCGGCCAGCCGGGGCGGTTCAAGTGGATGTTCGCCGCGGTCTGGCTGTTCTACCTGGTCGACCCGGTGGCGAAGGTGGCCACCTCGAACCACACCGTCGGCTTCCAGGTACTGATCTACTCGCTGGTCACGGTGTTCGTGATCATGTACGGCTGGCTGGCGTTCCAGGTCTACCCCAAGAGCGGCCGGGTCGGCGTGGTGAACGAGGCCCCGCGCGGGGTGGCGCCGATCCTGGTGGTGATGGGCGTGATCGCCTTCGTGACCAGCCTCTGGGTGGACTCGGACCTGGCCGGGATGTGGGTGTACGTCGGCGCGGGCGCGGGGCTCGGGCTGTCGATGACCAGGGGGGTGGCCTATCGGGGCGTGCTGTATTCCCTGGCGATGATGACGGTCTGCTGCCTCATCTCCAGCGATCTGCGCTCCCTCGGCACCTGGTTGACGCTGCTCTTCCCGACCTTCTTCGCCGGCATGTCGACCCTCGGCATCCGGCAGATGGCGCTCCTGATCGGCCAACTGCGGGAGGCCCGCACCCAGGTGGCACACCTGGCGACCAACGAGGAGCGCCTGCGCCTGGCCCGCGACCTGCACGACCTGACCGGCCACTCGCTGTCGATGATCACCCTGAAGTCGGAGCTGGCACAGCGCATGCTGATCAAGGCCCGGGACGCGGCCCCGGACGGCCCGACCCCGCGCCTGGACGCGGCACTGAAGGAAGTCGAGGAGATCGAGCAGGTCTCACGCCAAACCCTGACCGACATCCGCCAAGCGGTCAGCGGCTACCGCCTGGCCACGCTCGCGGTGGAGGTGGCCTCGGCCCACGCGGCACTGGACGCGGCCGGCATCAAGCTCGCCGCGGCCCCGGAGGTGGCGGCCGCGACCGGCGAGTTCGACCCGCTGAGCGAGTCGGCGCTGGCCTGGAGCCTGCGCGAGGCGGTGACAAACGCGATCCGGCACAGCGGCGCGGACCACGTGGAGGTCACACTGGAGCACCAGGGAGACGAGATGGTGCTCACGGTGCGCAACGACGGACGCGGGCTGGCGGCGACGGCGGGGGAGACGGACGCCTGCGGAGGACACGGGCTCACCGGATTGCGGGAGCGGCTGGACGCGGTCGGGGGGCGGCTTTCGGTGGGCGGTGGCGATGGAGACTTTCGGCTGGTGGCCGCGGCTCCGGAGCGGGGGTCGGCGGCGCGCGGCTTGGGGTGAGGCCGGACTTGGTTGGCAGCTGAGAGCTGAGAGCCGGTCGGTGGTCGCTGGCCGGTGGCCGGTGGCTGGTGGCCGGTGGTCGGGCGGCGCGCGGCCCGGCTTGGGGGAGGGCAGCCTTGCTGGTTGCTGGTTGCTGGTTGCTGGTTGCTGGTTGCTGGTTGCTGGTTGCTGGTTGCTGGTTGCTGGTTGCTGGTTGCTGGTTTGTGGTTTGTGGTTTGTGGTTTGTGGTTTGTGGTTTGTGGTTGCGGGGTTGCGGGATTGCGGGATTACCGGGTCGCTGGGTTGCAACCGAGCGCTGCTACTCCGCCGAGACCTGCTCCGCCCATCTGCCGACGGGTAGGTTGGCCCCATGACCGCCTCCACCGATGTCGTCCGCCTGTTGCTCGCCGAGGACCAGGCCATGGTGCGTGGCGCTCTGGCGACCCTGCTCAACCTCGAGGACGACCTGGCCGTGGTGGCCGAGGTCGGTCGCGGCGACGAGGTCCTGGCGGCGGCGAAGGCGGCCGATGTGCAGGTCGCGCTGCTGGACATCGAGATGCCGGGGATGTCGGGGCTGGATGCCGCCGACGCGTTGCACCGCGCCCTGCCCGACGTCCGCATCATCATCCTGACCACCTTCGGCCGACCCGGGTTCCTGCGGCGGGCGATGGAGTCGGGGGCTTCGGCGTTCCTGGTGAAGGACGCGCCGGTGGCCGAGCTGGTCGCCGCGATCCGGAAGGTGCTGCGCGGCGAGCGGGTCATCGACCCGGATCTGGCCGCCGCCGCGCTGGCCGCCGGCGAGAACCCGCTGACCCCCCGCGAGCGCGACGTGCTCGGCGCCTGCACCGACGGCTCGACCATCGCCGACGTCGCGCGGCGGCTGCACCTGTCCGAGGGGACGGTGCGCAACTACCTGTCGGCCTGCATCCAGAAGACCGCCGCCCGGAATCGCACTGAGGCGATCCGGGCGGCGCAGCAGCGCGGCTGGTTGTAGGGATTTAGGGATTTGTAGGGACGTGGGGACGTAGGGAGGGTCGCCCGACCCTCGGGCTCAGCGGGTCGTCCACGCGGCCAGTTCTGCCGCCGCCACCTGCTCGTTCAGCCCCACGCCCTTCATCTCGGCCAACCCCAACCCCGGCGGCTGCGATGACTTCGCTCCTGGATCGGCTGGATCGGCCGTGACCAGGTAGCTGATCCCGCCCTGGTCGTCGTAGATGTTGAGGTTGGGAGCGCTCGAATCGCCGTAGTAGTACTCCCACCGGACCTGGTGCCCCTGCAACGTCGCAGTGCCCTTGGTGCAGTGCCCCGGATCGGCCGCGCACATGGACGGTGTGCCGTGGACATTCGGGTTATAGCTGCCCACAGAGACGCCGAGTATCGTCGAGCCCATGTCGAACTCCGCGCCGTAGCCGTTCTTGTCCTCCGAGGCCCGATTCAACCGTAGCGATACCCCATCCTTGCTCGGCAGCGCCGCCTTCACCGCGGCGAGCACCTTCGCGTCGGCGACCGGATCGTCGGTCTGCTGCAGGAAGCTGTAGCTGGACTTGGGCATCGAGTGCGGCGTCGAAGGTGTCGCCGGAGCCGTGGTCACGTGCCACGAACTGGAAAGCGGTCCGCCCGGACTCACATTCGTCGCGGACACCGGCTTCCCGCTCCCGAACCCGCCGAGCGCGACCACCGCCCCGGCCACCGCCACCGCCGTGACGCCCGCCCCGGCACCGGTCATGAACGCCCGCTGCCTGCGGCGCCGCTTTCCCAGCGCCCGCGCACGCTCCGGCAGGTTCCCGACCACCGGCACCGCCTCGGGCGCCGCCGCGGCGAACACCCGCCCCACATCTGTCTCCTCCATCATGGCCTCCTCAGCTCCGGATGAGATCCAGCGCCTGGTCCCCGAGGACCGAACGCAATTGTTGGAGACCACGGTGGGTGTGCGACTTCACCGAGCCCTGGGAAAGGCCGAGCGCGTCGGCGGTCTCGCCGACGCTGCGGTCCTCCCAGTACCGCAGCACCAGCACAGCGCGATAGCGCGGGGTGACTTGGGCCAGTGCGGCCATTAGAGTCAGCCGGACGTCGCTGGCAATACCAGTGCCAGCGACGTCCGGCACCGCCGCGCTCAGGATCTCCCGCTTACGGCGCCGCCGATAGGTGTCGATGTAGGTGCGAAACAACATCCGGTGCACGTAGGCGTCGATCTGCTCCACATGCTGGATCCGGTTCCAGCCCACATACACTTTCGCCAGCGCGTTCTGCGTGAGGTCCTCGGCCAGATGCCAGTCCCCGCACAACAGATACGCCGTTCGCAGCAGCCGTTGCTGCCGTGCGAGGACGAACTCGTCGAACTCTCGTTCGCGTGCTTCCCGCATCCGCCGCTCCCCTCCGTGGTCACCCCACTGACGAAGCGGCGGACGCGAGGGGTTGCGTCAGGGTCAGTATTCGCGGTCGGTACGGCCACCGACGCTGTAGGCGAAGCCCTGTCGACGCATCCGAGGGGAACGAACCGAAAACCGACCGGAAGAATAGCGATCACAGGGCCCGCAGCGGGCTTCGAGGGCCCGGTTGATCCGGCGCCCGCCAACCCGGAGTGCGCACCCCCGGCGCCGGTGCGCTGGCCAGCACCTGGACCGGCGGCCGAACTCGCCGAGCCGCCTGCCTCGCACCACCAGTTTTGTACTTCTCCGGTCGGTTTTCGGTTCGTTCCCCTCGGTCGCGTCGGCAGGGCTTTGCCTACAGTGCCGGTTCTCGGGAGTCAAGTTCGCGCTGTACGCGGCCGCCACCTCCACGCCTGACCGCAAGCGCGCGGACTTTACTCCCGGGGTTCGGCGCTGTACCCCTTGGGGCTGACGACGCGGCCGTGGGGAACGGACCGCACCACCTCACAAACCGCCGCCGCTGAGACTGGCTCGGCCACCCTATGGAATTGCGCCAGTTCCCCGAGGGAGCCAAGAGCCCCCGCCGGAGGCGCCGGCCTTTCACCAGGGCTCTTGACCTTGATCTTGCTTGTGCTCTTGCCGTTGATCTTGCTCTTGCCCTGGCTTACTGGAGTTGAAGAGGCCTGAGGTGCGGCGGGGTCGTGAACACGTAAACCGGCAGCCGACAAACCCACCCGCCGCCCCGAACCCCGAACCGGCACAACCATGACCGAAGGCCGTAAAACGCTTCTAAACACACAGGCCAACCGTAACGCGGCTCGCGAACTTGAGCCCCCAAGAA
>NZ_JAAFZA010000332.1 GCF_015356865.1 Catenulispora pinisilvae
GGACCTGGGCGGGTTCTTCGACGGGTGGTTGTCTTCGACCGCGCTGCCGGAGCTGCCGGCGATGCCGCGATAGGGACTGCCACTATCCTGGGTCAGTGCTTCACGAGCTTTGGGACGACGAGGATGGACCGGCGTTCTGCCTGGCCGGGCCGCGCGGAGACGGAGCCCGAGCGCTGCTCACCGGAGAGGCACAGCTCGTGTGGACCGTCGAGGCCGCCAGCTTCTTCGAGGCGATGACGCTCTACTACCGGCACATGGGTTGGGGTACCTACACCACCCGGTATCCAGAGTGGGATAAACAGACGTACGCCGACCACGGCTGGGAATGAACCGGGTCGGCTCAAGCAGTTGGCGGCCCGGGCGGGTGTGGCGGCTCAGTCCTGCGGTGCGGCGAAGGTGAACAGTTTCCGGGCGTCGATCCGCACCCCGATGCCGCCCTCAAGCCCTTCCATCCACTGCTGGAACGCAGGCCCCTGCTTCGGCAGGTAGTGGTCCAGCATCGCCTGCCGCATCGGCGCGCACTGCGGGCCGTGCAGGTCGAACAGCTCGGCCTGGCCGTGGACCGTCACCGCCACCTGCTCGCCGGGCAGGTACGTCGCGCTCACCGCCGGGCGCGCCTTCAGGTGGCGGATGCGCACCGCGTCCGGGCCGGAGCTGAACCACCAGGAGCCGTGCAGGAAGTAGCCGTCGAACGGGCCGGTCAGCGGGCGGCCGTCGGCGGTCGCGGTCGCCAGGGTGATCAGCCGCATCCCCTGGAGGTGGTCGGTCAGCGCGGTGGCGCTCATGCGGCGATCGTTGGTGATGATGTCGCGCAGGTGCGGGCCGGCGGTGGCGGCGCTGGCGTCGAGGAGGTCCTGGAGCGCGGTCAGTTCTTCGGGGGTTTCGTGCATGGGGCGACATTGCCAGACCGCACTGACAGAACACACTGATAGACCGCACCGACAGAACGAGCTGGTCGGAGGCACTCCGAGTGAGGGGTGACGTCACTATGACGTCACTTTGCTTGCAGTGACGTCATGATGGCGCTACATTGCTGTCATGGACCTGGAGCCGCATCTCGAATCCCTCCACCAGGCGCTGGCCGCCGCCGCGACGGCCGGCGGCGCGGAGGCCGAGGCGCTGATCGAGCGCTTCGCCATCCCGCTGGACGCCGCGTTCCGGCTGGCCATGCTGGACGTCGTCGCCTCGGCCGCCGGGGAGGTCTCCGAGGCGATCGCCCCGGGCCGGGTCGACGTCCGGCTGCGCGACCGGAACCCGGACCTGGTGGTGACGCCACCGCCGGCCGGCGGGCCGTCAGCCGCCGGTGCCGATGACCTCGCCGACGAGCCCGCCGATCTCAGCGCGCTGTCGGTGGCCGACGCCGAGCCCGAAGCCGAGGACGACGTCCTGGCCCGGGTGAGTCTGCGCCTGCCCGCCCGGCTGAAGAGCCAGGTGGACGAGTTGGCCGCCAGGGCCGGCCTGTCGTCGAACGCCTGGCTGGTCCGGGCGGTCGGCGCGGTGGCGGCGGCCGAGGCGCAGCGCGCGCCGCGCTCCGGGCTGCACATCGGCCAGCGCTACTCGGGTTGGTCGAACTGACAGCGGGACCGCCGCCACCGCACTCACCGCGCACTCACCGCACTCACTTTCCAAGCCATCCGCGACCCATCGAAAGGCACAGCCATGCCCATTTTCGCCACCACCGACCCGATCACACTGAAACTGGAACTGCGCGCCGCCGAAGTCCACCTGCTGGCCGGCCCGCATGAAGACGGCACCACCGTCGACGTCGTCCCGGCCGACGACACCGCCGCCAGCGTCAAGGCGGCGGCGGCCACGACCGTGGAGTTCTCCGGCGGCGAGTTGGAGATCCGCACTCCCAAGGAGCGCGCGCCGCTGTTCGGCCGGGGCGGCAGGCTGTCTCCGAAGTACACCGGTGACGGCACGGTGAAGGTGACTGTCCGGCTGGCCGCGGGCTCCACGCTCAAGGGCGTGGCGGGCCTGGCCCAGCTGAACAGTGCGGGTCGGCTCGGCGAGTGCCGGTTCACTGCCGGTTCTGGCGACATCGTGTTGGGGGAGACCGGGCCGTTGTGGGTGGAGACGGCGCTGGGCGCGGTCACTGTCGAGGCGGTCGCCGGTTCCGCGCATGTGGTGGCCGCGCAGGGCAAGGTCGAGATCGGCCGGGTCGAGGGCACCGTGGATGTCCGGAACACCAGCGGGGCGACCCGGCTCGGGCAGGTTTCCGGTGCGTTGAAAGTGGCCGGGGTCAACGGGGTGGTGACGGTCGAGCGGGCCGATTCCGATGTGGAGGTGAAGGTCACCAACGGCGATATCCGGATCGGGCAGGTGCGCACCGGTTCGGTGCAGTTGCAGACCACTGTCGGTGCGGTGGAGGTCGGGGTCCGGGCCGGTACTTCGGCGTTGCTGGATGTCAGCAGCCTGGTCGGCGGTGTGGCGAACGATCTGGACGATGCCGACGGGCCGACCGGAACTGACCGGGTCAAGGTCAGTGCCCGCACTTTGCACGGCGATGTGTGGGTGCACCGCGCCTGACGCCGTTCATCGGAAGAGCGCCACTTCAGAAGCACCGTTCAGCAAAATAAGGGGGAGGAATCAATGGCTGTGTCACCGCCCGCGATCGAGGTGTCCGGGCTGCGGAAGGCGTATGGCGGCAAGACGGTGCTCGACGGCATCGATCTGTCGGTTCCGCAGGGTTCGATTTATGCGCTGTTGGGTCCCAACGGCGCCGGTAAGACCACTATGGTCAATATCTTGACCACGCTGCTCCCGGCTGATTCCGGGACCGCCCGGATCATGGGCGACGACGTGCGCCGGGCCGACCGGATCCGTCCGCTGATCAGCGTGACCGGCCAGTTCGCCGCCGTCGACAACCTCCTCACCGGCGAGGAGAACCTGATCATGATGGCCAACTTGTACCGGCTGGGTCGCGGGCGGGCCAAGGCGCTGGCTGCGGACCTGCTGGAGAAGTTCGACTTGGCCGCGGCGGGCAAGGCCCGGGGCGCGACCTACTCCGGCGGTATGCGCCGTCGGCTGGACCTGGCCATGACGTTGGTCGCCGAGCCTCGGGTGATCTTCCTGGATGAGCCGACGACCGGGCTGGATCCGCGCAGTCGGCATGCGATGTGGGAGATCGTCCGTGATCTGACCGGGCGTGGCGTCACCATTTTCTTGACCACGCAGTACCTGGAGGAGGCCGACCAGTTGGCCGACCGGATCGGGGTCATGGACCACGGCGTGCTGGTGGCCGAGGGTACTGCCGATGAGCTTAAGCGGCGGATCCCCGGTGGCAGCGTGCGCCTGGAGTTCTCCGCCGCCGATCAGCTGGCCGTCGCCGCGGGGTTGGTGGCCGAGGCTGAGCGTGACCCCAAGGCCCTGGCCTTGCGGGTGCCGACCGATGGCGGTTTGCGTTCGCTGCGTACGCTTCTGGACCGGCTGGATGATGCCGGGGTCGAGGTTGCGAAAGTCAGTGTTCTCAGTGCCGATCTGGACGACGTCTTCCTGGCGTTGACCGAACGGTCCACGGCTCCAACGGGGCGTCCCGCGGCCTTGGCCGGCCAGCCCACTGCGCAGAAGGAGATGTTGTGAGCGCGTCGATCGCGGTCCGGAACTCCGGGACGATGCTGCACCGTAGTCTGCGGCATGGCGTCCGGTTCCCGATGATGCTGATCACCGGGCTGGTGACTCCGGTCATCCTGTTGCTGATGTTCGTGTACATCTTCGGCGGGGCGCTGGGTTCCGGCGCCGACGGCATGCCCGGCGGCCGTTCGGCCTACCTGGACTACATCGCGCCGTCGATGTTCCTGACGACCGTGTGCTACGGCGGCGGCACGACGGCGGTCACGGTGAGCGTCGATATGACCCAGGGCATCGTCAACCGGTTCCGCACGATGCCGATCTCGCAGTCGGCGCTGATGGCCGGGCACATCCTCGGCGGCGTGCTGCGGACCCTGGCCGCGGTCGGGCTGATCATGGCCGCGGCGGTGGGCTTGGGTTTCCGGCCGCACGCCTCAGCCGCCCAGTGGGCGGCCGCGGCCGGTCTGCTGCTGGTGGTGACCGTGGGTCTGACCTGCCTGACGATCGCCTTCGGCGCGGCGGCCAAGAGCCCTGGCGGGGCCAACACGGCGGTGCTGCCGCTCCAGATCCTGCCGCTGATCAGCAGCGCTTTCGTGGCGACCAGGACCATGCCGACCCCGGTCCGGCTGTTCGCCGAGTACCAGCCGTTCACCCCGATCATCAATACTCTGCGGGGGCTGCTGGTCGGCGGGCCGATCGGGCAGGACGCGTGGATCGCGGCCGCGTGGTGCGCCGGCGCAGCTCTGATCGGCTTCACGTGGTCCCGGAGGTCGTTCTCCCGGCGGCGCTGATGGCTGATGCGTCCACGCCGCAGAGCATCCACGCCGCAGTGCATACACGAGGCAGCGCATACACGAGGCTTTGACGGCATGCTGGATCGATGAGCGAAATCTCGATCAGAGAGTCCCGTGCGGGCGACGGTGTGGCCGGCGCAGAAGTGTGGCGGGAGATGGGCAGCCTGTTCACGGCTACCAATCCGGACACCTTCCACGTGCCGGCCTCCGAAGGCCTGGCCGAGTGGATCGAGGAGATCCACACCCACAAGCGCGCCGCCGATGACAACCTGCTTCTGGTCGCGGAGGTCGACGGGGTCGTGGCCGGCACTTTGGGTGCCACGCTGCACGAGCCGATCGAGGGCGCCTACCGGGAGTTGCAGACCGACTTCGGTCGGCGGCGGCTGCACATCGACAGCCTCGGCGTGCTCGGAGCCTACCGGCGTGACGGCGTCGGCACGGCCCTGATGCAGGCGGCCGAGGCGTGGGGCCGGGAGCGGGGTGCGGAGGTGGTCCTGCTGGAGACCGAGACCAACAACGCCCTGTCGGTGCCTTTCTACGAGAAGCGGATGGGGTACAGCGCGCGGGAGTTCGTTTTCCGCAAGGAGCTCGGCGCCGACCCCGCCTGACCCCGCCTGACCCTGTCTGACCCTGTCTGACCCCATGGATTCACCACGATTGCCGCCCGCCGGGACACGTATCAAGTTCGTGTCTCGGCGGGCGGCGTTTTGGTTCATCAGGTCTCAGGGCTGGATGTTCTTCAGGTCGTCGAGCAGGCTGGGGTGCGTCGGCCGCCAGTTGAGGGCCTGGCGGGTGTGGGCGCTGGAGGCCGGCTGGTCCATCGCGAAGATCACGCCGAACGGGCCGAAGTTCTCCTGCGGCACCGGCTGGACCGGCAGGCCCAACTGCCGGCCGATGGCGGTTGCGATATCGAGTACCGCGTCGCCCTCGTCGGCGACGGCGTGCCAGAGCGTTCCGGCCGGGGCCGATTCCAGGGCGAGCCGGAACAGGACGGCGGCGTCCAGGGCGTGCACGGCTGGCCAGCGCTGGGTGCCATCGCCCGGGTAGCCCGCCACCGCGGTGCGGCGCGCGTGGTCGGTGAGCAGGCCGGCGAATCCGCCCTCGCCGTTGTTGTGGACGGTGCGCGGCATGCGGACGGCCGTGGCGCGCACACCGCGTGCGGCCAGCTCCAGCAGCGCGTTGACAGAGCGGCCGCGACCGCCGACCGGTCCGTCGGTCGGCGCCGGGTCGGCCTCGGTGCTGGCGCGGCCCGGCACCCAGGGCGTCCCGGAGACGGTGACGATCGGGCGGTCGGTGCCGATCAGCTCCTGTCCCAGCGCGGCCATGGCGGCGCTCTCCTCGGTGATGGACGCCGCCAGCGCTTCCGGGCTCGCGTAGTCGCGGCCGAACGCCAGTGAGATGACGCCGTCGGACTGCGCGGCGCCGGCGCGCAGGACGTCGAGGGCGGCGATCGTTCCCGGCAGTGCCTCGGCGCCGGCGGCCTTGAGGGCCTGGGCGGAGGCGTCGGAGCGGGCGAGGGCGAGCACGGTGTGGCCGTTGGCGAGCAGTTCGGCGACGACGGCGGAGCCGATGGTGCCGGTGCCGCCGGTGACGAAGACGCGCATGAGGTTCTCCCCAAGTGATGAGACTGTTGTCCCATCACCGTAGCAGGCTGACGGGACTCATGTCCCATCACCTATGATGGGCACATGGCGCGATGGCAACCGGGGGCGACCCAACGACTGGTCGTGGCAGCAGTGGAACTGTTCAACGAACAGGGCTACGACGCCACCACCGTGGCGCAGATCGTCGAGCGCGCCGGAGTCACCAAGAGCACCTTCTTCCGGCACTTCTCCGACAAGCGCGAGGTCCTGGTGGCCGGGCAGGAGACGCTGAGCAGGCTCCTGGCCGACGGCATCGCCGAGGCACCGGCGGGCGCCAGCCCCCTGGAGGCGGTCGAGGCAGGCCTGGAACGCGCGTCCAGCGAAATGGGCCCGGCCAACCGCGAAATCGGCCCCGGACTGAAAGCGGCCGTGGCGGCCAGCACCGAACTCCAGGAACGCGACGCCCTCAAAAGCGTCAGCCTGGCCGCCGCGATGAAAGCGGCGCTCGTCGATCGCGGCGTCCCCGATCCGACCGCGCACCTCGCAGCCGAACTGGGCGTCCTGGCGTTCAAGCGGGGCTACACGCAATGGTCCGAAAGCGACCACGACGACGGCAAAGGCCTCGCGCACCACGCTCGCGCCGCCCTGAACGACCTGCGCGAGGCAACCGCGTCACTGGGCTAGTCCTGCGGCGGTTCACCCGAATCGGGCGAGGCACAACCACCCCGCCGGCCCGCAGGCTGAAGAGGCGTCAGTATGGGGGGCCGCACCTGAGCCAGTTCTGTCGCAGGACCCCTCCTCTGGCCCCGCGGATAGGGTCGGACACCGGCTTTGGCCGACGGCCGACCCGAGCCGTCGGGGGTGAGGGGAGACAGACTTGACCATCGACACGCGGAACCTGCGCATACGGCTTTACTCGGATCAGAACCTGGAACAGATGGCTGCGCAGCTGCGCCAATCCGGCATGCCGCCGGTCGAGGAGATCCTGCTGGCCCGCCGCCTCGCGCCCGGGCTGATGGAGATCGTCGTCGTCGACTCCGCCGAGTCGGCCTCGCTGGTGAACCGGTCCGAGCTCGACGGCGCGGCGCCGGAGACGTTCTTCGGGCAGGCCGTGGAGATGTCCCTGGCCGAGCAGCACTACAGCTTGCAGGAGGAGTTCGAGGGCGTGAAGTACACCGTCGTCGGCGGTGAGCACCGCTACGTGAGCTCCCATATCCACGCCCTGCGACGCTATCTGGATCCGCAGGCCGCGAGCTTCGGTGCGCTGGTGTCGTTCCCGCTCCCTGAGTACGTGTTGATACACGTCATCAGCGAGGAGATGAACGTCATCCTCGCTGCCGAAGCCCTGGCGAAGGTCACGGCGGCCTTCTACAACAAGGGCGCCAAGGCCATCAGCCCGCAGCTGTACTGGTGGCGGCCGAGCGGGTACGAGGCCCTCCCGGAGCGTGACGCCCACGCAACCGGCCAGGTCCCCCTCCTGGAGCCGATCGACATTCAGATCGACTACGAGGACTACAAGGAAGGAACCGCACCCTCGGTGATTCTGCGGACTCAGGCCAGTGCTGACCTGATCGAACGCTATGCGGGAGCCAAGCTGAGGCCGAAGGCCTAGACGATTGATTCCTGGGGGTTCCGGCTAGCAGGACCGCCGGCTGACAAGCAGTCCTTGCGAAACGGCTGAGCAGCAAGCATGGGCGTCACGGACGGCCGCCCTCAGCCCTGGTTGGCTTCGGGTGGCCGGCCGGGGCGGCCAGGCGCCGCTACTGTGCCCTTGACAGCCAGAGGCTGCGTGACGTTTCGCGCCGGTACCCCCAGGAATCAATCGTCTAGCTCCCGCGTTCAAGCGGCGTGCCGGAGGCCGGCGGTCACGGCGCGGTCCACGGCTCCAAGTCCCAGGCGGAGAACCCGAACCCGTCCCACAAAGCCCGCTCGGCCTCCTGCGGCCCGTCCTGTACCCGCTCCGGGGTGTCCCAGATCTTCGTGTCGCGGGTGGCCGGGGTGTAGCTGCGCCAGCCGGGGTGGCCGGTGCGGGCGAAGCCGGACCAGGCGTCCATCATGTCCTGTGACAGCTTGGTGAGCTGCGGGCGTTCGGCGGCCACGGTGGCGGCGCCGCGCGGGTAGGCGTCCAGGTCCAGGTTGCCCAGCACGAAGGGCACCTCCTCGGTGTGCATCGCGCCTAGGTTCTGTGCCTCCGGTACGCCGGTGGCGTAGGGGACGTGCCAGTTGAACTGGTACACGTACGTCGGGCGCCACCGCGCCTGGGCCTGCGCCATCCGCAGCGTCGGCACCCGCATCATCTGGTCGGTGAGCATGGCGTTGACCACGCGGCCCTCCGTCAGGCCGGGCCGGTCGGCGGCGTACTGCGTGTACATGCTCTGCTTCTGTGCGGCCAGCACCGCCGGGAAGCTCTGGTAGGCGGACAGCGGCAGGTCCAGCAGTTGCGGTGCGAACATGGCCCAGTAGTCGGTCTCGTTCTCGGTGGTGCCGAGCATGACGTCGACTCTCCGGGCGCTGCCTGCGGCGATCCGGTCCACCACCGGGCCGGGGATCAGCTGCCCGTCGATCGACGGGCCGAAGAACAGTGCCGAGGCCAGGCCGGACTGGCCCTGCTGGGCCTTGATCTGGAGCTGGAGCAACTGGTCGGTGCTCATCGCGTCCAGCTGCGCCACGCTGGTGATCGCGCCGGTGGCCAGCACGTGTGCGGCGGCGTCCTGCGCGTACTGCGCGGTGTGGACCAGGTAGCCGGGGCCGCTTTCGACGATGGCCCGGCGGAACAGTCGCTCGGGGTGGTCGCCGGCCAGCAGCGCGGAGATGGAGACGGCGCCGGCGGACTGGCCGAAGACGGTGACGTCGCCCGGGTTGCCGCCGAAGCCCCGGATTTGCTGCCGCACCCAGGTCAGCGCGGCGATCTGGTCGCGCAGCCCGTTGTTGCCCGAGCCGGTGTAGCGCCGGTCCAGGCCGCCCAGTTCGGTCCAGCCGAGCAGTCCGAGCCGGTAGTCGACGCTGACCACGACCGCGTCGCCGCGCTCGGCCAGCGCCGCGCCGTCGAACACCGGCTCGTTCGCCGAGCCCAGCTCGTCGGCGCCGCCGTGCAGGAACACCATCACCGGCTTGCCCGCACCGCCCGAGCGCGGCTGCCAGATCTGCGTGTACAGACAGTCCTCGCTGCCGCCCCCGCCGACGCTCAGATCCTGCGGGCAGCCCGGCTTGGCGGTGGTCGCCGAAAGCGTGCCATGCCACGGCGCCGCCGGGGCCGGAGGCAGGAACCGGCGGGAACCGGTGGGCGGCGCGGCGTAGGGGACACCGAGGTAGGCGCAGGTGCCGCCCTCGGCCACGCCCTGCACCCGGCCCAGCGTGGTGCTGGTCGTGCA
>NZ_JAAFZA010000333.1 GCF_015356865.1 Catenulispora pinisilvae
CCTCTAGGAAGCCGCTGGCAGCCGAGCAAACCGCACCGGCAGCGCCCCGTGTCGCACCTCGACCCGGGCACCGCGCGGCAGGTCGATCACCCGGCGGCCGTCGCACCACATCACAGCGCCCTTGCTCGCCGTGTCGTCGCCGTTGGGTTGCAGCTCCAGGGCCAGGAGTGAGTGGGGGGAGACCACCAGGGGGCGGGCGAACAGGGCGTGGGCGCTGATCGGGACCAGTAGCAGGGCGTCCAGGTCTGGCCAGACGATTGGGCCGCCGGCTGAGAAGTTGTAGGCGGTGGAGCCGGTCGGGGTGGCGAAGATGACGCCGTCGCAGCCCCATTTGGACAGTGGGCGGCCGTCGATCGAGACCAGTACCTCCAGCATGCGTTCGCGGGAGTACTTTTCGACGCTGGCCTCGTTCAGTGCCCAGGAGCGGTCCACGACCTGGCCGTCGAGGCGGACCTCGACGTCCACGGTCATGCGCTCCTCGACCGTGTAGTCCCGGGCCACGATCCGGTCCACGACGAAGGCCAGGTCCTCGTACTCGGCCTCGGCCAGGAAGCCGACGCGGCCCAGGTTCACGCCCAGGAGGGGGACGCCGGCGGTGCGGGCCACCTCGGCGCCGCGCAGCATCGTGCCGTCGCCGCCGAGGACCACCACCAGTTCGATGTCCTCCAGTGCCTGGGCGTCGGCCGCGCAGACCGGGGCGTCGGTCTCCAGCTCCCCCGCCTCGCCGGCCAGGACCCGCACGCCGACGCCGGAGGCGGACAGGCGCGCGACGGTGTCGCGCGCGGCGTCCAGGGCCACCTGTCGGCCGGTGTGGACGACCAACAGCACGTTGCGCTCGCCGTGTCCCATCAGTTCAGTCCCCAGACCCTTCGTTCACGATCGATCCAGCAGCACTCTTCTGTCCAGCAGCGCTCATCGGTCCAGCAGCGCTGTCAGCATCCGGCGCGGGCTCCGGTGTGGAGTCCGCGTCGAACCGGCCGTCCCCGGCCGGGCCTTCCTCGATGGCCCGTGTCAGTTCCTCCTCGCGCAGCGGCGGCGCGTCGGCGCGCAGCCACAGGAAGTACTCCACGTTGCCCGCCGGTCCCGGCAGCGGGCTGGCGGCCACGCCGCGCACGCCGAGCCCCGCCTTCGCCGCGGCGGCGGCCACGTCCCGCACCGCCTCGGCGTGCAGGGCGACGTCGCGCACCACGCCTCCGGAGCCCAGCCGCTCCCGGCCGACCTCGAACTGCGGCTTGACCATCAGGGTCAGGTCCGCCTCCGGGGTCGCGCAGGCGGCCAGCGCCGGCAGCACCAGCCGCAGTGAGATGAACGACAGATCACCCACCACGAGTTCCGCCGGGCCGCCGATCATGTCCGGGGTCAGGTCGCGGACGTTGGTCCGGTCCAGCACGGTGACCCGCTCGTCGGTGCGCAGCGACCAGGCGAGCTGGCCGTAGCCGACGTCCACGGCCACCACGTGCGCGGCGCCGTTGCGCAGCAGCACGTCGGTGAAGCCGCCGGTGGAGGCCCCGGCGTCCAGGGCGCGGCGGCCGGCGAAGCTCAGACCGTGCTCGGCGAAGGCTGCCAGCGCCCCGGCCAGCTTGTGCCCGCCGCGCGAAACGTAGTCCGCACCCAGTCTGGGCTCGGCGACCACGATCGCCGCGGCCGTCTCCACCTGGGTCGCGGGCTTGCTCGCGCTCTGCCCGCCGACGGTGACCCGGCCGGCCTCGATCAGCTCGCGCGCCTGCTCCCGCGAGCGGGCCAGGTTGCGGCGTACCAGCTCGGCGTCCAGGCGGCGCCGCGGCGTCACCGCGGGCCCTGGGCGCCCGCGGGCTGCTCGGACAGGATCGCGCGCAGCTCGGTGTGGACGGCGTCGTAGACGTCGGCGTGCTCCGGCAGCGGAGTGCCTGGCAGCGCGGCCAGGCGGTCCAGGGCGTCGTCCACCCGCCGGTCGCCGGAGTGCTCGTAGTCCACGTGGAAGTCGGCGGGTTCGGCGCCGTCCTGGAAGGCGGTCGCCGGCGCGCCGGCCTCCCCCTCCGGTCGGCCGTCCGTCTCGAACTCGTCCATGGTCGCGCCGCTCGCCTTCGGTTGTCGGTTGTTCACTACGAACGCTATCGCGCGGACCCCCCGCGGCGCCGACTCCGGCGCCGAGCGCGACCGGCGCACCGGCACCGTCTTGACGGCGCCAACGAACTACGACAAGCTGTAGCAGAACCGGATGGCCGCCGCGAAGACGCCGCGAATTAACAATGCCGCCAGATATTACACAGTTTACCTCTCAGGATTCCCTCATGTAGCGATGAGACCCTGGTCAGGGCGTCGCCTGACGGGCATCCGCTGTTAACTCACAAATCTTTCGAGTGACATTCATGCGCCGTCCATATCCGCTAACGTATGCGGCTGTCGCGAAGATTTCCCTCGCGGCGACACCCCTGGAAGCGCGTGAGTCCTGCCGCGGCGCCGGCGTCGGAGCATAAGGAGTATCGCTGGCATGGCGATGGTGGACGACGGTCCCTGGATCGACCGTTTGACAACGTCTTACAAGCCGTGGAGCCGACGCCGGGCCGCCGCCTGGTGGATGGCCGCGGCGGTCCTGGTCTTCGGGATCGGGCTGATAGCCGGCAAGGGCGGGAACCCGCTGATAGACCTGAAGGTCTACCGGGACGGCGGGATCTCCTTCATGAAGAACCTGCCGCTGTACACGACCGCCTTCCCGCGGCCGCTGGCCGGGCCGAACCTGCCGTTCACCTACCCGCCGTTCGCGGCCGTGGTGTTCAGCGTGCTGGGATTCCTCGGCTACTACCTGGCCGCGATCCTGATGGTGGCGATCGGGTTCACCGCCCTGACCTGGACCTTCTACCTGGTGCTGCGCAGCCGCGCCGGAGCCCGGTTCCTGCCCGAGCCCACGCCCCGGGTGCTGGTCACGCTGACCCTGCTCAGCCTGGTGATGGAGCCGATCAGCAGCACCTTCCTGCACGGGCAGATCAACCTGCTGCTGATGGGCCTGGTCGTCACCGACGCGCTCGGCCCGAAGACCCGGATCCCGCGCGGCGTGCTGGCCGGCATCGCCGCGGCGATCAAGCTGACCCCGGCGGTGTTCCTGCTCTACTTCGTCGCGCGCCGGCAGTGGAAGACCGCGTCGAACATGGCCGCGGCCTTCGTCGGCGCCACCTCGCTGAGCTTCATCCTGGCCCCGCGCGACAGCAGGGCCTACTGGACCGAGACGGTCTTCGACCCGACCCGCATCGGCGACCTCGGATACGCCGCCAACCAGTCGCTGCGCGGCGGCCTGCACCGGCTCGGCGGGCTGCCGGGGCTGGCGATGTCGGTCAAGACCGAGGAACACCTGTGGCTCGCGCTGTCGATGGCCGTCATCGCCCTGGCTTACCTCGGGGCGCGCCGGGCGATCCGGCACGGCGACCCGGTCTGCGCGCTGGCCGTGGTGGCCGCCTGCCAGCTGCTCATCTCCCCGGTCTCCTGGTCGCACCACTGGGTGTGGATCGCCCCGATGCTGCTGCCGTTCGCGATCCAGATCGTCCGCGCCCGGGAACGGCTGAAGATAGCCGGCCTGGCACTGCTCGCCCTGGTGTTCCTGATCGGCCCGCTACTGCTCTTCCCGGTGGACCACGGCCTGGAGATGCACTGGGGCTGGTGGGAGAACGTCATCGGCGACGCCTACCTGCTGATCACGCTGGCGTTCGTGGTCTGGGCCGCGGTGACCCGGCGGAACCGGCCGGCACCGGTGGCCGCCGGACTCCCGGCGGCGCGCGTGCCGGCGGTCGCCGACGCCACGCTTACACCGGCCGACGTGCGTTAGGGTCACGCGAGTGGCCACCATCGAGCAATGCCGGGAAGCGCTGAAGGAGTTCGCCGGGAATCTCGGCGACATGGACGACTCGAACAAGAAGCTCGTGCGGACCGTGAGCCTCAAGGTCCCGGACCTGGACGTGACCTTCCACGGCACCCTGCGCGAGGGGACCCTGGAGGACGTCACCACCGAGCCCCGGGACCGCGCGCAGATCCGGCTCACGATCAACAGCGACGATCTGGTCTCGCTGGTCGCCGGGCAGCTGAACTTCGCCGCGGCGTGGGCTCGGGGGCGGGTGAAGCTGGAGGCTTCGTTCTCGGATCTGCTGCGGCTGCGCAAGTTGCTGTGAGCCGGCCGAGCTCCCGGTGCTCAACAAACCGGCAGTCCTGCCTGTAAGTTGGTCGGCGTGACCACACGCCGCACCCAAGAGGAGCGCTCCGCCACCACCCGCCGGCTGCTGCTCGACGCGACCGTCGAGTGCCTGGTGAAGCACGGCTACGCCGGGACCACCACGATCCGGGTCTCGGAGCTAGCCGGGGTGTCGCGCGGGGCGCAGGTGCACCACTTCGCGACCAAGGACGAGCTGGTGGTGGCCGCGGTCCGGCACCTGGCCGAGCAGCAGGCCGATCTGGTGCTGGCCCGGCCGGACCTGATGGCCGGGTCGACCGATCCGGTCGGGGACGCGCTGGAGCTGCTGTGGAAGGCGCATCAGGGCCCGACCTTCGACGCCGCGATCGAGTTGTGGGTGGCCGCCCGGACCGACCCGGAGCTGCGGGAGGCGACGACCGCGTTCGAGCGGGCGCTGACCGGGCGGCTCATGGAGGTCTCCAAGATCTTGTTCGGGGCGCGGGTGGCCGCGCTGCCCGACTTCCAGCTGCGGCTGTTGACCGCGCTGGAGGCGATCCGGGGCCTGCGGATGGTGTCGTTCCTGCACCCGTATCCCTCCGCACGGCTGGATGAGCGCTGGCAGAGGTCGAAGGCACTGCTGCGGCCGCTGTTCGAACAGGCAGCTTGACGCGATACCTGATACACCATCAGAAGAATTCCGCCGCCACCAGGAGGGGTGCATGGCCGGGCCGCTACAGGGACTGAAGGTCGTGGAGATCGCGGGCATCGGGCCCGGGCCGTTCGCCGCGATGCTGCTCGCCGACCTCGGCGCCGAGGTGATCCGGGTGGACCGGCCCGGCGGCGGCGGATTGTCGATGGGCGACCGGGACGTGCTCAACCGGGGCCGGCGCTCGGTGGCCGTGGACCTGAAGCACCCCGGCGGCGCCGAGGTGGTGCTGCGGCTGGCCGAGCAGGCGGACGTGCTGATCGAGGGCTACCGGCCGGGCGTGGCCGAGCGGCTGGGCATCGGCCCCGAGGCCTGCCTGGCCCGCAACCCGGCACTGGTCTACGGCCGGATGACCGGCTGGGGCCAGGACGGGCCGCTGGCGCCGCGGGCCGGGCACGACATCGGCTACGTCGCCGTCACCGGCACCCTGCACGCCATCGGCCGGGCCGGCGGCCCGCCGCAGGTGCCGCTGAACCTGGTCGGCGACTTCGGCGGCGGGTCGATGTATCTGGTCGTCGGGGTCCTGGCCGCGGTCTGGGAGGCGGCCCGCTCCGGCCGCGGGCAGGTCGTGGACGCCGCGATCGTCGACGGCACCGCGCACCTGTCGGCGATCCTGCACGGCTTCGTCAGCCTGGGCCTGTGGCGCGAGCAGCGCGGGACCAACCTGCTGGACACCGGGGCGCCGTTCTACGACGTCTACGAGACCGCGGACGGCGAGTACATGGCGGTCGGCGCGATCGAGCCGCAGTTCTTCGCCGAGTTGGCGCAGCGGCTCGGGATCGCCGACCGGGCGCCGGAGCAGAACGACCGCGAACGCTGGCCGGAACTGCGGGCCCTGATCGCGGACGTGTTCCGGAGCCGGACCCGCGCGCAGTGGACCGAGGCGTTCGAAGGCAGCGACGCGTGCGTGGCCCCGGTGCTGTCGGCGAAGGAGGCCGCGCAGCACCCGCACCTGGCCGCCCGCGGCACGCTCGTGGAGCGCGACGGGCTGACCCAGCCGGCCCCCGCGCCCCGGTTCTCGCGGACCTCAGCGGAGCTGGGACTGCCGCCGTGCGCGGCCGGGGCGCACACCCGGGAGGCGTTGGCCGCGTGGGGGTTCGAGGACGTGGACGCCCTGGTCGAGGCCGGGGCTGTGATCCAGGGCTGATTCAGTCCTGTGACGCGGGGTTGAAGCAGCCCCGTGGCGCGGGGCTGTCTCACCACGGGGCTGTCTCAGCCCAGGCTGACCTTGATCACTTGCGAGGACGGGAAGGCGACGGTCCCGTGCTCGTTCTTCGCGAACACCCAGCCCGCGGCGAACGCCACGGAGTTGACCGGATAGTCGCCCTCATCCACCAGCACGACACGGACCGCCGGACGCCATTCGAGTTCCTTCATGCCGCCAGCCTCGGCAACCGGCCGTGTTCCGGCGACATGGCGGGTCCAGGCAGGGGACGCGTTCGTGACGCGCTCGCGCTCGCGCTACGCCAAGCGCGCCAGCGCGTCCTCCATGTCGACCGGCCCGCCGTACTCCCACACCGCCGCGCACATCGCCCGCAGCGCGTCCATCTTGTCCCCGTGGCCGTGCAGCACCAGCTGCTCGGACACCACCGCGGCGGTCCAGCGCGCGCAGACGAAGTTCACGCCCTCCCGGATCGGGGCGACGTGCGAGGTCAGCAGGCCCCGCAGATCCTCGGCGATATAGCTGGGACGCCGGTCGGCCGGGGCGGCGAGCAGATCGCGCGGCGTGGTCACGCCGGTGAAGACCAGCAGGCTGTCGGTGTGCCCGCGCACCGCGCCCTCGATGTCGGTGTCCAGCCGGTCGCCGACGATCAGCGGCCGGGTGGCGCCGGAGCGCAGGATCGACTCCCGGTGCAGCGGCAGCTCCGGCTTGCCCGCGACCTGCGGGACGGCGCCGGAGGCGGCGCGCACCGCGGCGACCAGGGTGCCGTTGCCCGGGGCGATGCCGCGGGCGCTGGGGATGGTGGTGTCGGTGTTGGTGGCGATCCAGGTCACGCCGCGGCGCACGGCGTAGGTGGCCTCGGCCAGGTCCTTCCAGCCCAGGTCGGCCGAGAAGCCCTGCACCACGATGTCGGGCAGGTCGTCGGCGGAGGCCACCGGCTTCAGGCCCAGCTCCAGCACCGCCGCCATCAGCCCGTCGCCGCCGATCACCAGGACCCGGCCGCCGTCGCCGACGCAGGCGTGCGCCATCCGGGCCGCGGCCTGCGCCGAGGTGACGACCTCGGCCGCGGCCGCCGGGACGCCGAGTTCGTTCAGGTGCTCGGCGACCGCCTCCGGCGTGCGCGAGGCGTTGTTGGTGACATAGGCGCGCCGCATGCCGCGTTCGGCGGCCGCGCGCAGGGCCTCGGCGGCGTGCGGCACCGCGTCCGCGCCGCGGTAGACGACGCCGTCCAGGTCCAGCAGCGCCGTGTCGTACGCCTCGGCGAGCGGCTTCTGCGAGGTCAGCAACGGCAGGGGCGCGGCGTGGCCGGCGTCCCCGGGACGGTCAGCGGTCTCAGCGGTCACACCACTATCTGATCACACTCGCCGGCTCAGGTGTCGGCCAGCCCCTTCTTGCCGGTCTGCTCCCGGAGCGTGGACCGGGCGGCGCGCAGGGCGTTGGCATAGTGACGGATCTCCGGACGCATCGCGGCGGCGGCGGACAGGTGCTCGACGGCGACATCCATCTGGCCGAGTTTGGCCGCGGCCAGGCCCCAGCCGAATTGTGCGTAGTCGTCATCGGGGCTCACATGTGCGAGTTGCGCGAAACTCTCGACAGCCTGCTCGTACAGTCCGCCGTCGAAGTGCGCGCGGGCCAGCGCCTCCAGCACCGGCGCCGAGTCGGGGGTCTTGAGGGCGACCTTGGTGAGCAGCTGCGCCGCGGCTGCCGGGTCACCGGCCTCCAGCAGCTGGACGCCTTGCCGGTACCAGTCGGCAGCTTCTCCGGTCGGCTCGCGGGTACCGTCCTCGGCGTCGTACTCGCCGTATCGCTCAGACATCAGATCCTCCGTCGTACTCGGCTCCCGCTAACGGCTCCCCATCCGTGACACCTTGTTGCCGTGTTTCCTTTCCACCCTCCGCCTACGTCATGCCACCGTCCGAATCCATAAGATGCCTGCATGGCACTCAGCGATCCGCAGGCACTGCGAATCCTCCCCTTCCGAGGGCTGCGGTTCGCTCCGGATCGGGTCGACGACCCGTCGGCGGTCACTTCGCCACCGTACGACATGATCGGTCCGGATGAGGCCAGGCGATTGGCCGACACCGAGGAACACAACGTCGTGCGGCTGATCCTGGCCGCGCCCGAGGAACTGGCCGGCGGGCCCGGCGCGCCGGCCCGCTACCACCGGGCCGCCACCTCGCTGCGGGCCTGGATCGACGACGGCGCGCTGAGCCGGGACGCCGAGCCGGCGCTGTATGTCTACGAGCAGATCGGCCACGGCTTCCGGCAGCGCGGGCTGATCGGCCTGGTCAAGTTGGACGACGCCGATCCCGGTGCCGACGGTTCCGCGCCGGCGGCGGACGCCGAGCCGTCCCCGGTCCGCCGCGCGATCCTGCCGCACGAGGCCGTGACCGACTCGGTGGTCGCCGACCGGCTGGCCCAGATGCGGGCCACCGAGGCCCACATCGAGCCGATCCTGCTCACCTACCAGGGCGACCGCACCGTCTCGGACCTGCTGGACCAGGTCGCCGACCGGACCGAACCGCTGACCTCGACCACCACCACCGCGGACGGTACCCAGCACCGGCTGTGGGCCCTGTCCGACCCGGCCGCCGTCCAGCGCGTCGCCGCCGACCTGCTCTGGCACCGGGCCCTGATCGCCGACGGCCACCACCGGCACGCGGCCTACCGCAGGCTGCGCGCCGAGCGCGGCGGCCCGGCCGAGTACGGCCTGGCGCTGCTGGTCGACGCCGGCCGCTACCCGCTGAGCCTGCACGCGATCCACCGCGTCCTGCCGCACGTCCCGCTGGCGACGGCGGCGGTGCAGGCCGGCAAGGTCTTCGCGGTCCGCGAGACCGCCGACCCGCACCACGCCCTGGACGCGATCCCGGTCGGCGAGCACGCCTTCGTCCTGTCCGACGGCAGCACGCACTACCTGCTCACCGCCCCCGACCCGGCAGCCCTGGCCGAGGCCGTCCCGGCCGACCGCCCCGAGGCCTGGCGCGCCCTGGACGCCACGGTCCTGCACCACGTCCTGGTCGAGTCGATCTGGCAGCTCCCGGACACCCCCGAGGAAGTCCGCTTCGACCACGACCCCTACCACGCGGTCGCCGAGGCGGCGCGCATCGGCGGCACCGCGGTCCTGCTGCGCCCGACCACCGAGGAGGTGGTCCGGCAGCTGGCCGGGGCCGGGGTGCTGATGCCGCGCAAGTCGACGGCGTTCGGGCCGAAGCCGGCCACCGGGCTGGTGATGCGGTTGCTGACGGAGGAGGACGTCGCAGGACACGGATGACTCGGGGGGCGGGACAGCTCAGGGC
>NZ_JAAFZA010000334.1 GCF_015356865.1 Catenulispora pinisilvae
CGCCACCACCGCCCGCGACCGCGGCGCGATCCCGTCCGCCATCGAACTCGCCGACCTGGCCATCCGCTTCACGCCACCAGAGGCCACCACCGCCCTGACCCATCGCCAGATCGCCGCCGCCGAACTGCACTACATGCGCGGCGACACCGCAAAGGCCTGCGAACTGGCGGGCGCCGCCTGGCCCGTATCAGCCGGCGCCGACCTCCCGACCCGCCGCCGCGCCCTGGCACTGTTCACCCACACACTGCTGTACACCCAGGGCCCCGCCGCCGCTCAGCGGGTGGTGGAGGCGGCGCTGCTGGCTGAGTTGACGGCTGAACCGGAACCGGAACCAACCGCCGATCCGAGCGCTGTCCCTGGTACTAACCTGGTCGGCGACCTGGCCCGTCCGACCGGCGATTCGGCCGACGCGACCGCTGAAGCGACCGCCGACGCGACCGGACACCTGACTGGCGACTTGCCCGCAGCCCCGACGGGCACACCGATCAGTGCCCCAACCCCCGCCGACCCCTGCCTGCGCTCCCTCGCGCTCGCCTTCGCCGCCGACTTCAACGTCGCGATCGACCCGCCCTACGCGCGCCGCTGCGCAGTCGAGGCGATCCGGATCTGCGATCGGCTCGGTGCCGAGGCCGATCCGGCCGCGCTGGCGACGGCGTTGCTGGCGTTGGTCGAGATCGACATGTTCGCGGGGCGGGGCGTGGATCGTGCGCTGGTCGAGCGGGCTCGGGTGGCGCAGGCGGGGCAGCGGTGGGTTCCGTTTATTGAGCTCGCTGAGGTGCGCTTCGGGCTCAGCATCAAGTATGTGGACGACCTCGACACCTCTCGCAGTGTGCTGACGCGGATGGTGCGGCGGGCGCGGGAGGTGGGGGAGACCTCTGGGGTGGCGATCCTTTTGGCGCATCTCGCCTATACCGAGGTGCTGGCCGGGCGGCCTGGGGCGGCGCGGCTGGCGTTGGCGGAGTTCGAGGAGGCGAGGCGGGAGGCCGGGCCCGGGATCGGTGAGCCGGCGTCGTTGACCGTTGCACGGGCGCTGGTGGCGATCATGGATGGCGACTTGGACGGCGGCGAGGCGACCCTGATCGCGGCGTTGGAACGGCTGCCGCCGATCCCGCTGGTGCGGGTGATCATGGATACGCCGCTGGCCACGATCGCGCTGCTGCGCGGCGACGTGGAGCGGGCGATCACGCTGCTGACCGGCGTGCTGGAGCAGGCGCGGGCGGTGCACGTCCACGAGCCGGCGGCGCGCGGGCGTCCCGAGGGCGACCTCGGCCAGGCGCTGGTCACCGCCGGTCGGCTGGAAGTGGCCGCCGCGGTCGCGGCCGAACTCGCGGAACTCGGCGCGCGCCTGGAGCGCCCGACGCTGAGCGGCATCGCGTTGCGGATCCAGGGGATGATCGCCGCCGCCCGGGGCGAGCTGGACGTGGCGGCCGAAGCGCTGACCCGCGCGGTCCAGGCGCACGCCGCCTCGCCGATGCCGATCGAGCGCGGGCGGAGCCTGCTCGCGCTCGGGCAGGTGCAGCGGCGGCGCAAGGCCAAGCCCGAGGCACGTCAGGCGCTCCAGGACGCGCTCGACTGCTTCACCGAACACGGCCACCGGCCGTTCGCGCAGCTCGCCGAGGCGGAGTTGGATCGGGGCCAGCGGGCCGCGGCCGGCTCGCTGCTCACCGCCTCCGAACAGCGGGTCGCGGATCTGGTGGCCGACGGCTTCACGAATCGCGAGGTGGCGGCGCGGCTGTCGATGAGCGTGCGGACAGTCGAGAGCCACGTGGGGTCGGTGTTCCGCAAGCTCGGGGTGCGGTCGCGAACTGAGCTGGCCGGGCGGTTCAAACAATAGGCAACGCAAACGCGTGGTTCCACGGGTTCAATGCGGCATCGAAATCCCTAGTGTCGGTCCCGATGGTTCGGACCCCGGGGGATACTCATGTCACTAGCGATATCGGTCACGATCCTGGCCCTCGCGACGCTGGCCGCCGGCCCGGTGCGTACCTACACCTGGCGGGTCTATCTTGGGGCGGGACTCGTCGGCTTCCTCGCTGACAGTGCACTGGTTCGCCTTACCGAGCCGGCAGCCGAGGACGACGTCATCAAGGCACTGCTGTTGGCGCTGGCCGTGGTGCTGATCGTGGTGCTGGCCGTGGTGCTCGCTACGCGGCGCCGTGACGTGCGGCCGTCAGCGCTGGACCTGACGCTGCTCGGATTGTGGGCCGGGGCCGGCTGGCACCTGCTGGACACCGGGATCGTCGGTCTGGGACTGGGCATCGGCGTGCTCTACCGACGCCGATGGAGGCTCGCGTGGGTGGCCGCGCCGGTCGGACTCGTCCTGGCGTTCGCTGGTGGGACGACAGCCGGCAACCCGATACCGTCGTGGATGGTCGCGTTCTCGCTCGTCCTGAGCAGCGGAATCGCCGCCATGACTTGCTTCGAGTGGCGGCATGGCACGCAGCGTCGACTCGACCCGACCGGCTACGCATCGTCCGCCTCAGCGATAGTGCCAGTGCTCTGGCACGTGGTCCCACGCTGGCTCTGGCTCACGGCCGCAGAAGGCGAGCGGCGCGGGACGCGACTGGCAGAGCTCCAGAGGGGAGATTGAGCGGCCGGTGGCCAACGTCGCTGTGTGCGGCCCCGGACGCGTGCTTCAGGGCGTGGGCGCGGTGAGATACCGCTGGATCGTGGGTCCGAGCCAGTCCACGATTTCCTCGCGGCTGAGCGCCACGCTTGCCGGGAACCGGAGCACGTAGCGCGTCAGCGCGAGCCCCAGCACGGCCGAGGCGCACAGTGCCGCCCGCGCAGGTGCCTGCTCCGGCTCCGGGCCCACGTGGCGGGCCAGCGGGATCAACTGCTCGCGCAGCACGCTCCCCATGCGATCGGCGGCGGCCGGGTCGGTGGCGCCGACCCGCATCAGCGCGGTGAGCTCCCCGTTCTCCTCCCACAGGGTGAGGAAGTGGCGCACCAGCGTGCGGCCGATCTCTTCGCGCGGTTCGACGGGCAGGCCGGGTAGCTGGGGGTCGATCGAGACGGCCGCCGCGAACAGGCCCGCCTTGTTGCCGTAGTAGCGCATCACCATCGACGGGTCGATGTTCGCGTCGCGCGCGATGGCCCGGATGGTCGCCTTCTCGTAGCCGTCCGCCGCGAAGCGCTCGCGGGCCGCGGCGAGGATCGTGGCGCGGGTGGCGTCCGAACGTGGTGCGGCCCGCTGGTTCTCGGTGCTGCCGGTCATGCCAACAAGTGTAGGCCAACGCGTGTTGACAGTCCAAGGCCATGGTCTTATGGTTGCCAACAAGCGTTGGCCAACACTTGTTGGCAACCATGCGTTGGCAACGCGCGGTGCCATGGGACAACCGATAGCGAGAGGAAGCGCCGAAAATGGCCAAGTTGCAGAGTCTGGACCCGCACACGCCGATGTTCGCGCAGTTCAGGGAGAAGACCGGGCCCATCGTCCTGGCCAACACCTTCGTCGTGCCGAAGGAGAGGACTGAATCGTTCCTGGCCCTTTTCCGGAAGCAGGCCGAGTTCATGAAGGCTCAGCCGGGATTCGTCTCCCTGCAGATGCACAGGGGAACGGCGGACAGTCAGCTTCTGATGAACGTCGCGGTCTGGGAATCCACCGAGGCGCTGGCCACGGCGTTCAGCACCTCCGAGTTCCAGCGCATGGCGGCCGAGTCTCCCGACGACATCGTCTCCTACCCGCACATCTTCGAGCAGTTCGACCTATGACCCGGCAGCTGTTATGCGCGTAACGTCGTTCCCGTCCCGAAAAGGAGCCATCATGCCCGTGGAGCTGAACCACACCATCGTCCCCGTCCGCGACCCGCAAGCCTCGGCGCGGTTCCTGGCCGACATCCTCGGCTTGAGCGTCGACCCGCAGGTGGCGCACTTCACGCCGGTCACGCTGGCCAACGGCGTCAGCCTGGATTACGACCGCGTGGCCGACTTCGAGCCGCACCACTATGCGTTCATGGTCAGCGATCAGGAGTTTGACGCCGCTCTCGCCCGCATTCAGGACGGTGGAATCACCCACTACGGCGATCCCGCATGCCAGAAGATCGGGGAGATCTATCGCAGCAAGCCCGTCGAAGGTCGCAGGGGCACCTACTTCCGCGACCCCGACGGGCACCTCATGGAAATCCTCACGCCGGGCATCGCCAAGTCGTGACGGCCAGACCTACGGGGCTCCCGGCCCGACCGCGCCCGGCCTGATCGCCGGACCGTGCCCTCGAACTGCTGGCACGAGTCCGGCTCGATACGCCCTCGATACGCCTCCTAGTTCGGCAAGAACGAGATCGTCTGCTCCGCGGTGCTGCGGTCTCCGCCGACCGGGCTCCCGGTGACGTTCGTCCACGTGCGCTCGGGCGTGGTCTCCGCCGACCGGCTGTCATCCGACGAGAGGCCGAGGACTAGCCCGCTGTAGCGGCTGACCAGGCGGAACGTGCCCTTGCCGCCGTTGCCCGCAGTGTCCCGGACCAGGAACCACTCCTGCCCGACCGTCGGTCCGCCCGGGCCGATCGCGGTGAGAGCGGGCTTGGCGCCCCAAGCCCGGCCCGCGTCACTCGTCGAGTCGACGCCGAGCGCCTGGCCGCTGCCGACGTTGGTGATCGTGTAGGCGCCGTCGCCGGTCGCGGTGAACTTCCACGAGGTCTGATCCGTCCGGCCGAGGTGCGAGGTCGAGATCGCGTCCGCACCCTCCTGCATCAGCACCCTGTGGTCGGCGCCGGCGATCCGGTACGTACGCGACAGATCGAGCGGCGCCTGGGCCGGCGCGGTGGAGTCGATGGTCGTGTCGGCCCACTCGCCGTCGGAGCTGTGGCACGCCACCGAGCAGTAGGCGCGGAACGACTTGCCGACGATCATCTGGTCGGCCAGGTTGGCGTCGTCGACGATCCATCGATACCAGGACCCTGACGTGTAGGCGCCGGTGTCGCCGATGAGGTGCCACCGCTGCGTAGCCAGGTCATCGGTCGCGTAGTACTGCTGCGGCCCGGTGTCGCCGGTGACCGCCGGCTGGCCGATGTACAGGCCGAGGTAGGCGTCGTACGTGATGTTCATGTACGCGATCGGCGACTTGGCCGGCAGAGTCCCGGCCGCGATCTGCTGGTCGGTGGTGCCGGGGTTGGCCGGGTTGTAGTCCTTGCCCGGCGGGACGTAGCCGAGCGGGTAGTCCGCGCCGACCGGCTCCATATCGCTTTCCTTGCCGCCGATGCCGGGCTGCGACCAGCGCCCGTCGTACCACTTCTGCCAGGTGCCGCCGGCCATCTTCCCGGAGATCGGGGCGCGCGCCACGTGTGCCAGCCAGTCCATGGCACCGGCCTGGCCGCCCTTGGGAATCACGCGCGAGGCGTAGTAGACGTAGAAGTAGCCTGACGCGTAGTCCACGAACAGGCGCTGGTCGCCGTCCCCGTAGTCATAGGTCTGATTCGGGAACGCGGTGTCGTCGCCGCGGGTGGTGCTGTACGGCGAGGTGATCGCGTGGCCCTCGATGGCCCAGGTCTTGCCCTGGTCGTGCGAGACCGCGTAGTCGATGCCGTCGTAGTGCCAGCCGTCGCCGAACGGTTGCGGGGTGAACTCGTTGTGCACCAGGCCGTACCAATCGCCGGTGTCCGGGTCGACCCAGGTGCCCAGCAGATCGCAGAAGTCCTTCTGCGTGTAGGAACTCCGGCTCGGGTCGTAGCTCGACGCGACGCCGGTCGGGCCGTTGTTGCAGCGCCACGTCGTGTCGCCGTTCTTGTCCCGCGGATTGGCCGGGTTCACCGCGGTGCTGGTCGACGCGTCGTACGCGGCGTCACCGAAGTTCGTCCCGGAGTAGAAGCTCCAGTCCCGTGGACCCGTGGCCCCGTATTCGGAATCGGACTCCTGGAAGTGGAACGAGCCGTCCTGGTCGATGAACGAGCTGGCTGGGGTGTCGTCTTGATAGGGGTGCGTGCCGACCGTTCCGATGCCGATCGTGTAGCTCGGTGCGGGACGGCCGTGGGCCGGGTTGACCGCGGCCGAGGCGGCGTCGACCTGGGTCAGCGTTGCGGCAGCGAGGGCGGCGCACAGGGTGGCGATGAGGGTTTTGCGGGGTGGGGGCACTGAGGTTCCTCTCTTCTGGACCAGGGTCCTTACTTCGGTCAGGGGGTCCGTCTCAGTCACAGGCCGTCTCAGTCACAGTTCGTCTCAGTCACAGGCCGTCTCGGTCGTGCCAGTGCTGCTGCCACCGCGCGTCGACCGGCAGGCCGGCGGGCTGGTAGCGGATGTCGGTGGACAGGCGGAACGCGCCGTCCGGGTGGCGGTTGTCCAGGGACGCGTGGATGACATGCGCGGTGTGGATCATCACGTCGCCGGCCCGGAAGTCGGTGACGAGCCAGCGGGCGTCGTGGTCGTCGGCGAGCGCGGGGAGGTCGGCGGTCATCGAGGCGGCCGGGCGCTTCAGCGTTCCGGCGGCTTCTTCCGCGCGCACCCTGCGGTGGCTGCCGTCGAGATAGATCAGCGGCCCGCGGGCCAGCGGGACGTCGCCGAGCGGGATCCAGGCGGACAGCACGTGGTCGGTGCCCTCGCGCAGGTAGACGAGGTCGTAGTGGGCCTGAGTCGCGGTGCCGACGCCGCTCTCGCCCGGTCCGACGTGGCGGATGATCTTGCGGCGGTGCAGGTGCAGGCGGTCGGTTTCGAAGAGCTTTGCGAAAAACTGGACGAGTGCCGGGGTACGGCACAGGGCCTCGTACTCGGGACCGGGAACGATTTCCTGGAACAGAATGCGACGCAGGGCACTGTGGTCGATCGACTGCCTATCGGCGGCCGTGCCGCTGACGGGATCGGTCCCGGGCACGATCAGCCCGGCCGAGGCGAGGGCCGCGAAGTAGTGGCGCCGGAAAGCCAGCACGAGATCCGGGTCGAGTAGACCCGGGAGGTAGAGACAGCCGCTGTGAGCCAGGCGCTGCCTCAGCTTCCGGGCGTCGGCGCGATCGGCTTCGGGGACCGGCTCCAGGCGTCCGAGCCGGCCGGGGTCCTCGGCGAGCCGGTAGCCGTTCGAGGTGAGACCGGACGCGGCGAGGACTCCCGTCGAGTCGGCGAATCGAGTGGCGGACATGAGAGCCATGGTGCTTACTCGGGATATGCTCCGGCCATGCACAGGTTCCGCTGGCACTTGGACTTTTGTCGACTGACATCGCGATGACCGCCTCGGTCGCCTTCTACTCCACACCCCCAACCGAAGTGACGGCGCTGGGGCTGGCCGTGACCGGCGTCGGACGCATCACCGGACAGCGGGCGTTCCGGGCCCGGCGCCGACTCGCCAGCTACGCCGGAGTGCTGGTGACGTCCGGATCGGGGCAGCTGACCCTGCCCGGCCGCCCCGAATCCCACGACGTCGCGGCCGGCTCGTTCTTCTGGCTGCCGCCCGGCGTCCCGCACTCCTACGGGCCCTCGCCCGGCGACTGGTCGGAGCTGTGGGTCCTGTTCGAGGGCCCGGCCGCGGCCCGGTACGAGGACCTGGGCTACCTCGGCGGCGGGCCGGCCGTCGTGGAACCGGTCGACGCGCGGCAGACCGGCGCGGTGTTCGCGGAGCTGTTGGAATCGGGGGCCCAGCCGGAGTCGCTGGCCCGGCACGTGCGGGCCTCGGCCTTGCTGCACACGCTGATCTGCTCGGTCGGGACCGTCCGGTCGGCCTCCACGCAGGACGAGCCGGGGCGCCGGGACACCGGTCGGCGAGCGTTGGAACTACTGGAACGCGACGCGCATCTACCGATAGCGATCGGCGACATCGCGCGGCAGCTCGCGGTCTCGCGGGACACGCTGGCCACCGCGGTCCGGGAGCTGACGGGATCCACGCCGACCGACTACCGGACCCGGCTGCGGCTGAACCGGGCGAAGTCGCTGCTGACCGACACCGATCGGCCGATCGCGCGGATCGCCGAGGACGTCGGGTATCCGGACCCGGCCTACTTCACGCGGATCTTCACCAAGAGCATCGGGCTGGCGCCGAGCGCTTTTCGGCGCCAGCAGAAGCCGTGAATCGACGCCGGTCAACGAATCGACGCCAATCAACGATCAACGCCGATCCACGAATCAGGGCCGACCCACGAATCAGGGCCGATCAACCGGCGCCGCGCTGGATCACCCTGCCCTGCCCATCCGCGGCCAGCGTTCCCATCCCCTTGTCCCCGGTCACCACGACCCGGACGGTGATCGACCCGCCGAGACCGGTGACGGTCGCCTCCCAGCGCTGCGTCGTGCCGATCCCGGGGGTGGCCTCAGCTTCCCGCACCAACGTCGGGATGCGGTCGTAGGCCGGCGAATCGACGTCGAATCCGCCGACCTTCACCGTGCTGGGGAGGAAGGCGACCGTCAGCTGGTCGTCCTGCACGACGACGGTCAGCGCCTGCCGGCTGAGGTCATCCTTCGTCACCGACTGGACCGACGTCAGCAACGTGCCGGGATCGAGCATCGACTCGCCCGCACCGAGCGCGACCGTCCCGACGTCCGAGGTGATAGTGGTGGTCGTGGTCGTCGTCGTGTCCGACGTCGATGACGACGAAGCCGGCGGATTCGTCGCGGCCGCGGCCTTGTCAGAGGTGAACACCTGGTTGTGGAACAGCCCCAGGATCGCGCCGGCACCGACCGCCAGGCCGAGGAACATGAGCAGGCAACCGGTGCCGCTCAGCGGCGCGTCATCCTTCGAAGCCGGCCCGGGCACCGAGTCCAAGACCGCCGTGGCGGCCCGCTCGGCCCACTCCGACGTCGGCTTCTTCAGGATCCGCGCCTTCACCGGCCGCTCCCGCGGATACTCCACCACCACGATCCCGCGCGGCTGGTAGCGGGGGACCGCGACGAGGTTGATGTGCTGCCGGAACTCGACGCGGAAGCCGGGCTCGTCGTCCGGCACGACGCTCAGCTCGAACCGCACCGACACGTCGCCGTCGTCGTCCGCGCCGCCGACCGCCTGCAGGCTCTCGATCATCGCCAGCGCGGTCACCGTGCGCGTCCCGGCGGTCGGAGCCTCACGGATAAGACGGGGCAGCACAGCGAGGTACCAGAGCAGCCCGTAGGCCGGCAGCAGAACCAGTCCTAAGACGACAAGCATCACCCGATCCACCACGCATCCGCTGATGAAGGCGGTCAGTGCGGCCCCGGCCACGACGGAGGTCAGGAATCCCCGGACGCGGTGGGTCGGGGCGGGGGTGTCTTGGG
>NZ_JAAFZA010000335.1 GCF_015356865.1 Catenulispora pinisilvae
AACGGCTCGCAGGGCGGCTTCGACCGCGACCGCCCCGACCGCGGCGAGCCCGTTCCGCCCCCGCCGCCGCGCTCGCACAGCCGCATGCCGCTGGCGATCGCGATCTGCGTGGTCGGCACGACGGTCCTGATCGTGGCCATCGTCGTGGCGATGAACTCCGGGGACAAGTCCCCGAACCAGCCGGGCGCGCACAGCTCGACCACGCCGACGCAGTCGGCCCCGGCCAAGCCCACCTCGACGAACCAGCCCTCGACGACACCGTCCGAAGCGGTGGTCGGCTCGGGCTCGGCGGACTCCCCAGACTCCACGAGCGCCACCAGCGCCAAGAGCTCGTCCACGACCTCGACCACATCGAGCCCGTCGAGCCCGTCCAGCACCCCGAGCACGCCGAGTACCCCGAGCACGCCGTCGACCGGACCGACCGACGTCGCGACCCAGATGTCGTCGTTCCTCACCGGCTACTACGGCCTGCTCCCGGGCAACCTGGACGCGGCCTGGCCCAACATGACCCCGGCCTACCAGTCCAGCGTCGCCGGGGGCCGCACCAACTACGACAATTTCTGGAACACGGTCCAGCAGGTCACCGTGTCGAACGTGGTGGCGACCCCGCCGTCCACGGTCGTCGCGACCATCCACATCACCTACAAGAACGGCACCAGCGAGGACGACCGCACGACCTTCGGCCTCGTCAAGAACGGCGCCAGCTGGCAGATCGACACCAGCCACAACTAGCACCTCCGCACCGCCGGCCGGAAACCGCTAGCGCCTCCGCACCGCCCCTGGCCGGACCACCCGCCAGCGCGGCCGCGTCGCTCGTTGGCGCGGCCGGGCAAACGGCGAATCCGGACGCCTGGAAACAACCTCAGGCGTCCGGCGCGGCGACAGCCGTCAGCAACCCCTCACCGATGAACCCTAAAACCCGGTCCGTCAGCATCCGACGATCCTCCTCAGGCGCCGCCCGCAACGGCCCCTGCCCGAGCAGCACAGCCAGCCCGTGCACCGTCGACCAGACCGGGAACTCGATCCCCGTACGCCGCCCCGCGTCCAGCAGTCCGACCTCGACCAGCTCGTCCAACCCGGCCCGCAGCTGACCCAGCGGGCTCGCGTCGGGACCGGTCGCCCCGACCACCGCATAAGGATGCTGATCCGGCAGCGCGTACGCCGTGGCGAACAGGCCCGGCTCCTCGCGGGCGAACTCCAGGTACGCCATCCCGACCGCCGCCATCCGGCCGAAGGCGGCGTCGGCGTCGCCGTCACCGCGCTCGCCGGGAACCCGGGCGACCTCGGCCGCCATCCGGTCGCCGAGCCGCGCCATCGCCGCCTCGCACACCGCGGCCAACAGCTCGTCGCGGTCGGCGAAGTGCCGGTAGGCGGCGTTCGGCACGACCCCGACGATCCTGGTCGCCTCCCGCAGCACCACCGCGTCCGGTCCGCCGGCCCGCGCCAACTCCAGGCCGGCCGCGATCAGCCCTTCGCGCACGGCACCGCGCGGACGCCGGGTTGTGGGCTGTGACCTGGGGTTCTCCGCTGCGGACCGGTGGGTGCTCATCTGCTCACGATAGCAACGTGGACAGCGTCCACCTAGCTGAGCTAACGTGGACAGTGTCCACTAAGCGCCGAGTCCACAGCGTCCACTAAACAGTCCCAGCCTCCGACCGAACGGAGCTCGCCGTGACCAGAATGGCTCCCCTGCTCGAGAACAACGAATGGTCCGCCCACGGCTTCACCCCGGTCCCGCTCGCCGTGCCGACCGCCCGGCTGATCGTCGTGACCTGCCTGGACCACCGCCTGGACCCGGCCCGGATCCTGGGCCTGGAACCGGGCGACGCCCCGATCATCCGCAACGCCGGCGGCCGGGTCACCGAATCGGTCGTCACCGACATCGCCTACCTCGGCTTCCTGGCCCGGCAGGTGTTCGGGGTCGAAGGCCGGCTGTTCGAGATCGCGGTCATCCACCACACGCAGTGCGGCACCGGCTTCCTGGCCGATCCCGACTTCCGGCACCGGGCCGCCGACGCGACCGGCCTGTCGGCGCGGACGCTGGCCGCCTCTCAAGTCAGTGACCCGCAGGTGACGGTCCGGGAGGACGTCGAGCGCCTGCTCTGCTCACCGCTGCTCCCCGGCGAGACCACCGTCTCAGGGCACGTCTACGACGTGGAGACCGGCCGGGTCTCGATGGTGGTCGACGCGATCGGAGCGTGACCGGCCGGGCTCATATCCGCAACCATGATTGCCAATCAAGGTTTATCAATCTAGATTGGCAATATGAACTCCCCCAGCGTGGACGATCTGTCCACCGCGCTGTACAGCGCGATCGGCCTCACGGTCCGCCGGCTGCGCCAGACCGCCACCCCTGACGAGCCGACCCTGCCGGAGCGCTCGGCGCTGGCCCGGCTGGACCGGCTGGGCCCGGCCACCGCCGCCGACCTGGCCCGGATAGAGCAGATCAGCCCGCAGGCGATGGGCATCACGCTGGCCGCGCTGGAGGAGCGGGGCCTGGTCGAGCGCCACCGCGACGACGAGGACCGGCGCCGCTCGGTGACCACCGTGACCGAGGCCGGGCGGGAGATGCTGCGGCTCAAGCGCGGCGCCCGCGCGCGCATCATCGCCGACAGCCTGGCCGGCGGCTTCACCGCCGAGGAGTTGGCGACGCTGGCCGCGGCCGCGCCCCTGCTCCAGCGCCTCGCGGAGAAGATCTGATGGCCGTCGCCACCGCCGCCCAGCCGGCCACCGACAAGCGCTACCAGTGGGTGGCGCTCACCAACACCACCGCCGCGATGTTCATGTCGGCGCTGGACGGCTCGATCGTGCTGATCGCGCTGCCGCCGATCTTCCGCGGCATCCACCTGGACCCGCTGGCGCCCGGGAGCATCGTCTACCTGTTGTGGATGATCATGGGATACCGGCTGGTGCAGGCGGTGTTCGTGGTCACGCTGGGCCGGCTCGGCGACATGTTCGGCCGGGTGCGCATCTACAACGCCGGCTTCATGGTGTTCACCATCGCCTCGGTGTTGTTGTCCTTCGACCCCTTCGACGGGACCCACGGCGCGATGTGGCTGATCGGCTGGCGGCTGTTGCAGGCCGTCGGCGGCGCGATGCTGATGGCCAACTCCGCCGCCATCCTCACCGACGCCTTCCCGCCCGAGCGGCGCGGCTTCGCGCTCGGCGTGAACCAGGTCGCGGCGCTGGCCGGGATGTTCATCGGGCTGGTGGCCGGCGGTCTGCTTTCGGCGTGGGACTGGCGCGCGGTGTTCTGGGTGAACGTCCCGGTCGGCATCTTCGGCACGTACTGGGCCTACCGGCGGCTGCGCGAGACCAGCCGGGCCACCGGCGGCCGGATCGACTGGTGGGGCAACGTCACCTTCGCCGTCGGGCTCGGCGCCGTGCTGATCGGGGTCACGCAGGGCCTACAGCCCTACCACGGCAGCGCGATGGGATGGGCCAACCCGACCGTCATCCTGCTGCTGAGCATCGGCGTGGCCAGCCTGATCGCGTTCTACCTCATCGAGTCCCGGATCGCCGAGCCGATGTTCGACCTGTCGCTGTTCAAGATCCACGACTTCACGGTCGGCAACTCCGCCTCGCTGGCGATCTCCGTGGCGCGCGGCGGCCTACAGTTCGTCCTGGTCATCTGGCTCCAGGGCATCTGGCTGCCGCTGCACGGCTACGACTACAGCGACACGCCGCTGTGGGCCGGCATCTTCCTGCTCCCGATGACCGTCGGCTTCCTGATATCCGGGCCGATATCCGGCTACCTGTCCGACAAATTCGGCTCCCGCGGCCTGTCCACCGCCGGCGCGGCCGTGTTCGGCTCCAGCTTCATCGGCCTGATGCTGCTCCCGGTCCAGTTCCCCTACTGGGCCTTCGCGTCCCTGATCGCCATCAACGGCATCGGCAGCGGCATGTTCGGCGCCCCGAACACCTCCTCCATCATGAGCAGCGTCCCGGCCAGCAAGCGCGGCGCCGCCTCCGGGATGCGCTCCACGTTCCAGAACTCCGGCACCGCGGTGTCCATCGGTGTGTTCTTCTCGCTGATGATCGCCGGCCTCGCCTCCCGCCTGCCGCATACCCTCACCACCGGGCTCCAGGCGCAGGGCGTGTCGGTACACGCCGCCACGCAGATCGGGCACCTGCCGCCGGTCTCGTCGCTGTTCGCCGCGATGCTCGGCGTCAACCCAGTCCAACACCTGCTGTCCGGCGCCGGCGCCCTCAACTCGCTGCCCCCGACGGCGCAGGCCACGCTCACCGGGCGCGAGTTCTTCCCGAACCTGCTGTCAGGACCCTTCCACCATGGGCTGATCGTGGTGTTCGCGGTCGCGACCGGGCTGTCGGCGCTGGCGACGATCGCTTGCTTGCGGCGGGGGAAGGGGCTGAATGTGAAGAAGGAAGTCGAGGAGGCCGAGGCCTGAGGCCTGAGGCCCACGGGCTGAGCCCTGATCGGCGGGTCTGATCAGGCCTGATCGGCGGACCTGAACGGGCCTGATCGGCGGGCCTGATCAGCGTTGCCCGGGCCCGCCGGCGGCCGGTCTGCTCATCAGACAACTACCGCCGGCGGGCTCTCTTTCGGATGAATCCGCCGGTGAACCGCGATCTCAGGCGATTGACACCGCGCGCCGCCGGATAGAACCGGCAGCATGACGAACCCGCCGTCGACGCTCACCACCGCCCGCGCCGAGGAGGACGAGCCGACCGGCAGTGATGCCGGGTATCAGAAGACGCTGGCGAACTTCCAGATCCAGATGATCGCCTTCGGCGGGGCGATCGGGGTCGGGCTGTTCCTCGGCTCGGCTGGGGCGATCTCGCGGTCCGGGCCGGGGTTGGTTTTCGCGTACGCGCTGGCCGGCATCTCGGCGTTCTTCGTGATGCGGGCGCTCGGGGAGCTGGTGCTGTACAAGCCCACGTCGGGGAGCTTCGTGGTCTACGCCCGGGAGTTCATCGGGCCGTGGGCCGGCTACGCGTGCGGCTGGATGTACTGGCTGAACTGGGCCATGACCGGCGTCGCGGAGCTGACGGCGGTCGGGATCTACATGCACTACTGGTTCCCGGGGCTGCCGCAGTGGCTGTCGGCGTTGGTGGCGCTCGGGGTGCTGCTCGGCGCGAACGTGGTGTCGGTGAAGGTGTTCGGGACTCTGGAGACCTGGTTCGCGCTGTGCAAGGTGCTGGCGATCGTGGTCTTCCTGGTGGTCGCCGTCGCGCTGCTGGCCACGCACGCCGGGATCGGACACCAGCACGCCGGTTGGGCGAACGTCTCCACCCACGGCGGCCTGCTGCCGAAGGGGATGTGGGCGGTGTTGGTCAGCCTACAGTCGGTGGTCTTCGCCTACGCCGCGATCGAGCTGGTCGGCATCACCGCCGGCGAGACCGCCGAGCCGCGCAAGATCGTGCCGAAGGCGGTGCGGGCGGTGATCTGGCGGATCGCGGTGTTCTACGTCGGGTCGATCGGGCTGCTGGTGGTGGTGCTGCCGTGGACGATGTACCACGAGGGCGAGAGCCCGTTCGTGACGGTGTTCTCGATGCTGGGCGTGCCCGGCGTCGGCGGCGTGATGAACTTCGTGGTGCTGACCGCGGCGCTGTCGTCCACCAACTCCGGGCTGTACTCCACCGGCCGGGTCCTGCGGGCGTTGGCCGAGCGGCACGAGGCGCCGCAGTACGTGTCGAAGATGAACAGCCGCGGCGTGCCGTACGGCGGCATCATGCTGACGGCGACGGTGTACCTGGCCGGCGTGCTGCTGAACCTGGTGGTGCCGTCGCGGGCGTTCGACATCGCGACGTCCACCGCTTCGCTGGGGGTGCTGACGACGTGGGCCACGATCCTTGTGTGCCAGGCCCGGTTGAAGGCTCGTTCGGAGCTACCGGACAGCCCGGTGCCGCGGCCGGCCTTCCGCATGCCGGGATCGCCGTGGACGAACTACGGCACCCTGGTGTTCCTGGCCGGCGTGCTGGTGCTGATGGCCGACAGCGGGTCGGAGCGGCCGGTGCTGGCGTTGGTGCCGCTGATCGTGCTGGTGCTGTGGGTCGGGTGGCGGGCGATCAAGCGGCGGTTCCCGGTGGACGCGGTGTAGCTGCCCTTTCACCCTGCCCTTTCACCCACGATCTGCCGCGACGGCGTCCAGGGCGAACCAGTGCCGCAGGGCGGCGGCGGCCTGGGCGATGGCGTGCCCGGCGGCGTCGACGGCCCCGCTCATCGCGAAGAAGCCGTGGACCATGCCCTCGTAGCGGGTGAGCTCGACCTGGACCCCGGATGCGGCCAGGCGCCTGGCGTACGCCTCGCCCTGATCGCGAAGCGGGTCGTACTCGGCGGTGACGACCAGCGCCGGCGGCAGCCCGGCGAGGTCGGCGGCACGCAGGGGCGAGGCCAGCGGATTGGCGGCGTCCGCGTCGTCGGCGAGGTAGTGCTGCCGGTACCACGACACGGAGCGGTGGTTGAACAGCCACGGGTCGGTGTTGTCGCGCATCGAACCGTCTGCGGCGAGCTGGTCGGTGTTGGGATACACCAGCAGCTGGCCGGCCAGACCGAGGCTGTCATCGCGCGCCAGCAGCGACACGACCGCGGCCAGGTTCCCACCGGCGCTGTCCCCACCGACCGCGAGGCCCGCGGGCTCGGTGCCGAAGTCGTCGGGATGCGCGGCGATGTGGCGCAGGGCGTCGTGACAGTCTTCGACGCCGGCGGGAAAGCGGTGCTCGGGGGCGAGGCGGTATCCGACCGAGACGACCTGGACGCCGGCCTGGTTGGCGAGCGCGCGACAGATGCCATCGCAGGTATCGAGGCTGCCGAGCGTCCACCCGCCGCCGAAGAAGTAAAGCAGCGTCGGCAGCACCCGCTCGGCGCCGGGGCGATAGACACGCACCGGGATATTGCGGCCGGGGGCCGGGATCACGCGGTCGACGACGGTATGGACCGGCTCCGGCTCACGCTCCTCAGCCTGGATCGCCGTGAGGTCGGCGGCGCGCGCCTCGGCGAGGCTGAGGGTGTAGAGCTGCGGGGTGGCGGCTTGGACGCGGCGGTCGCGCATGGCTTGGATTTGGGGGTCTAGGGGCATCAGGGGTCCTTTGGATGGGGCGGTTCGGGCGCTGGCGCGGGGCCCGGTGCGAGCATCCTGCCCAATGCCCGGACCGCTTCGGCGGCGGCGACGGATTGGGCCCGCGCGTTGCCGTGGAGCCCGTCGGCGCTCGTGGAGTCCATGGAATTGGCGATCGGGTGGCGGGCCAGGTCGATGTGGACGGTTCCCAGATTCGCGGCCAGGGCAGTGGTACGGGCGCCGAGGGTGGCCATGCGCTCGGTACCGGTGGGACGAAGCCAGCTCGGCAGGCTCGGGTAGGCGGGGCGGACGAAGATCGAGACGGTCATCACCAACGCCCCACAGTCTTGCAGAGCCCTGATAAGCCCCGCGAGCTCGGCGTCCACGACATCGGCGCGCGCCTCATAGCCGGGCCGCAGCGCGTCGTTGGCCCCGCACGCGACCAACGCCAGATCCGGCGCGAAGTCGAGGGCCGCGGCGAGCTGGCCGGCCCGGACCTCGTGGGCGCGCAAGCCACGACGCCCCAGGTTCAGATACGCGATGGGATGGACGCGCGCCAGTTCGGCGGCGACCCGATCGGCGAACGGCAGCGTGCTGTAGCCGGGCACCATGTCCGCGACGCCCTCAGCGATACTGTCGCCGAGCACTGCGAAACGGCGCCAGGGATGGCCGGCGAGGAGCGCGTCCGGCTCGCCGGGGCGGAGGCAGAAAGGGTCGGCGGCCTCAGCATCATCCACGCCCGCAGCCGAGCAGGCAAGATCGGCGGCTTGGCAAGCAGCATCGGCAGTAACCGAGCCCGCAGCCAGGCGGGCAGGCTCAGCATCAACCGCACCCGCAGCCAAGCAGGCAAGATCAGCGGCTTGGCCAGCAACATCGACAGCCTCGGCAGTAACCGAGCCCGCAGCCAGGCGGGCAGGCTCAGCATCATCCACACCCGCAGCCAAGCAGGCAAGATCGGCGCCATCCGGGCGAGCAGGCCCGAAAGTATCTAGCCCCGGCGCGGTCACGGCGCCCACTCGTTCATCGCCCACTCGCCCATCTCGACCGCGAATCGATCAGCGCCGGCAAGCGCGACAGCAGCGCGGAACCCGGGCGGCGCGTCGACATCCGCCACCCGATACCAGGACCCCAGCGCCGCGACCGGCCCCTCGGGCGTCAGCAGCGGCAGGACTTGCGTGAGCCGGGCGCCGCCAGCCTTCGTGACAGCCTCCTTACGCGCCCACAGCCGTGCGAAGGTCTCGGCGTCCGCATCCGCATCCGCGACCTGCCGCGCCTCGGCCTCCGGGAAGTACCGCCGCGCCATCGCCGCCACGTTCAGTCCGGGGATCAGCCGCTGGATGTCGGCGCCGACCGCGCGCTGCGCCGACACCGCGATCAGGCATCGGTCGCCGGAGTGGGACAGGTTGGCGTGGATGCCGGTCCACTCCCCCGCCAGCTCGGGCTTGCCGTTGGGCCCGGTCTTCCAGGTGAGGTCGGCCGGTGGTGCGCCGAGCCGC
Organism: Catenulispora pinisilvae; assembly: GCF_015356865.1. GTDB lineage: Bacteria > Actinomycetota > Actinomycetes > Streptomycetales > Catenulisporaceae > Catenulispora > Catenulispora pinisilvae. The sequence goes on from NZ_JAAFZA010000335.1 coordinate 8,516, forward strand.
TCGGCGACGATCTGGCGCAGGGCCCCGTGGGCGATCACGAACCGCCGCCGGGCCGCGCTGCTCGGCAGCCGCGCGGCCCGGCGGCGTTCCTCGGCGTCGAGCGTGCCTGACAACCGGGCCAGCGCGTGCGAAGACACCTCTCCGACCAGCCACGCCGACACCACGCCGACACCAGTCACGAGACCGGTCACGGAACCAGGTCCCGCACGAGCTTCCCCAACCGCCGAACGCCTTCCTCGATCCGCGGCGGCTCCAACGCGCTGCACGACAACCGAATCGCGCGCTCGCCTCCGCCGTCGCCGTAGAAGAAGCACATCGGCGTCCACAGCACCCCGTAGTCCCGCGCCGATACCTCCACCAGCGCCTCATCGGCCACGAACGGCACGTTCAGCACCGCGAAGAACCCGCCGCTCGGCGTGTTCCATGTCATCCGCTCGTCGTCCCCGAACTCGTGCTCCAGCGCCGCCAGCAGAGCCCGCATGTTCCGCCGATAGAAATCCATCTTGGCCCGATTCGCCGCCCGCAAGCTGTACTCCGAATCGACCAGCACCCCGCCCACCACGCCCTGCGCGATCGGCGAGGTGTTCACCGTCAGCATGCGCGTGACCTGGCTCTGATACAC
>NZ_JAAFZA010000336.1 GCF_015356865.1 Catenulispora pinisilvae
CCCCAACGCCCCCGATGCGTAATGTCCTCAACCCCCCGCCGCGTGATCGTCTTCCGCGACGTCTTCTGCCTGGCGTCCCGATCCTCATCCGGATGCCCGATCGCGACCGCTCCGATCGGTGTGAACTCCTCCGGAATCCCGAACTCCCCGCGCACGTTGCCGATCGACTCCGGCGGAATACCGAAGTACAGCGCCCCGAGCCCCTCCTCGACCACCGCCAGCAGCAACAGCATCGTCAGCATGCCGGTGTCGATGTGCCAGAACGGCACCGGCCAGCGCGCCTCGTCCCGGTCGGTCCAGCCCTTGTCCGAGCGGGCGTACCGGTCGAGGTAGATGTCCTTGTTGGAGCAGGGGATCACGATCAGCGGAGCGTTGCGCAGCGGCGTGCCGGCGTACTCGTCCGCGGGGTCCATCGCCTTCCAGAACGCCGCGCGGTCCTCGGCCGACTCCAGCACGAGCATCGCGTAGCCCTGCGAGAAGCCGGCGGACGGCGCCCGGTTGGCCGCGCGCAGCAGGCGTTCGGCGACCTCCGGGGCGATGGGCTCGGTCGTGAACGCCCGGACCATCTTCCGCTTGCGGATCACATCCTGGAATTCCATGCTCACTCCGCCGCTTGCGAGGGGTCGGCGCCGAAGCAGCCGGCGCCCAGGAGGACCTTGAGATCGGAGCTCAGCGCGGGCGAGTTCGCGACCCGCAGGTTGTCGCCGAGCTGGTAGCGGACCACCTTGTCGGTGGGGCTCTTCAGGTGCATGCGCACCGGGGTGGTCCCCGGGTGGCGGGTCAGGATCCGTTTGAGGCGCTCCACGGTCGCCGGGATCACCCGGGACTCCGAGACGTGCAGCACCACCGGGGCGCTGCTGCCGGCCGCCGAGATGTCCAGCAGCGCGACCTCCATCGCGATCAGCTTCGGCACGTCGTCGCGCTTGTCCAGCCGGCCCTTCACCACGACCACCGCGTCCTCGGCCAGTTGGGTCGAGTACAGCTGGTAGGTCTGCGGGAAGAACATCGTCTCGATGCCGCCCTCGAGGTCTTCGACGGAGGCCGCGGCCCAGGTGTTGCCCTGCTTGGTGACCTTGCGGGCCAGCCCGGCGACCAGACCGGCGATGGTGACGATGGAGCCGTCGGCGCGCTCGGTGTCGCCGGTGAGCGAGGCGATCGAGCAGTCGGCCTTGGACGCGAGCAGGTTCTCCACGCCGGACAGCGGGTGGTCCGAGACGTACAGGCCCAGCATCTCGCGCTCGAAGCCGAGCAGGACCTTCTTGTCCCACTCGATGTCCGAGAACGTCATCTCCACGCCGCCGGTGATGGCCTCCTGGCCGCCGTCCAGCAGCGAGCCGAACAGCGAGTCCTGGCCCAGCGCCTCCTGCTTCTTGACGTCCACCACCGAGTCGATCGCGCGCTCGTGCTGCTCGATCAGCCCGCGCCGGGAGTGCCCCAGGGAGTCGAAGGCGCCGGCCTTGATCAGCGATTCGATCGTCCTCTTGTTGCAGACCGGCAGGTCCACCTTGGCCAGGAAGTCGCTGAAGGAGGTGAAGCGGCCCTTGGCCTTGCGGGTGGCGATGATCGAGGAGACCACGTTCTCCCCGACGTTGCGGATCGCGCCGAGGCCGAAGCGGATGTCGGTGCCGACCGGGGTGAACTGGTGCAGCGAGTCGTTGACGTCCGGCGGCAGGACCTTGATGCCCATCCGGCGGCATTCGCCCAGGTAGATCGCCGAGCGGTCCTTGTCCACGGCCGTCGAGGTGAGCAGCGCGGCCATGTACTCGGCCGGATAGTGGGCCTTGAGATACGCGGTCTGATACGCGATGAAGCCGTAGGCGACCGAGTGCGACTTGTTGAACGCGTAGTCGGCGAACGGGACCAGGACGTCCCACACCGCCTTGGTGGCCTGGGCCGAGTAGCCGTTGTCGGCCATGCCCTTCTCGAAGCCCACGTACTCCTTGTCGAGGACTTCCTTCTTCTTCTTGCCCATGGCCCGGCGCAGCAGGTCCGCTTGGGCCAGGGAGTAGCCGGCGAGCACCCGCGCGGCCGCCATCACCTGCTCCTGGTAGATGATCAGGCCGTAGCTGACCCCCAGGACCTCCTTGAGCGGCTCCTCCAGCTCCGGGTGGATCGGGGTGATCGGCTGCCGGGCGTTCTTGCGCTCGGCGTAGTTGATGTGCGAGTTCGCACCCATGGGCCCGGGCCGGTACAGGGCGATGATGGCCGAGACGTCTTCGAAGTTGTCCGGGCGCATCTGGCGCAGCAGCGAGCGCAGCGGGCCGCCGTCGAGCTGGAACACGCCGAGGGTGTCGCCCTTGCACAGCAGCTCATACGTCAGCGGGTCGTCGAGCGGGAACTCCAGCGTGTTCAGTCGCTGGCCGGTCGTGGTCTCGACGTTGTTCAGGGCGTCGGTGATGATCGTCAGGTTCCTCAGACCGAGGAAGTCCATCTTGATCAGGCCGATTTCCTCGCAGGTCGGGTAGTCGAACTGCGTGATGATGACGCCGTCGGCCGGGCGCATCATGACCGGCACGTGGTCGGTGATCGTCTCCGGGGAGATGATGACGCCGGCCGCGTGCACCCCGGGCTGCCGGATCAGGCCCTCGACCCCGCGGCCGGTGTCGATGACCTTCTTGACGTCCGCGTCCTGCTCGTACATCCCGCGGATCTCGCCGGCCTCGCCGTAGCGCGGGTGGTTGCTGTCGAACACCCCGGTCAGCGGCATCGACTTGCCCATCACGTCCGGCGGCAGCGCCTTGGTGATGCGGTCGCCCATCGCGAACGGGTAGCCCAGGATCCGGCTGGAGTCCTTGATCGCCGCCTTGGCCTTGATCCGGCCGAAGGTGGCGATCATCGCGACCTTGTCCTCGCCGTACTTCTCGGTGACGTAGCGGATCACGTCCGAGCGGCGCCGGTCGTCGAAGTCGATGTCGATGTCCGGCGGGGTGACCCGGTCCGGGTTCAGGAACCGCTCGAAGAGCAGGTCGAACGGTATCGGGTCGACGTCGGTGATGCCGAGCGACCAGGCCACCAGCGACCCCGCGGCCGACCCGCGGCCCGGGCCGACGGCGATGCCGTTGTCCTTGGCCCAGTTGATGAAGTCCGCGACCACGATGAAGTAGGACGGGAAGCCCATCGACAAGATGATGCCGAGCTCGAACTCCAGGCGGTCGTGGTAGACCTTCTCGTCCGGCACCCCGGCCGGGAAGCGCTTGTTCAGGCCGTCATAGGCGAGCTTGCGGAACCACTGGTCCTCGTTCATCCCGTCCGGCGGATCCAGGCGCGGCATCAGGTTCCGGTAGGAGAACATCCCCTCCGGGTTGACCTTGTCGGCGATCAGCAACGTGTTCCGGCAGCCCTCCTGCCAGATGTCGTCGGTCCTGATCGCCCGCATCTCGTCCGCGGTCTTCAGGTAGTAGCCGTCGCCGCCGAACCGGAAGCGGTCCGGGTCGGCGATGTTCGAGGCGGTCTGGATGCACAGCAGCGCGTCGTGCGCGGCGGATTCGTGCTGGTAGGTGTAGTGCGAGTCGTTGGTGACCACCGGCGGGATGTTGAGCTTGCGGCCGATCTCCAGCAGACCTTCGCGGACCTTCGTCTCGATGTCGAGCCCGTGGTCCATCAGCTCTAGATAGAAATTCTCCTTGCCGAAGATCTCTTGGTACTGCGCGGCGGCGGCGTAGGCCTCGTCGAACTGCTCCAGGCGCAGCCGGGTCTGCACGAAGCCCGAGGGGCAGCCGGTGGTGGCCATCAGTCCGGCGGAGTGCTGGGCCATCAGCTCGGCGTCCATGCGCGGGTACTTGCGGGCGAAGCCCTCGGTGAAGGCGCGCGAGGAGAGCTTGGTGAGGTTCTGCAGGCCGGTGACGTCCTTGGCCCAGATCGTGGCGTGACCGTAGAGGCCGCCACCGGAGACGTCATCCTTCTTCTGGTGCGGCTGGCCCCAGCGGATCGGCTTCTGGTTGTAGCGCGACTCCGGGGCCACGTACGCCTCGATCCCGAGGATCGGCTTGATCCCGGCGGCCGTCGCCTGCTTGGTGAAGTCGGCCGCGCCGTGCATGTTCCCGTGGTCCGTCATCGCCACCGCGGGCATGCCCAACTCGGCGGCGTGTTTGAACATGTCCTTCAGCCGTGCCGCACCGTCGAGCATTGAATACTCGGTGTGAACGTGCAGGTGGACGAAGGAATCGGACACAGGGATCCTCCTGCGGGTGGGGCGGGCGCGGCCCGAGAAGTCTACGAGATTTACTAGATCCAAGGTTCGCATCGGGGTGGGTTTCCGGCCCGCCGCAGGTAAGGAGTGCAAGTGAGACTCGGGCGTGTCGCGTCGTGGTTCCTGGTCGGCTTCGGAGTGTGGTCGGTGATCATCTGGCCGCGGTTCATGGAGGCCATCTGGGACGACAAAAGGTCGTGGGACAACGGGCCCACGTCGTTCTTCCTGGTGCACGCGGTGCTGGTGGCCGTGTCCGTCGTGGCCGGGGTGTCGATCGGGGTGATCGGGTGGCGCTCGGTGCGGGGGCTGCGCAAGATGAACGCGTGACTTCTCGTGTGGTGACCGACCGCGAACGCCGGGCCCGGCTGGCGACGCGACATCTGTTGGCCCCGGGACTGCGTGCGCCGTCCGCCGAGGCGGTGGCCGACGCCCTGGTCGCGCTGCACGCCACGGACGCGGCCACGGTCTACCTCTCGGCGCTGGCGCGGTTGGCCGCGCCGCAGACCGCGCAGGTCGAGCGCGCGCTCTACGACGACCGGACCCTGGTCCGCATGCACGGCATGCGCCAGACCCTGTTCGTGGTCCCGGCGCAGTTGGCGTCGGTGGTGCAGGCCTCCACGACCCGTGAGATGTGGGTCAAGGAACGCGGGCTGCTGCTGAAGAACGCGGCGGACGCCGGACTGGACACGGCGTGGCTGGAACGCGTCGAGGCCGAGACGGTCGCCGAAGTGCGGCGGCGTGGTTCGGTGACCGGGGCGGAACTGGGCAAGACCGTGCCGGGGCTTCGGGATCAGGTCCTGTACGGCAAGGGCACCAAGTGGGAGACCTGGCAGCCGGCCTCGGGCCGGGTGCTGCGGGTGCTCGGCTTCGACGGCGCGGTGGTGCGCGGCCGGCCGGTCGGATCGTGGCTGTCGAGCCAGCATCGGTGGGAGCCGGGCGCGGGGCACGCGGACATCCCGGTGGCCGATGCGCAGGCCGAGTTGGCCCGGCGCTGGCTGCGGGCCTTCGGACCGGCCACCGAGGCCGATCTGAAGTGGTGGACCGGGTGGAAGGTCACCGATGCCCGCAAGGCCCTGAAGGCGATCGGGGCGGTGGCGGTGAAGGTCGAGTCGGACGACGCGCCGGCTTGGGTCCTGCCCGACGATCTGGATGGCGTGGAGGCGACGGAGCCGTGGGCCGCGTTGCTGCCCGGGCTCGACCCGACAGCGATGGGGTGGCAGGCGCGCACGTGGTACCTCGCCGACGGGATCCGGCCGCGGTTGTTCGACCGTGCGGGGAACGTCGGGCCGACGGTCTGGTGGAACGGCGAGGTCGTCGGGGGCTGGGCCCAGCGGCCGGACGGAACCGTGGTGACGGGGATGTTGCGGGATGTGGGCGGCGCGGCGGACAAGCTCATCGCCGCTGAGGCCGAGCGGTGGCAGCGGATTCTGGGGGAGCACCGCGTGACGCCGCGTTTCCGGACGCCAATGGAGCGGGAGCTCACAGAGGGCTGATACCGCCCGGCGTCGTGAATATGTTGTTTCGCCAACAGACTGTAAGGAGCCTGTTGACGTTGGGTGAGGGTGCGCCTAGCCTGTGCGATTGCGATCGATGACGTTCATTCGTAGTCGAATTTGTTGGAGCGTGCTATGCCACCCACAGCTAGACGACGCACCGCGCTCGCCACGGTCCTCACCCTCCTTCTCAGTGTCCTGACCGGCCTGGCCGTCACCTCCCCGACGGCGCAGGCGGCCAAGGCGGGCAAGTCCGCCACCGCCACCGACACCACGATCACCGTCGACGGCAACGCCTCCGGGCGCACCTTCGACGGCCTCGGCGCGATCAGCGGCGGCGGCGGCAACTCGCGGCTGCTCGTGGACTATCCCGAGCCGCAGCGCAGCGAGATCCTGGACTACCTGTTCAAGCCCGGATACGGCGCCTCGCTCCAGATCCTGAAGATCGAGATCGGCGGCGACACCAACTCCACCGACGGCGCCGAGGCCTCGCACGAGCACAGCCGCGGGGTCGTCGACTGCAACGAGGGCTACGAGTGGTGGCTCGCCGAGCAGGCCAAGGCCCGTAACCCCAACATCAAGATCTACGGCCTGGCCTGGGGTGCCCCGGGCTGGATCAACGGCGGGTTCTGGTCCACCGACACCGTCAACTACCTGATGGACTGGTTCGGCTGCGCGGCCCAGCACCACCTGAACGTCGACTACCTCGGCGGCTGGAACGAGCGGGGCTACAACGCCACCTTCTACGAGAACCTCAAGAGCGCGCTGGTCGCGCACGGCTACGGCGCCACCAAGGTGGTCGGGGCCGACAGCGGCTGGGACGTCGCGGACGCCATGACCACGGACTCGAACTTCAACAACTCCGTGGACATCGTCGGCGTCCACTACCCCTGCGGCTACGGCAGTGCCTTCACCTCGTGCGACAGCACGCAGAACGCGCTGAACCTGAACAAGCCGTTGTGGGCCAGTGAGAACGGCTCGGAGTCGACCGACGGCAGTTCCACCTTCGGCGCGCCGAGCATCGCCCGCGCGCTGAACCGGGACTACATCGACGGCAAGATGACCGCGTACATCAACTGGCCGTTGATCTCCGCGATCTACCCGAACCTGCACTACGCCGACCAGGGCCTGGGGATCGCCAACCAGCCGTGGTCCGGCAACTACTACATCGGCCAGACCACCTGGGTGATGGCGCAGACCTCGCAGTTCACCGAGCCCGGTTGGCAGTACCTGGACTCCGGCAGCGGCTACCTCGGCGGCGACCGGTCCAACGGTAGTTACGTCTCGCTGAAGTCGCCGAACGGCAGCGACTACAGCACCGTCGTGGAGACCATGGACGCCACGGCCGCGCAGAACGTGACGGTCAACGTCACCGGCGGTCTGTCGAACGGGACCGTGCACGTCTGGCAGACGAACGTGAAGTCCGGCAGCTCCTCGGACTGGTTCGTGCACAGCTCGGACCTCACACCGTCCGGCGGGTCCTACTCGACGACCCTGCAGCCCGGCTACGTCTACACCTTCAGCACGACCACCGGTCAGGGCAAGGGCGTCACGACGCCGCCGGCCCCCTCGACCATGCCGCTGCCCTACACGAACGACTTCAACACCCCGGCCACCACCACCTCGCCGCTCTACTTCTCGGACATGAACGGCGCCTTCCAGACCGCTCCCTGCGACGCCGGCCGCGCCGGGACCTGCCTGCGCCAGATGGCCGGCTACGAGCCGATCCGCTGGACCGGCGAGTCCTACGACGCGCCCTACACCCTGGTCGGCGACCAGACCTGGTCGAACTACACGGTCCAGGCCGACACACTGTTCGAACAGTCCGGCAGCGTGGAGCTGATCGGCCGGGCGAACATCCAGGGCACGAACAACAACGGCCTGAACGCCTACCACCTGCGGGTCAGCGACTCCGGTGCCTGGTCGATCGTGAAGAGCGACACCTCGTGGAACTTCACGACCCTGGCCAGCGGGACCATCTCCGGACTGGGCCTGAACAAATGGCACAAGGTGGCGTTCCAGCTGGACGGCTCGACCCTGACCGCTTCCGTCGACGGCACCGTGATCGGCAGCGCCACCGACAGCAGCTTCACCAACGGCCAGGCCGGTCTGGGCGTCACCGGCTACCAGACGGACGAGTTCTCGGACTTCTCCGTCACCCCGGGCTCGACCCAGATCCTGCACCAGGGCGCGGTCCCGTCGGCCGAGGCCGGCAAGTGCCTGGACGACAGGTACGACTCGCAGGCCGACGGCAACCCGGTCGAGATGTACGACTGCAACACCAGCCCGGCCCAGACCTGGTACTACGCCAACGGCTACTTGCAGCTCAACGGCGCCAGCGGCAAGTGCCTGGACGTCACCGGCAACAACTCCACCAACGGCACCCTGGTGGAGCTGTGGGACTGCAACGCCGGCCAGAACCAAGTGTGGACCCCGCAGGCGAACGGCGAATTGGTGAGCGCGTCTTCCGGCAAATGCCTGGACGACCCGCAATCCAACACCGCAAATTTCACCCAGCTGGAGATCTGGGACTGCAACGACGGGGCCAACCAGCAATGGACGATGCCATAATCCGGTGAATGAGCGGAAAGACATGGGGGATCATCGGTGCCGTCGTCGTCCTGGCTGCCGCCGGGACGACGACGGCGCTCTATCTGAACCGTGACAAGGCAGGCGACTACAAGTCCTTGCCGGGGTGCGACAAGCTCTCGGCGGCGGTGGCCGGCAAGCCGGCTCTCAAGGTCGGCCAGAACGTGACGGATGCCGCCGATATCCACGGACTGCACCCGGCCTACAGCAACATCCGCTGCGAGAGCTTCGACGATCAGACCTCTGTCGAAGTCGACTTGTTCGGGGCGAGCAACATGAGCGTGCTGACGACGGAGAAGTACCCGGACAAGCAGGTCCACGACGGCACCTGGCGCGCGAACGACTTGTTCAGCCACAACAATCTCACGCGGCTCAACGCGAACGTCGCCTATGGCTCGGCGGACTACGCCGGCATCACGTGCACGGTCGAGCAGGTGAAGCGCAACGCCGCGGTGATGTTGACCGTGCCGATGCCGAAGACGACGTCGGCGTCGTCGGCTCAGCGGAAGGCGCAGTGCGAGCAGATCGCGCAGACGCAGATGGCGAAGGTGATGGAGGCGGCGCTTTAGGGTGTTGGTGGGTTGGTGGGTTGGTGGCCGGTCGGCCGGTCGGCCGGTCTGGCGAGGCGGCGCAGTTGCTGCGCTGCTTTGCGTGGTCGCGCTGCTCAGTTCCTGTCAGTTCCTAGGCTCCCATGGGCTGTTCGGGGTTCGGGTGTTTTTGGGCTGGGGCTGGGACTGGGACTGGGACTGGGGTTTGCGGGTCGGGTTGCGGTTAGATTGTGGGTTTTAGAAGCTTTTTACGGCCTTCGGTTATGGT
>NZ_JAAFZA010000337.1 GCF_015356865.1 Catenulispora pinisilvae
CACCATCCGCGCTCTGGCCGGCCTCGGCTTCGCCTTCACCCCCGCTGAACAACCACTGCGCACCCCGGACCGCCTCACCGCCGCCCTCGGCCACTAGATCGAGTCAGCGTGTTAATGAAATGCGCCCGAACGTCAGCCCCGAGGCGCTGAACGCCAGCAGGTTCGTCAGGTTCGACACCGGCAGCAGCAGCGACGCCGAGTTCGACAGGTGCGCGCACGCGTACACATGCGGCCGGTCCCGCACCCCCGCGCGCACCGTCGTGGCCAGCACCACCGGCGTCAGCAGCACGACCGTCGCGTCCAGGCTCAGCACCGCGGTGGTCAGCGCCGCCACCACGAACACCGCCGCCAGCAGCCGGCGTCCCCGCGAGGCGCCCGCCTTCCCCGCGACCCGGGCCATCGCCGCGCCGGCCGCCGCGAACAGGCCGTCGTCGGCGCACAACTGGGCCAGTACCAGCACCGCGGCCAGGAAGCCGACTGTCGGGGCCAGGGCGGTGACTTCGGACCAGGCGGAGTGCGGCGACACCGCGCCGATCGCGATCACGATGCCGGCCGCCGGTACCGCCGCCGCGGCCTCCGGCCAGCCGCGCGGCCGCACGACGGCGAACACGAGCACCACGAACAGCAGCACGACCGACGCGGCTGCGGCGGCGTCGGCGACGCTCAAGAGGGGCTCCATTGATCTGCAGAAGGTGCCTGCCGATCATATCGGGCACACCGGGCCACCTCGGCGAACGTCCAGCGGGCGAGCCGCTTCGGGTCGACGCGGGCGTGTCGAACGCCCGGCAGGAACGACGACGCCCGGCAGAACGACGACAGACCGGCCGCCGCGTGTCGCCACGCTGCGGCCGGCCTGCGTGTGGGGGAGGGTCGGGCCTTTTAGGTATTCAGCGAGCGTTTACTCGTGCAGGTACTTGTCCGAGAAGCTGGTCCCGCCGGAGATGGCGCTGGTGTGCGCCTCGGTGATCCCGTTCGAGCTCGGGTCCAGCGCCGTCGGGCTGGACGAGCTCAGCGACTTGCCGTTGATGGTCGCCGAGCTGAAGTTGACCGTGCCGAAGTTCGGGTAGGCGCCGGTCGGCGACTCGATGATGACCTCGGCGCTGGTCCGCGAGGCGGACAGGGACTTGGTCGTGGTGTAAGTCCAGTTACGCGTGGAGTCGTTCAGCGTCAGCTTGTACTTGTTGGTCGCGGAGTAGGTGACCGAGGCGTGGATGACGTCGCCGGCCTTCACCGGGTACGACGAGGAGCTCAGGTACACCGGGCTCGCCGGGTACATCTCGTACCAGGCCTGGTCGACCGGGCTGCCGCTGGAGCAGTCGGTCGCGACGCCCGTCTGCTCCACGGTGCTGGAGCCGTAGCCGTCGATGCCGACCCACGGCGCGTACAGGTCGTTGGTGGAGTTGCACTTGGCGGACGGCTCGGTCCAGGTCGCCGCGACCGAGGAGAACCCGCTGCCGGTGGCGGCCTCGCCGCCCCAGTTGTACCCGTTGGTGTTGTAGGACAGAGGACGGAACGACAGCCCCGAGGCGGCCGCGGCGGGCGCGACCGGGGCGATGGCGGTGGCCGCGCTGGCGAGCGCGGCGGCGCCTATCAGGAACCTGCGCATACTTGCTCCTTCGGTGGGGGTGTGGTGCAAGCAAACTGGTGTGTGCTGCGTCACCGTAGCGAGCGGTATCAGGACACTCAATAGGGCCAGGTCACCCGATTCCGGCCGGTAATCGCCGGGTGGGCGGACATATAGCGCGTGAGCTGGCGATTCTCAGAAATCAGTGATTGGGACCCCTAGTAGAAGCCGGGAGGTGGGCAAGGGGCGGGCAAGGGCTTGACACGGTTGCCGTGCTTGATCCGCGCCGGCATGACGGAAAAGCCCTCGTGGGGTTACCACGAGGGCTGATTCACGTCGCTTCAGGCCTATCCGGCGCTAGCGGTCCGCACCCAGCCGGAACTGCAAGCTCACGGTTCCCCGCAAGTCCAGCCAAGCCGATTCGGTCCCCCGCACCACGCGCAACACGACTTGCCCGCACACCGGGCACCGCGCTACCAAACCCGGCCCCGGCCCATAGACCCGAAGCTGGGCGATCGGTCCTGTCGTGCCGCAGCCGGTGCACTGCCCTTGCGCGGAGACGACGTCCACGGCGAAGAGTTCGGACAGCGGTCCGGCCAGAGCGTTGCCGTCCTCATAGTCGTCGTCCACGGCATCGTCGTACTGGACATCAGTGACGGCGGGTTCGTCGGCGAAGGGGTCGGCCGGGTGCGGTGTGTGCTGAAAGTGGTGCGCTGAGCGCTGAAAGTGGTGCGCTGGCTCGGGCATCGTCAGTCTCCTGTCGGGCCGAAGCGTTCGGTGCGGATCCGGTCCGGTGGCTGGCCGAGCTCGACCAACAGATCCGCGGCGTACTCGACGAAAGCGGTCGGGCCGCAGATGTAACTCGTCGCGAGCATCGACGGCGGCCAGGCGACGGCGGCCATGTCCTTCTCGGTGATGCGCGACGGAAAACGAGGCCAGTCCTCAGGAACTTGGCGCGTGTAGAGGAACGTCACCTCCAGGCCCGGATCCGGAGCCTGGAGTTCGTCGACGTACATCCGGTCCTCCGGCGTGCGTACCGAGTACAGCAGCCGGAAGGGCGTCGTGACGCCGAGCTGCCGCCGCGCCCGGATCATCGCCATCAACGGCACGATCCCCGATCCGCCGGCCACCAACAGGATCGGCTCGCTCTGCTCCGGCCGCCACACGAACCAGCCGCCGACCGGTCCCCGCAGCTCCAGCAGATCGCCGTCGAGCAGGTCCTGCGCCAGGTACGGCGACACCTCGCCCTCGGAGACCCGCTGCACGGTCAGCTCCAGCGACGCGCCGTCCGGAGCCGACGCGATCGAGTAGCTGCGCTGCGTGCTGTAGCCGTCCTCGGCGGTCAGCCGCAGGTCCACGTGCTGCCCGGCCAGATGCCCGGGCCAGCCCGGCACGTCCAGCACCAGCGTGCGCGCGGCCGGCGTCTCCACCCGCTGCCCGACCAGCGTCGCGACCCGCCAGCGCAGGCGCTCGCCTAGTCGCCCTGATACCGCTGCTCGCGCCATGGGTCCCCATAGTCGTGGTAGCCGGCGGTCTCCCAGAAACCGGGCTCGTCCCGCGCCGACAGCTGAAGGCTGCGCACCCACTTGGCCGACTTCCACAAGTAGAGGTGCGGGACCAGCAGGCGCGCCGGACCGCCGTGCTCCGGCGCCAGGTCGCGGCCGTCGTAGCGGTAGGCGATCCAGGCCTGGCCGTCGAGGAGGTCTTTGAGCGGGAGGTTCGTGGTGTAGCCGCCGTAGGAGTGGACGAGGGCGAACTCGGCCTCGGTGTCGACGTCGCGCAGCAGCAGGTCCAGCGAGACGCCCCGCCACGGGGTGTCGAACTTCGACCACTTGGTCACGCAGTGCAGGTCCACCACCCGGTCCTCGGCCGGCAGCGCCATCAGCTCCGACCAGGTCCAGGAGCGCCGCTCGTTGCCTTCGGTGACCACGCTGAACCGCCACGCGTCCCGGTCCACCCGCGGCGTCGGCCCCGCCGAGAGCACGGGGAAGTCGCGGGTCTCGTACTGCCCCGGCGGCAACCGGTGGTCCGACGGCCGCCGTCGGCCCTGGAAGCCCCGCGAGACGATCGCCATCGCACGCCGCCCTTTCCAGGCCCCGCCGATCGGCGGCCGGGCCCGTTCTGATTCTGCCCGGCGGCGCGGCGGCGCGCATTTCTTCGCGGGCGGTGTTCGGGACGGTGCGGGCGTTCGGGCGTTCGGGCGTTCTCCGGGTGCCCGGATCAGGTCGCCGGGCGCTCGCAGCGGTGTGCCGAGTGCCCGGGCGGTGCGTCGGGGTCCGGGGTGCGGACGTGTCTATGTGCGGGTGTCGGTGCGTAGACGTGTAGCCGCGCCCGCGTATCGGATGACGGGTCAGATCGTGGCGTCGAGCCAGTCGAAGATCCGCGCCACCGCGAGCCGGAGCGCGCCGGGGTGGCAGTGGGCATCGCCGCCTTCCTCCTCGGTGAAGCTCAGCAACTCCTTGGGGCCCGTGAGATGTCGATACAGCTTGCGCGGACCGGATTCCTCGCCGGCCGGGTAGAACAGGTCCGAGACCGCCTCGCAGACCAGGACCGGGCAGCCGATCTTTGCCGCGCTCCCGTCAGCGAAGGTGTAGCGGGCGTACTCGGCCAGGAAGGCCCGGTCCGTGGAACTGCCCGTGACGTAGCGGCCGTGGTCGCAGGCCCAGCGCAGCGTCGGACTCCGGCGGCGGGCGTCGGCGATCATCCGGTCCAGGTCCTCGTCGTGCTCGGCCGCCGCGCGCCGGACCACCTCGTCGTGCGGGAGCGGGAGGTGTGCGGTCAGGGCGGACGCGGCGTCGAAGACACCGTCCACGGCGACCACGGCTGCCAGCCGCGGTTCGTACCCGGCCGCGCGCGGTGCCAGAAAGCCGCCGAGGCTGACGCCGAGCAGCGCGATGCGGGCCGGATCGACTCCCGGCTGCCGGGTGAGGAAGTCCAGGACGGGACCGACCACGTGCTCCCAGTCCGGCCGGAACACCAGCCCGTCCCGGTGGATCGCCGCGGGCTGCCCGGGACCGTCGAAGGTCAGGATGTTGTAGCCGCGCTCCTGCCCGCCGGCCGCGCCGAAGAAGTGCAGCTCCTCGGCCGCGCCGTCGAATCCGTTGTGCATCACCAGCGTCGGCCTGGGGCCCTGGCCCGCGCCCTGATAGAAGTAGCCGTGCAGTTCAGTGCCCTGATACGGGATCCGTACCGGAGCGAGACCGGGGATGTGGGCGGCGGCGTCGCGGAAGCAGGCGACGCTGCGGGTGTACGCCTGGTCGATGCGCGGGTCGTCGGGGTCGCCGTGTAGGAAGAACTCGGCGGCCCGGTAGTACGTGGATGCGCGCAGCAACCCGTCCCGTTCGCTGATCGGGCCCGCGCCCCGGGCCTCGGTCTCCAGGCGCTCGGCCGTGGCCAGCCAGGCATCGTGCCAGCTGTCGTAGTCGCCGGGGGCGACCTTGGCCGCGGTGGCCACGACCTCGCCGACGTCCGATCCGCCGTAGGCAGCGAAGCCGAGGTTGCGCAGGGTCTCGAACCAGAACTGCTCGTCGTCGGGGAACATCAGCTGTTTCATCGCGTCTCTCCTGCCGTGTGCGCTTCTGCGTGAGCTGCCATATTGGCTTCGACGCGGGCTTCCACGTGGGCACGGAACGTCGTCGGGGGCCGTCCGGTGATGCGCTGGACGGTGTCCGTGACGCGGTCTTCCGCCCCCTCGGCGATGGCCCGGTCCATGCCTGCGAGCATGGTGGCGAAGTCCTGCGGTATTTCGGTGGCGAGCCGGTCGCGCAGTTGCTCGAAGGACAGGCGGCGGTGGGTTACGGACCGTCCGGTGACTTCAGAGATGACCGCGGCGACCTCGTCGTGGCTGAGTGTTTCGGGTCCGGTCAGGACGAGGTCGGTGTTGGGGGAGTGCTCCTCGGTCAGGGCGTGGCGGGCGACCGTTGCGATGTCGTCGGCATCGATGAAACCGACTCGGCCGTCGCCGGCGGCGGTCTGGACGCATGCGTGCTGCCGGATGCTCTCGGCGTGTGCGTGGGTGCCGGTGAAGTTCTGCATGAACCAGGAGGGCCGCAGCACGGCCCACTCATCGACCAGATCGGGAAGGGCGTGGTGGACGGCTCCTACGGCCGGCCCGCCTTCGGCGATCGCCGAGGAGCTGAGGAGCACCGCGCGTCGCAGGGTGCTGGCACTCGCCCGACGTAGGAACGGCACCATGACCGCGGCCGGATCGGAGTCGCCGAGCGGCGGTACGAGGTAGACGCGATCGACTTCGTCGAGGGCGGCGTCGTGGGTGGTGGGGTCGTACCAGTCGAAGCGGACCGGCTGCGTGCCGGGTACCGGTGTGGCGTGGCGCGTGGCGGCTTTGACGTTGTGGCCGGTGGCGGTCAGTCGCGTGGTGAGGCGGCTTCCGGTGGTGCCGGAGGCTCCGATGACCAGAGTTGTCATCGGGTGCTCCCGGTGAAGTCGGCGCCGGGTTCCTGGACCGCGAGCGGGTTCCAGTAGTCGCGGTAGGAGTAGAAGCGGCCGTTTTGGATGGTGACGACGGCGATGTAGGTCATGTCGAACGGCCCGCCGGTCTCCACCATGCGGCCGACTCCGCGCATCTCGACCACGATTGTCTGCGGATCGGTGGTCTCGTGGATCTGGAGGAAGGGGAAGTCGTGCAGGTCGATGTGGTCCGGATAGCGCTGCATGTATGCGGCGACGGCCTGCTTTCCGGCGAGCTGCGTGGGCCAGCCGTCGGGGGCGAAGGGGAACTGCATGACGCCGTCCTCGGCCCAGAGGTCGACCCAGCCGGCTATGTCCTTGTCTAGCAGGAGCTGCAAGCTGTGGCGGTAGAGATCCGCTGGTGAGGCCGTCGGCGCGTTCGGCGAGCTTGGTGAGGAGGGTGAGGAGGGTGAGGAGGGTGAGGAGGGTGCGGACATGGGTGTCCTCCAGGAGATCAGGCATCCAGTAGAATCGGACTGCGGGTCCGTTTCGATGATATGGACCCGGGGTCCGTTTCGCAATCTGAAGTCGCAACCGGAGATCACAGTGGGGAGTCGTATGCCCGAGCCGTCAACGCGCAAGGACGCCGTCCGCAACCGCAAGGCCGTCCTGGCCGCGGCCGACGCCCTGTTCGACCGCAGCGGGAACCCGGAGGAGGTGACCATGGCCGACGTCGCCGCGGCGGCGGGCGTCGGCAAGGGAACTTTGTTCCGTGCGTTCGGGGATCGCAACGGACTGCTTCTGGCTCTATACGAGCACCGCATCGAACCGATCAGACAGACTGTGCAAGCCGGTCCACCGCCGTTGGGGCCCGATACACCAGCCCGTGAGCGGGTGCCGGCGCTTCTCGATGCGCTCCTGCGCTTCAAACTCGACAACCGGCGTCTCGCACTGGCACTGGAGGAGACCGGAAGCACGAGCCCGTACCTGGCGGCGCACTACGAGGATTGGCACAGTCTTCTGCGATCGGCGTTGGAACAGATTCCTGGCCTGACCGATAACAGTGAGTTCACCGCCCATGTGCTGCTGGCCGCCATCCGCGCCGACCTCGTCGAGTATCTGGCGGGACACAAGGGAGTGCCACGCGAGGAGATGCACGCGCAGTTGGCGCGCTTCACCGCCGGGGTCCTCCGGTAGGCGCACGGCAGTCTGGCTGCTGCTACTTAGCGGCTTGGCAGCTCGGTAGCTCGGCGGTCAGGCAGTTCGATCCAGCTATTCGGTTCTGCCGTTCTGCCGTTCCGTAGTCCAGTTGTCCCCGTTAGTTCATCAGTAGTCGCCGTTCGCCGGAAGCGGCTGCTCGGACCAGATCACCTTCCCGCGTGCGGTGTACCGCGTGCCCCACCGCTGCGACAGCTGCGCGACCAGGAACAGCCCGCGGCCGCCCTCGTCGAAGGTCTGTGCCCGGCGCAGCCTCGGCGACACGCTGCTGCCGTCCGCCACCTCGCAGATCAGGGCCCGGTCACGCAGCAGCCGCAGCTCCACCGGGCCGGTGGCGTGCCGGATCGCGTTGGTCACCAACTCGCTGACGATCAGCTCGGTGGTGAAGATCAGGTCGGCCAGGCGCCAGGCGCGCAGCAGCCGGGACACCTCGGCGCGCAGGAACGCCACCGATTCCGGCGTCATCGGCACGTCCCAGGTGGCGACCCGGTCCGGCGTCGTGCGGCGGGCCCGGGCGGCCAGCAGCGCGACGTCGTCCAGCGGCCGCTCGGGCAGCAGACCGCCGATCGCCGAGGCGCACAACTCCTCCGGATCGCGTCCGGGGCCGGCCAGTGCCGCACTCAAGCGCTCCAGCCCGGTGCCGATGTCCTGCACCCGGCTCTCCACCAGGCCGTCGGTGTAGAGAACCAGGGTGCTGCCTTCGTCGATCAGGAACTCGACCGCCTCGTACGCCGAGCCGCCGAGGCCCAGCGGCGGGCCGGTCGGCAGGTCCAGGTAGGCCACCGAACCGTCGCGGGCCACCACCGCCGGCATGGGGTGGCCGGCCGCCGCGACCGAGCACAGGCCGGTCACCGGATCGTAGACCACGTACAAGCAGGTCGCGCCGATGATGCCGACGCCGCGCTGGTCCTCGGTCTCGTCGGCGTCCATCGACTCCACCAGCGCGTCCAGCTGGCTGAGCAGGTCCTCCGGCGGGAGGTCCAGCGCGCAGAAGTTGCGCACGGCGGTGCGCAGACGGCCCATCGTCGCCGCGGCGTGGATCCCGTGCCCGACCACATCGCCGACGACCAGCGCCACCCGGCCGCCGGACAAGGGGATGACGTCGTACCAGTCGCCTCCGACGCCCTCCTGCGCCGGCTGGTACCGGTGGGCCACCTCGACCGCGCACTGCGCCGGGAAGGTGCGTGGCAGGAGGCTGCGTTGCAGCGTCAGCGCCATCGTGCGCTCGCGCTCGAAGCGGCGCGCGTTGTCCAGGCAGACGGCGGCGCGCGAGGCGAGGTCGCCGGCGAGCTGGATGTCGTCCTCGTCGAACGGATCGGCGGTGCCGAGGCGGTAGAACGACGCCACGCCGAGCACCGTGCCCTGAACCATGATCGGGGCGGCGATCACCGAACTGTCGGGATCCTCGGCGACCCAGCGCTTGCCGGCCGTCGCCGCGGTGAGTGCGGCGTCCAGCACCGGACTGCGCTGAATCATGCTGCGGGCCTGCGCCGTCGCCGCGTTGTAGGCGACATGCGCGCCCGGCGGCCGGTGCACCTTGCCGCGCCGGACGGTCCGGACGGCGACGCGGCGGAGCTTCACCTCGGTGTTGCCGGGCGGCGGGCATTCTTCGCCGTCCAGGACCCAGCTCGCGAGGTCCACCGCGACGTGCTGCGCGAAGTCCGGCAGGGCGATCTCGGCGAGCTCGCCGCCGGTCAGCTCCATGTCCAGGGTGGTCCCGATGCGGCCGCTGGCGTCCAGCAGGAGCGCCAGGCGCTGGCGGGCGGCCACGGCGATGCGGCCCACGGTCGGCTCGCCGACCATGACCAGCTCGCCGGGCGGCGACGAGTGGAAGGGGCTGGGGACGGTGGTGTCGAGCAGGGGCGGGCCGCCGGCTGAGTGGGGGAGTTGGTG
>NZ_JAAFZA010000338.1 GCF_015356865.1 Catenulispora pinisilvae
GTGCTGATGCTGGCGTGGATGGACGACGAGGCGCTGCGGCGCACGCTGGCCACCGGGCGGGTCACCTACTGGTCGCGGTCCCGGCAGGAGTACTGGACCAAGGGGGCCACGTCGGGGAACGTGCAGGTGCTGAAGTCCGCGGCGCTGGACTGTGACGGGGACGCGGTGCTGCTGAAGGTGGACCAGTCCGGCGGGGCCTGCCACACCGGGGACCGCACGTGCTTCGACGCCGGCGAGCTGCCGCTCGGCGAGGCGGTGGGGGAGGCGTCCGGCGAATCGCGGGGGAAGCCGGTGGCGTCGCGGGGCGCTCTGGGAGAATCAGCGGCATGACGGCCTTCCCCCCAGGGGTGGACACCCCGGACCTGCCGACCTTCCGCGAGCTGGCCGAGAACCGCCGGGTGATCCCGGTGGTGCGGCGGGTCCTGGCCGACGGCGAGACGCCGGTCGGGCTGTACCGCAAGCTCGCCGGCGAACGGCCCGGCACCTTTCTGTTGGAGTCGGCAGAGCACGGCATCTGGTCGCGCCACTCCTTCGTCGGCGTCAGTACCGGCGCCGCGCTGAGCGAGCAGGACGGCGTCGCGCACTGGATCGGCGAGCCGCCGGTCGGGCTGCCCACCGAGGGCGACCCGATGGACGTGCTGCGCCAGACCCTGGAACTGCTGCACACCCCGCGGCTGCCGGGCCTGCCGCCGCTGACCGGCGGCCTGGTGGGCTACATGGGCTACGACGCCGTGCGCCGCCTGGAACGGCTGCCGGAGCTGGCCAAGGACGACCTGCGCATCCCGGAGCTGACCTTCCTGCTCAGTCTGGACCTGGCGGTCCTGGACCACGCCGACGGCTCGGTGTGGCTGATCGCCAACGTGGTCAACCACGACAACCTGCCCTCCGGCGTGGAGGCCGCCTACGCGCGCGCCGTGGAGCGGCTGGACGCGATGACCGCCGCGCTGAACGCGCCGGTGGTGAACGTGCCGCTGGTCTACGACCCGGCAGCCGCGCCGTCGTTCAGCGCCAACCGCACCTCCGAGGACTACCGCGAGACGGTGCTGCGCTGCATCGAGGAGATCAAGTCCGGCGAGGCCTTCCAGATCGTGGTGAGCCAGCGGTTCGAGGCCGAGGTGAAGGCCTCGGCGCTGGACGTCTACCGGGTGCTGCGCGCGACGAATCCGAGCCCGTACATGTACCTGCTGCGGGTCCCGGGCCCGGACGGCACCCTGGCCGACGGCTTCGACATCGTCGGCTCCTCGCCGGAGGCGCTGGTGAAGGTCACCGAGGGCCGGGCGATGCTGCACCCGATCGCCGGCACCCGACCGCGCGGGGCGGACCCTGAGCAGGACGCGCAACTGGCCGCCGACCTGCTGGCCGACCCCAAGGAGCGGGCCGAGCACCTGATGCTGGTCGACCTCGGCCGCAACGACCTGGGCCGGATCGCCGCGCCGGGCTCGGTGGAGGTCGTGGACTTCATGGCGGTCGAGCGCTACAGCCACGTCATGCACATCGTCTCCACGGTGATCGGTGAGCTGGCGCCGGGCAAGACCGCCTTCGACGCGGTCACCGCGACCTTCCCGGCCGGGACCCTGTCCGGCGCCCCGAAGCCGCGCGCGATGGAGATCATCGAGCACAACGAGCCGACCCGGCGCGGCCTGTACGGCGGCATCGTCGGCTACCTGGACTTCGCCGGCGACGCCGACACCGCGATCGCGATCCGCACGGTGCTGATCCGCGACGGCATGGCGTATGTGCAGGCCGGCGCGGGGATCGTGGCCGACTCCGACCCGGCCGCGGAGGACCAGGAGTGCCGGAACAAGGCGATGGCGGTGCTGAAGGCGGTCGCGGTCGCCGGGACGATGCGCTCGGCCGTCGGGGAGGACGCGTGATGAGTACGGGAGTTGAGAAGGACGGGGTCGCGGAAGCGGAGGCGGCTGCTTCCGCCGCGGCCCGCCGAGCCGGCCGCCGCGAGCTGACCATCACGGTCCTGATCGCCCTGCTCGGCGGCGTGATCGCCTGGGTCTGCGCCGGGCGTACCTGGGCCACCGGCGTCGCCGGCGCGGTCCCGAACACTTTGAAGGTCACGGCCAGCGGCAACGACCTGTCGGCCGGGGTGACCGCCCTCGGCCTGACCGCGCTGGCCGGTGCGCTCGCGCTGTTCGCCACCCAGCGCCTGGCCCGCCGGCTGGTCGGCGTGCTGCTGATCGCGGCCGGGATCGGCACGGCCGTCTACGCGTTCGGCGAACGTGGCACGTCTCACGCCTCCCGCGTTCTGGCTCAGAAGGCCGCGGCGAAGGGGTTCGCGACGGACTCCGTCCACGCGCACACGTCCTCCTGGTGGCTGCTCGCCGTCATCGGCGGCGTGCTGGTGGTCCTGGCCGGGGCCTCGGCCGTGCTGCGCGGCGGCGGCTGGCCGGGCATGTCCTCGCGCTACGAGAACGCCGCCTCCAAGGCCGCCGCGCGCGCCGCCGACACCGGCAGCGCCAAGGACCTGTGGGACGCCCTGGACCGGGGCGAGGACCCCACCGAACCGGCCGCGGCGCCCGCGGTCGCGCTCAACCCCACCCCGGGCGCGGAGCATTAGGCCGAATCGGTGACAATGGAGGGGTCTGAAGACCCTCCCGTCAGCGCAAGGAGCACCATGTCGTCATCCAGCGGCGAAGACCACGGCAGCACCCCCGCGGCCTGGACCGCCGTCTTCCTCTGCATCGTCGGCTTCCTGATCGGCGGCGCCGGGCTGGTCGCCGGCGTCCCGGCCCTGGCCATCGTCGGTGGCGCGATCGCCGTGGTGTCCCCGGTGGTCGGCAAGATCATGTCCGCGATGGGCCTGGGCGCCGCTGTGAAGTAGCGCCTCCGGCGCGCGAACCGGCCGCGGACCTGGGGTCCGCGGCCCCGGCGGCGGGGGCCGTTCGTCCCACCAGAAGATCACTGGACTTCGGCGGTCCCTCGGAGCCGCTAGAGTGAGACGTCGGACACGCCGCCCACCCGGTCGTACTCTCGGGGGGCGCCGCTGTCCCATCTTGTGAGGCGATCGAGGGGAGCTGACGACGGTGAACGTACTTGCCGAGATCATCGAAGGCGTCCGCCTCGACCTTGCCGAGCGCCAGGAGAAAGTCACCCTCGACGATCTGAAGGCCAAGGTCGCCCGGCTGGACAACGCCATCGACGGGGTCGAGGCCCTGCGCCGCGGCGGGGCCGGCGGCGACGGCGTGAAGGTGATCGCCGAGGTCAAGCGCTCCTCGCCGTCCAAGGGCGCGCTCGCGGCCATCGCGGACCCCGCGGGCCTGGCCGCCGACTACGAGGCCGGCGGCGCGACCGTGATCTCCGTCCTCACCGAGCAGCGCCGCTTCGGCGGTTCGCTGGCCGACCTGGACGACGTCCGCCAGAAGGTGGACATCGCGGTCCTGCGCAAGGACTTCATCGTCACCAGCTACCAGCTCTGGGAGGCCCGCGCGCACCGCGCCGACCTGGCCCTGCTGATCGTCGCCGCCCTCGAACAGCCGGCCCTGGAGTCGCTGATCGAGCGGGCCGGCACCATCGGGCTGACCCCGCTGGTCGAGGTGCACGACGAGGAAGAGGTGCGCCGCGCCCTGGACGCCGGTGCCCGCCTGATCGGCGTCAACGCCCGCGACCTGAAGACCCTGGAGGTCCGGCGCGACACCTTCGCGCGGCTGGCCCCGCTGATCCCGGACAGCGTCGTGCGCGTCGCCGAGTCCGGCGTCCGCGGCCCGCACGACCTCATCGCCTACGCCAACTCCGGCGCCGACGCCGTCCTGGTCGGCGAGTCGCTGGTGACCGGCAAGGACCCGCGCGCCGCGGTCGCCGACCTGGTCGCGGCCGGTGCGCATCCCGCGCTGCGGAACGGGCGCGGCTGACCGCCGTACCGAAGACGCGGTGCGAGACGGTAGAGTCCAGATCGTGATGTCGAGCCAGCCGAGGGCCGCGGCCCGCCGCCGACCGTGGTGGCGGCATGCCCCGGCGGCGCGGCGATGGCAGGAAGCGTAAGAGCTGCGCGCTCTTAGTCAGACTTCTGCCATAGCACCTTCCCATCACTCATCACCTGGACATCTCCATGTCTGAACAGACCGATCCGCGCGCTGAGATCATCTCCGCGTACGCGGCCACGGCCGCGATGCCCGACGACACCGGGCACTTCCCCACCGACGACACCCTGTTCGGCGGCCGCTTCATGCCCGAGGCGCTGATGGCCGTGCTGAAAGAGGTCACCGAGGCCTACGAGAGCTCCAAGACCGACCCGGCGTTCCACCGCGAGTTCGCCGACCTGCTGCTGCACTACGCGAACCGCCCGAGCCTGCTGACCGAGGCGCGCAACCTGTCCCGGCGGGCCGGCGCGCGCATCCTGCTCAAGCGGGAGGACCTGAACCACACCGGTTCCCACAAGATCAACAACGTGCTGGGCCAGGCGCTGCTGGCCAAGCGCATGGGCAAGACCCGGGTCATCGCCGAGACCGGGGCCGGGCAGCACGGCGTGGCCACCGCGACCGCCGCGGCGCTGCTCGGGCTGGACTGCGTCGTGTACATGGGCGCCGAGGACACCAAGCGGCAGGCGCTGAACGTGGCCCGGATGCGGATGCTCGGCGCCGAGGTGGTGCCGGTCGCGATCGGGTCGCAGACGCTCAAGGACGCGATCAACGAGGCGCTGCGCGACTGGGTGGCCAGCGCCGACACCACGTACTACCTGCTGGGGACCGCGGCCGGCCCGCATCCGTTCCCGGCGATGGTCCGCGACTTCGCCCGGATCATCGGCGTGGAGGCGCGGCGGCAGACGCTGGAGGCCACCGGAGCCCTGCCGGACGCCGTGTGCGCCTGCATCGGCGGCGGCTCCAACGCGATCGGCGTCTTCCACGCCTTCCTGCCGGAGGAGTCGGTGAAGCTCTACGGCTTCGAAGCCGGCGGGTCGGGCCTGGCGACCGGCCTGCACGCGGCGTCCATCACCGGCGGTTCGGTCGGTGTCCTGCACGGCACCCGCACCTTCCTCCTCCAGGACGAGTACGGCCAGACCAAGGACAGCCACAGCATCTCAGCCGGGCTGGACTACCCGGCGGTCGGCCCGGAGCACGCGTATCTGCACGCCACCGGCCGCGCGATCTACGAACCCGTCGACGACCGCGAGGCGATGGACGCCTTCCGCGTCCTGTGCCAGACCGAGGGCATCATCCCGGCCATCGAGTCGGCGCACGCCATCGCCGGTGCGCTGCGTATCGCGCCGCGGCTGGCCGCCGAACTCGGACGCGAACCGGTGATCGTCGTGAACCTGTCGGGGCGCGGCGACAAGGACATGCACACGGCGGCGTCGTACTTCGGCTTCGAGGGGGGAGAGCTGTGAACCGGCTCCAGGATGTGCTCAAGAACGCGCGGGCCGAGAACCGCGCGGTCCTCATCGGCTACCTTCCGGCGGGCTACCCGAGCGTGGACGGCTCCATCGAGGCCATGCGCGCCATGGTCGAGGGCGGCTGCGACATCATCGAGGTCGGGCTGCCGTACTCCGACCCGGCGATGGACGGCCCGGTCATCCAGGCCGCCGCCGACCAGGCGCTGGCGCGCGGGGTCACCACCCCGGACGTCATCCGCGCGGCCGGAGCGGTCGCCGACACCGGCGCCGCCGCGCTGATCATGTCCTACTGGAACCCGATCGAGCACTACGGAGTCGACCGCTTCGCCGCCGACCTGGCGGCAGTCGGCGGCAGCGGCGTCATCACCCCGGACCTGATCCCCGAGGAAGCCGGTCCGTGGATCGCCGCGACCGACGCCCACGACCTCGGCCGGGTCTTCCTGGTCGCACCGAGCTCCAGCGCCGAGCGCATCGCGCTGACCGCCGAGGTCTGCACCGGCTTCGTCTACGCCGGCGCGGTGATGGGCGTCACCGGCGCCCGGGACCAGGTCGGCGGCGCGGCACAGGCGCTGGTCGCGCGCACGAAGGAGGCGACCGAGCAGGCGGTCTGCGTCGGCCTCGGGGTCTCCAACGGCGACCAGGCCGCGGAGATCGCGGCCTACGCGGACGGCGTGATCGTCGGCTCGGCCTTCGTGCGCCGGCTGCTGGACAACCGCGATCCGCGCAAGGGCGCGGAAGCGGTGCGCGAACTGGCCGCGGAACTCGCCGACGGCGTCCGGCGGGGGAGTAAGGCGCGGTAGCGGTCGCACGCAGTAGCTGAGAAACCGCTAGGAAGTTCCCTCGCGGGAGTGAGTGGCACTCCCGCGAGGGTGTTCCCTACCTGTAATTTATGAAGCCCGCCCAGACTTGAGGCGCGAACGCGCCGCGATCGCCCGAGGACAGAAGGTTATGACTTCCATGGCTTCCAAGGCCCCGGCCAAGGACGCGCCCACGTCCGGCGGCATCCGCGGTTTCGTGGGCGACAACCAGCAGTGGATCAGCCTGGTCATGCGTGTGCTGTTGGCGGTGATGTGGTTCAACTACAGCCTCGGCAAGCTGACTTCGCCGGAGACCAACGCGCAGAGCGTGCGGGCCTTCCGGATCCTGCCGGAGTCGCTGGTCTCCCCGTTCGGGTACGCGCAGCCCTACCTTGAGCTGGCGCTGGGCCTGCTGCTGATCCTGGGCCTGGGTACCCGGCTGGTGGCGGTCTTCTCCGCGCTGCTGCTGCTGGTCTACATCGGCGGCATCATCTCGCTGGGCGCCCGGGGCATCGCGATCAGCTGTGGCTGTGGCGGCTCCGGCGGCCTGGTGCCCAAGGGGCACACGCGCTACACGCTGGACGTGCTGCGCGACCTGCTCTACATCCTTCCGGCGGCGTGGCTGATCTGGAAGCCGGCGTCCAAGTTCTCGCTGGAGCGGGCGCTGCTGGGCGACCCGATCTGAGTGCCGGATCCGAGCATCGGATCTGGGCCCGATCTGAGCACCGCCGGGCGGCTGGTCCGAGCGTGGCGGTGACCCGTTCTGACCTGTCCGATTGTTCCGTTATGAGAACCCCCGCACCATGGGGTCATGACGAGCACTGGCGGCGGCGGCCCGCGCCGTAGCGGACGGGAACGGGCCGCCGAGGCGCGGCGGCAGCAGGCCGCGGCCGATCGGCGCCGCAAGCAGCTGGTGATCGGCGGCATCGCGGTCGCGGTGATCGCGCTGGCCGCGCTGATCGGCGTGCTGGTGCAGCACAACACGTCGAACAACAACAAGAAGGCGCGCAACGCCTACGGCGCCGGTCAGCCCTTCGCGGCCCCCTCCGGGGTGGTGCCCGGCCCCGGGTCGCCCACCGATCCCGGGGCCATCGTCTATGGCAAGAGCGCGGCCAAGGTCACGGTCGAGGTGGACGAGGACGTCCGCTGCCCGTTCTGCAAAGAGGCCGAGTCGTTCTTCGGCGCCACCAACAAGGAGTACGCCGACGCCGGCAAGATCCAGGTCCACTACCGGCTGGTGGACCTGATCGACCGCAACAGCGGCGGCCAGGGTTCGCTGGTCGGCGGCTCGACGCTGGCCTGCGCCGCGGACGTCGGGCAGGCCGAGTTCATCGCCTTCCACGACCTGATCTACAAGAACCAGCCCGACGAGACGACCGACTCCTACGGCTCCGTGGACACCATGCTCAACCTGGCCGGCCAGGTCCCGAACCTGCGCAGCGCGACGTTCGACCAGTGCGCCCGCAGCGGGAAGTACGCGCAGTGGATCAAGGACAACTACACCTGGCTGGGCAAGAAGCTCGGCGGCAGCGTCGGGACACCGGACATCTACATCGACGGCACCTCGTTCCCGCTCCAGGACCCCAACGCGGTCCCGGGCACCCAGCAGACCGCCAACTACAAGGCCGCGCTGGACGCGGCCGTCGCCAAGCAGGGCTGAGGATCGCAAGACCAGACGGCGGCCCCGCAGAACAACGCGGTGGCCTGGCAGAGCAAGACCTCGGCCTAAAAGTTCCTGAAGGATTTGCCGCAACCTGGACCACCTCCGATGCGTTTTCAGGCCGTCACCGCATAAGATGCGGTGCGCGCGCCCTGGGACGGAAACGGCGGCGTGCCAATACCAGACGGCATCGGACAGGACTGTTAACGACGATGAGCCAGGCGAACCGGGTAGGAAAGCAAAACGCTCGCGAGCGGGTGTTGGCGGAGAAGGTCGCCCGCCAACGGGCTGAGCGGCGCCGCAAGCAGTGGACCATCGGCGGGGTCGTGGTCGTGGTCATCGCCGTGGCCGG
Organism: Catenulispora pinisilvae; assembly: GCF_015356865.1. GTDB lineage: Bacteria > Actinomycetota > Actinomycetes > Streptomycetales > Catenulisporaceae > Catenulispora > Catenulispora pinisilvae. The sequence goes on from NZ_JAAFZA010000338.1 coordinate 8,148, forward strand.
CGGCGTCGGCATCGCGGTCAACGCCGCCAAGCACAACAGCACCGGGGCCTACCTGGCGCCGGTCGGCGCGGTCGTCGACCCGCAGGCCAAGTCCAACAAGGACCTGGGCATCCACGTCGGCTCGGCCGACGCGCCGGTGAAGATGACGGTGTTCGAGGACTTCCGCTGCCCGGTCTGCCAGGAGATCGAGGGCGCCGTCGAGCCGACGTACAAGCAGTACGTCGAGGCCGGCAAGTTGCAGATCACCTACCACCCGGTCCGGCTGATCGACAGCAACAACGGCGGCAAGGGCTCGCTCAACGGCGGCAACGCCGCGGCCTGCGCGCAGGACCAGGGCGAGTTCGTCCCGATGCACGACCTGCTCTACGCGAACCAGCCGAACGAGGAGACCGACGGCTACGGCGACAACTCCAAGATCCTTTCGATCGCGGACCAGGTCCCGGCGCTGAAGGCGAGCACGGCGTTCCAGACCTGCGTCACCAAGGGCCAGCACGACACCTGGGTGCAGGACAACGCCGACCAGTTCAACAAGCTGCAGCTGCCCGGCACGCCGACCATGTTCATCGACGGCGCGCAGCTGACCTTCGGCCAGCAGAACCAGGCCGCGGTGTTGCAGTACTTCCAGGGCCAGCTGGACGCGGCGTTCAAGAAGGACGGCAGCAAGGCCGGCACCCCGACCACGCTGCCGACCCCTCCGCCCTCGGCCCCGTCCTCGGGCGCGTCCTCCTCGGCGCCGTCCGCCTCGGGTTCCTCCTCGGGTGCGCCGTCCTCCTCGGGTGCGCCGTCGTCCTCCGGCTCGTCCTCGGGCACGCCGTCCTCGACCGGCTCCTCCTCCGGTTCCACCCCGACTTCGTCGAAGTCCTGACCGCACCCGGCCTGAGCCGCGGCTGACCGAGAGG
>NZ_JAAFZA010000339.1 GCF_015356865.1 Catenulispora pinisilvae
GTGTCCGGGGGTCAAGTCCGCGCCCTTACGGTAGGCGGGCAGGTGGCGGCCGCGTACAGCGCGAACTGGACCCCCGGCCACCGGCGCTGTAGGCGAAGCCCTGCCGACGCGACCGAGGGGAACGAACCGAAAACCGGCCGGATAGGTGCAAAGCCCAGTGGTGCGGTACCGGCGGCTCGGCGAGCTCGGCCGCCGGTTCAGGGCGTGGCAACGCGGCAGTCCCCAGGCTGCGCGGTCTGGGTTGGCGGGCGCCGGATCGGCCCGGCGGCCACGACCGATACCGTCGAGTCAGCGGCATGCCGAGATAGCAGCCCATCAGAAGGCGGGCATGTCACCGACCAGCTGAGCACCGGTCCGCCGCCACATCTTCACCGGCAGCGGCGCCGACCAGCCCGTGTCTACGGGCCCTTCGATTGCTATTCTTCCGGTCGGTTTTCGGTTCGTTCCCCTCGGTCGCGTCGGCAGGGCTTCGCCTACAGCGCCGGTGGCCGGGGGTCCAGTTCGCGCTGCACGGCCGCCACTTCCACGCCTGACCGCAGGCGCGCGGACTTGACCCCCGGACACCGGTGCTGTACCCCCCGGGCTGACGACGCGACCGAGGGGAACGGACCGTAGCCACCTCACAAACCGCCAGCGCAGGGCCCTGACCGGACCACCCTATGGAGCAGCGCCAGTTCCCCGAGGGAGCCGAGAGCCCCCGCCGGAGGCGCCGGGCTCTTCACCACAGCTCTTGACCTTGACCTTGCAGTTGACCTTGACTGTGATCTTGTTCTTGACCTGGCTCTTGCCTGTACTCGTGCTCTGACTTTCCGGAGTGGAAGAGGCTTGAGGTGCGGCGGGGTCGTGAACACGAAAACCGGCAGCCGACAAACACACCCGCCGCCCCGAACCCCGAACCGGCACAACCATAACCGAAGGCCGTAAAAAGCTTTACAACCACAGCCAAAGCGCAACCCGGCCCACAAACCCCACCCCCCAAACAACCCGAACCCGAACAGCCCTCGCGGCGCGTAACCTCTAGCGCTCTTACCGCACCTCACTACAACACCGCACTACAGCACCTCGGCCACCGCACCGGCCACCCGCTCCGCCGCGTCGTCGGACAGCGGCGCCCCGGCCACCGTCACTATGTAGAACACGTCGACCGCCTCGGCGCCGAGCGTCGAGACCCGTGCCGAGCGCACCGAGACCCCGGTGCCCGCGAGCGCCGAGGCGACGCGGTAGAGCAGGCCCGGCGCGTCCCGGGCCTTCACCTCCAGCACGGTCGCCGAGGCCGAGGCGCCGGGCAGCACGGCCACGCTGGGCGCCGCGACCAGCCGGTTGCGGCGCTCGCCGGCCTCGCGGGAGGCCAGGCGGGCGGCGACGTCCAGGGTGCCGGCCAGGGCCGCGCGGACGTCCTCGCGCAGCCGGTCCTGGAGCGCGGTGCTCCAGTCGGCGGCGACCAGCCAGCGCTGGACGAAGACGCCGTCCACGGTCTCGGTGGTGGCGGCCCGGATGGTCAGCCGGCGCAGGGCCAGCGCGCCCGCGACCGCGGCGAGGACGCCTATCCGGTCCGGAGCCGCGACCGAGACGGTCCGCGCGTCCTCGACTTCGACGACGATGCCGTCCGGATCGCTCTTGCTGCGCGCGGCCAGGGCCGCGGAGCGGGCCGGGTCCGAGGGCTCGGCGACCGGCGGGTCGAAGCCGAGCAGCGCGGCCTCGGCGCGGACCGCGAGGCCGTGGTAGAGCCCGGCGCGCCAGGGGTTCCAGGCCGCGGGTCCGGTCGCCTTGCTGTCGGCCTCGGACAGCGCGCGCAGCAGCCGCAGCGCTTCCAGCCGCGGGACGGCCAGTTCGGCGAGCGCGGTGAGGAGCGCCTCGAGGGTGGCGGGGTCGTCGGGGTCGCGCGCGGTGGCCAGGCCGGGGAGCAGCAGATGGTGCCGGACCAGGCCGGTCAGGGTACTGACATCGGCGGAGCCGAAGCCGAGCGCCGGGGCCAGTTCGCCGGTCAGCTCCGCGCCGACCTCGCAGTGGTCGCCGGGCAGGCCTTTTCCTATGTCGTGCAGCAACGCGGCGACCAGGAGCAGGTCGGGCCGGTCCACCCGGCGCGCGAGGTCGGCGGCCGCGACGACGGTCGCCAGCGTGTGCCGGTCGACGGTGTGGATGTGCAGGCTGTTGCGCTGTGGCAGGGACCTGATACGCCGCCACTCGGGCAGCAGCGGGTGCAGGACGCCGGACCGGTCCAGCGCCTCCCAGACCGGGATCAGCCCGGAGCCGGCGCCGAGCAGCGTGACGAACTCCTCGCGCGCCGCCCGGGGCCAGGGCCGCGGCAGCGGCGCCGACTCCTCGGCCAGGCGGCGCAAGGTGTTCGGCGCGAAGGAGAGTCCTGATCCGGCGGTCGCGGCGGCGGCGCGCAGCCCGAGGACCGCCTCGCGCGAGGGGGCGGCGGCCCGGGCGAGGTAGACCTCGCCGTCCTGTTCCACGACGCCGTCGGCGAGCGGGTTGCGCACCGGGCGCCGGGCGGGGTTGCGCGCGGCCAGGGCGGCGTCCACTTGGCGCCAGGCGGCTTCGGCGGCGTAGGAGATGGTGGTCGCGGCCTCGGCCACCCGGCGCAGCAGGAGGTCGGCGTCAGTGGTGTAGAGCTCTGAGGTGATCAGGTCCGCGCTGCCGGCGATGGGGTCGGATTCTTCGCCGCCGATCGTGACGATCACCGTCGCCTCGCCCGCGGAACCGAGGTCGGCGGCGAACAGTTCGTTGTCCTCCAGCGGCTGAGTCAGGGTTCGGTCATCGTCGTCCCCCAGCACCCCGGCGGCCCGCAGCACCGCCGCGACCCCGTCCTGCTCCTGGAGCAGCAAGCGGTCCAGCGCGCGGCCCGAGACGGTGTGCAGCGCGTCCCGCACGTCCAGCAGGAACTCGCGGGCCCGCTCCGGCGCCCCGTGCGGCACGTCCACCAGCCAGGTGGCCGAGATGAAGCGCAGCATCGTGGAGTCGCGCAGTCCGCCGCGCGCCTCCTTCAGGTCGCCCTCCAGCCGGTACGCCAGTTCCCCGTGCCGCGCCACCCGCGCCGCGTACTCCTCGCGCAGGTCGCGCAGGCGGCGGGGGGCGTCGCGGCGCCAGTCGGCGAAGAGCTGGGCGCGGACCGCGGTGACCAGGCCTGCGTCGCCGGCCACCAGCCGGGAGTCCAGCAGGCCCGAGGCCACGGCCAGGTCGGTGCGGGCCAGTTCGCGGGCCTCCTCGACGGTGCGGACCGAGTGGTCCAGCTTGGCGCCGGAATCCCAGACCGGGTACCAGATCTTCTCGGCGATCTGCCCGATGGTCGCCGGGGCCAACGACGCCGCGTGCAGCAGCACCACGTCCAGATCAGAGCCCGGAGAAAGCTCCTGGCGGCCGTAGCCGCCGACCGCGACCAGCGCTATCCCCGGCTGGTCCGGCAGCAGTGAGGTCAGGAAGGCGTCCGCGGCGTCCGAGCGCGCACGCCGAATGGCCGGCCCGATCTGCTGACCGGGCCGGCCATCGGCTCCCACGCCACTGGGGCTCAGGGGGTGCTGGTCCACTACAGCGCCGCGCCTCCGGTCTCACCGGTGCGGATGCGGGTCACCTCCTCGACCGGGGTGACCCAGATCTTCCCGTCCCCGATCTTGCCGGTGACCGCCGCCTTGACCACCTCGTCCACCAGCGCCTCGACGTCCTCGTCCTCGCACAGGACCTCGATCCGCAGCTTGGGCACCAGGTCGACGGTGTACTCCGCGCCCCGGTAGACCTCGGTGTGGCCGTGCTGCCGGCCGTAGCCGCTGGCCTCGGAGACGGTGATGCCGTGGACCCCGAAGCGCTGCAGGGCCTCCTTGACCTCCTCCAGCTTGAACGGCTTGACGATCGCCGTGATCAGCTTCATGCCTTCACACCCTCCGTGACGTCGTTGTCGGCCTGGTCGGCCTTCGCCGGCTTGTCGGCCTTCGCGGGCTTGGCCGCGGGCGCCGCCTCACCGGCCCCGGCCACCGCCGTACGCAGCGAGCCGGCCAGCCGGCCCCAGTCGTAGGCGGTCTCGGAGTGCTCGGTGCTGTCGATGCCCTCGACCTCGGCATCGGCGCTGATGCGCATCCCGATCGTCTTATGCAGGACGATACCCAGGATGTAGGAGACCACGAACGAGTAGCCGAGCACGATCCCGGCGCCCTCACACTGCGAGATCAGCTGGTCCACGCCGCCACCGTAGAACAGTCCGGCCTTGGCGCCGTTGCTGTAGCCGGAGACCATGTCCTTGGTGGCGAAGAAGCCGATCAGCACGGTGCCCAGGATGCCGCCGACCAGGTGCACGCCGACCACGTCCAGCGAGTCGTCGTAACCCAGCTTGTTCTTGAGGTTGATCGCGTAGCAGCAGAGGAAGCCGGGGATCAGGCCGACGAACATCGCGCCCAGCGGGGAGACCGAGGCGCAGGCCGGGGTGATCGCGACCAGGCCGGCCACCGCGCCGGAGGCGGCGCCCAGCGAGGTGAAGGTGCCGTGCTGGATCTTCTCGGCGATCAGCCAGCCGACCATCGCGGTACAGGTGGCCACCTGGGTGTTGATGAAGACCATCGAGGCCTGGCCGTTGGCGCCCAGGGCGGAGCCGGCGTTGAAGCCGAACCAGCCGAACCACAGCAGGCCGACGCCGAGCATCACGAACGGCACGTTGTGCGGCCGCATCGGGTCCCGCCCGAAGCCGACCCGCTTGCCGAGCACCAGGGCCATCGCCAGGCCCGCGGCACCGGCGTTGATGTGCACCGCGGTCCCGCCGGCGAAGTCCATGACGTGCAGGTTGTGATTGATGAAGCCGTTCGGCGAGAACACCCAGTGCGCGACCGGGAAGTAGACCAGCGTCACCCAGCCCGCGACGTAGACGGTCCAGCCGACGAACTTGGTACGGTCGGCCAGCGACCCGGAGATCAGCGCCGGAGTGATGATCGCGAACATCAGCTGGAAGCAGACGACCGCGATGGTCGGCACCCCGGTGGACCCGAACAGCGTCCCGCCGCTGTGGCCGGTGCCGAAGCCCTGGCCGATGTCGTGCAGGGCCCACTGGTGCAGACCGCCCCAGAGGCCGTTCCCGCTGCCGTCCCCCGAACCGACGTTGCCGAACGACACGGACCAGCCGTACAGGACCCACAAGATGGTCACCACGGCGATCGCGATGAAGTTCATCATGAGCATGTTCAGGACGCTCTTCGCGCGGACCATGCCGCCGTAGAAGAACGCCAGCCCCGGTGTCATGAGCAGCACGAGTGCTGAACTCGCGAGCACCCAAGCGGTGTCACCATTGCTGAACGCGGATGGCATCGCTTCTCCCTCACCTGATTCGACGGACGATGGGAGAGAGCCTGGCGGCGCACCGTTTCCACGGGCGCCGCCGAGTGTTTCGGAGCCGTGACAGATGCTCCGCCAGTGTTACATCCGGGTGAACTTGTCCCGTCTGGTGAGATCGGTCCGTTACAAAACGGACATGTGTCAGCTTCCTGTCACGAGCTCCCATGAAGTCCGCATCGGCGGGAACGCGCCGCTCACGCCGGGGCCGGCAGCACCGCGAGGGTCCGTTCGTGGACCTCCCGCACCGACCGCACGTCCGGATAGCGCGCGAACAGGTTGCCGGCGGTGGTGCGCAATCGGTCCTCGACCCGCTTGGAGCGCAGCCGCCGCACCAGCTCGGTGCCGCTGTGCAGGTGGGCCACCGCGGCCTCGGGCTCGCGCTGCTGGAGCCGCACCGTGGCCATCCCGACGACGTTCAGCGCCCGGCTGCGCAGATAGGCCTCGTCGGCCGAGTGCAGCTCCACGGCCCGGTCTATGTTCTTCGCCGCCTGCTCGGTGAGCTGCGGATAGCGGTAGGCCAGGTCCCGGAAGGAGTGCCCGTTCTCCCCGGACAGCTCGGCCTCGGTGAAGAACGCCGCCCAGGTCGGGTCCCCGCTGCGGGACCGGTCCACCTCATCGCCCGGGAACAGGTCCTCGGCCGCGGCTATGGCCCGGCGGCAGTTGTCGCTGTCGCCGAGGTTGGCGTAGGCCCGGGCCTCCATCGCGGCCAGCAGCGACTGCACCCGCGCGGTGGTGGTGCCGTGACTGCCGTACTGGGCCAGGTGCACCAGTTCCAGCGCGTCCTGCGCCCGGTTGATGTGGATCATCTGCCGGGCCATGGTGGCCAGCACGTGCGCCCCCAGCGGGGTGTCGCCGGCCTCCCGGGCGGCGTGCAGCGCGAGCACGAAGTACCGCTGCGCCGAGGGCTGCATGCCTATGTCGTAGGCCATCCAACCGGCCAGGAGCGCCAGCTCCGCGGCGGTCCGGAACAAGCGCTCCGCCAAGGACGGCGCGTAGTTGTCCCGTAACAGCTCGGTGACCTCGTGCAACTGGCCGACCACGGCCATCCGGCGCAGCCCGCCGCCGCATTGGGCGTCCCAGCTGCGGAACAGCCGGGTGGTCTCCTCCAGCCGGTCCATCTCCTCGGCGGTGACCCGGCCGGCCGGGCGGCCGTTGACCGAGTGCTGCTCCGGCACCGGGCTGAGCCAGCGCTTCATCGGCTCGATCAGGGACGGGCCGGCGGACAGCGACAGCGAGGTGCCCAGGAACCCGCGCCGGTTGAGCATCAGGTCGCTGCGGGCGAAGTCGCCCAGCAGCTCGATCGAGCGGCGGCCGGTCCACGGCAGGTCGACGCCGGAGGTGGCCGGGGGTGCCGCGGGTTCGCGCAGGCCGAGTTCGGCGTGGGTGATCACGGTGCCGAAGCGCTCGGAGAACAGCTCGACCAGGATGCGCGGGGCCGGGTCGCGGGGGTGTTCGCCGTCCAGCCAACGGCGCACCCGCGAGGTGTCGGTCGAGACGTGGGCCGCGCCCAGTTGCCTGGCGCGCTTGTTGACCAGTCTCGCCAATTCCCCCTTCGACCACCCGGAACGTTGGAACCAAGAATTGAGGAGTTCGTTGGGCGGCTTGCCGGTCATTCTTTGTTGCCCCCTGGAGATTCACGCCGGTCCGGCCGGAATGCGAAACCCTGTGTTGCAGAACGTAACCGCACCGCGACGATGCCCGCAGCCGAACGTTTTCGAACACTGCGATTCGCCAGTGTTCGCCACCTTGTCGAACCAGAAGTTGTCGGACAACACAGGTCTAACGACCATCACGGGCGGGCAGCGTCAGGGCGGGACCCGTCGGTGTGGTGCCGGACCTGCGGGCATGGGCGCCGGACATGGTGCGTGACTTCGGGACCGCTGTCGGCGTTGGAGGATGCATGCGAGTTCGCCTGGGGGGTGCGCGCCACCCCCACGCCCGGCCGACGGCGGCGCTCCGCCTGCCCGCGGCCTATGACCTGTTGGACGTGCCGGCCGGGGCCGGGCACCGGGTGCTGTTGCAGATGGAACGCGTGGGGGCGCCGTTGGGGCCGGTGCTGAGCGTGCAGGCCTCGGGGCCCGGGCACGAGAGCGCGAGCGCCCGGCGGTTGCAGTTCTTCGTGGAGGCGGGCACCACGGCCTCGTTCCTCGCGGATCTGAAGGACCTGGGCTGGGACCCCGGCGAGACCGACATCCGGACCGTCGGCGTGGTGCTGGCCGCCGAGACGCCGCTGCCGGCGGCGGGCAGTCCGCGGTGGGTGCGGTCGCCGGAGACTTCGCCGGAGACACCGGCCTTCCTCAAGACGGCGTCTGGGCGGACGACGGCGCTGCCCCCGGCCCGGTTGCTGCTGGGAGCCCTGGCGTACGCGTGCCGACGAGCCGAGCAGCGGCGGGCCTGCGCACTGTTCGCCGGGAGCCGGGCGGGCTGACCGCGGGCGGCCGTTCGACAACGGCCGAACCACCCGGCTCCACGTGCGAGGATGTCTCCCATGGAGTTCCTCGTCATCGGCATCATCATCGCGGCCATAGCCATCATCGGCGCGACCGCCCTGTTCTACCGTGCCCGAGGCAGTCGCCGTCCGGTGGCCCCGCCGCCGGCGGCCCCGCCGGTGCCGGCCAAGGCGGAGGACTCACCGGCCGGGACCGGGGAGACCGCCGTCGCCGAGCGGGCACCGCCGGCCGCGGCCGCGCCGGCCCCCGAGGCGCCGGCCGCCGAGGTCGAACTCGAGGTCCCGGAGCCCACCGCCGGCCGACTGGTCCGGCTGCGCTCGCGGCTGTCGCGCTCGCAGGGGACGCTCGGCCAGGGCCTGCTGAAGCTGCTGAGCCGGGACAAGCTCGACGAGGCCACCTGGGAGGAGATCGAGGACACGCTGATCGCGGCCGACCTCGGTGTCGGCCCGGCCGGCGAGCTGGTCGAGCGGCTGCGCACCCACACCCGGGTGCAGGGCGCCCGGACCGTGGACGAGGCCCGCGCGCTGCTGCGCGAGGAGCTGGTCGCGCTGATCGACCCGACGCTGGACCGGACGCTGAAGGTGGCCAAGCACCCCGCCGCCGACGGGGCGCCGGAGCGCCCGGCGGTGGCGATGGTGGTCGGCGTGAACGGCACCGGCAAGACCACGACCACCGGCAAGCTGGCGCGGGTGCTGATCGCCGACGGCTACACGGTGGTGCTCGGCGCCGCCGACACCTTCCGCGCGGCCGCCGCCGACCAGCTCCAGACCTGGGGCCAGCGGGTCGGCGCGTACACCGTGCGCGGGGCCGAGGGCGCCGACCCGGCGTCGGTCGCCTTCGAGGCGGTGAAGGAGGGCACCGGGATGGGCGTGGACACCGTGCTCATCGACACCGCCGGCCGGCTGCACACCAAGGCCGGGCTGATGGACGAGCTCGGGAAGGTCAAGCGGGTCGCCGAGAAGCAGGGCACGGTCGACGAGGTGCTGCTGGTGCTGGACGCCACCACCGGCCAGAACGGCCTGGTGCAGGCCCGGGTGTTCGCCGAGGTGGTGGACATCACCGGCATCGTGCTGACCAAGCTGGACGGCACCGCCAAGGGCGGCATCGTGGTGGCCGTGCAGAAGGAGCTGGGCGTGCCGGTGAAGCTGGTCGGGCTCGGCGAGGGGCCGGACGACCTGGCGCCGTTCGACCCGGAGGCGTTCGTCGACGCGCTGCTCCAGTAACGACCGCGGACACAAGCAGGAAGGGCGGCCGGTTTCCCGGCCGCCC
>NZ_JAAFZA010000034.1 GCF_015356865.1 Catenulispora pinisilvae
TCCGCCAGCGGCAACCGCCCCCTGGTGGTCCTGGCCAACCTCTCAGGATTCGACGGCTCCCCAGAATCAATGCGCAAACTCCAGCTGGAATACGGCGCCGAAATCGGCCGCGCCATCGTCAACTTCGACGGCCCCATCATCTTCTGCGTCATCTCCCGCTACCACGGCGGCGCCTTCGTCGTCTTCTCCAAAGCCCTCAACCCCAACATGACCGTCCTAGCCCTGGAAGGCTCCTTCGCCTCCGTCCTAGGCGGCGCCCCCGCCGCCGCAGTCGTCTTCGCCGGCGACGTCAACTCCCGCACCGCCAACGACCCCCGCATCCGCAACCTGGAAGCCCGCATCATGACCGCCACCGGAACCGACCGCGCAGCACTCACCGCAGAACTCGACGAACAACGCAGCTCAGTACGCGCCGAAAAACTCGGCGAAGTCGCCGCCGAATTCGACCGCGTCCACAGCATCCAACGCGCAGTCGAGGTCGGCTCCGTCGACGAGGTCATCAAAGCCGCCGAACTACGACCGAAAATCATCTCGGCCATCAGCCGGCGGTGATCGGTACAACGCAGCCGCGGCGACCTTAAAGGTCGCCGCGGCTTCCGTATGACGGCTGCGGTATTAGGGCGTGGGGAACTCCCGGGCCACGAACCGGTCGAACAGCCCGTCAGGCAGCACCCGCCGCAGTCCGAGCGCCCCCCGCGCCAGCGATCCGACCGGGTAGCGGGCCCGGGGCCGGCGGGCGAGGACGGCGCGCTCGACGGCCGTCGCGACCTTCTCCGGCGTCACCGCGAGCCGGCCGGCGCGGGTGCGGCCTTCGTGGACGTCGATGGCCCAGGTCGCCAGCCGGTCGTAGAACGCCTGGTAGGCGCTGTCCGGGGCGCCGGCGAACTGCATGATCGCGGTCTCGAAGAAGCGGGTGCGGACCGTGGCGGGCTCGATCAGGGACACGTGGACGCCGAACTGGGCGACCTCCAGGCGCAGGGCGTCGGCGTAGGCCTCGGTGGCGTACTTCGTGGCCTGATACAGGCCGCCGCCGGGCGGGGAGAGGCGGCCCAGGATCGAGGAGATGTTCACGACGCGGCCGGCGCCTTGCCGGCGCATCCCGGGCAGGACGAGCTGGGTCAGGCGCAGGGCGCCGAACAGGTTGGTCTCGAACGAGCCGCGGACGGTGTCCAGCGGCACGTCCTCGACCGCGCCGTGCACGCCGGATCCGGCGTTGTTGACCAGGACGCCGACCGCGCCGTGGGCGTCGGCGACCTCCTTGACCGCCGCGGCCGCCGACTCCTCGTCGGTCACGTCCAGTCGCAGGGTTCGGATACCGCGGGCGGCCAGTTCGGCCAGGGTGCCGGTGTCCCGGGCCGTGGCCCAGACCGGCAGGCCGGCCTGGTGCAGCCGGAGGGCCGTGGCACGGCCGATCCCGCTGGAGCAGCCGGTGATCAGGACGGCGCGGGAGATCGCCATCGCCGGGTCTCCTTCCTCGACGGCGGGCGGCGCCGCGAACGCGGCGGCCCTTGTCGGCCAGTGTGGCCAGGCCGGGGAGGGACAGGCATCTCCGTGGTTGCGCCGCCGGTCCGCAGCGTGCGGATCAGGGAACTAAGATGAGCAGCGGCAGAGCACTGATATTCGGCGGATCACCTCACCAGGGGTCTGCGACCTGCCAGCACGCGGAGGCCTCCCGCGGCCCGGTGCCGGGCAGTTCCACCGTGGCCACCGGGGGACCGGCGAAGTCGGCGGTGTCGATGATCACCACCTCGTCGCGGTCCTGGCCGGTGTCCCGGACGGACACCAGGACCCAGCCGTGTCCCTCGGGCGCGGTCGGGGAGTACGGGACGAACACCGGGGCGCCGAACAGCCGGCCCGGCTTGGCGCCGTGCTGTTCACTGGTGCCGGCCACGAGGTCGTGGCGGAGCAGGCCGATGCCGCCGGGCCGCCGCCCGCGACCGGTGTCCAGCCGCCGGGTGAGGGCGTACCGGTGGTCGGACCCCCGGTAGCGCTCGTCGAAGCCCGCCAGGTCCTGGGCCGGCTGGCTCAGGCATTCCCCCCGGACGCCGCCGCCGGCGCCGGGTTCCACCCGCCACCGCCACAGCCCCGGTGCCGAGGCGGACCTGGCGGCTCCCACGGTGCCGACTCCCACCGTGTCGACTCCCACGGTGTCCACGGCCACCGTGTCGACGGCCACGCCGCCGCCCCGCAGGTCGAACGCGTTCACCGGACGGTGCGCCGGCCCGGGCCCCTGGCCGGTACCCGGCCTGCCGACCCAGACGATGTCCCGCGCGCCGCCCTCGCGCGGCATGATCCCGACGCCGGCCGGCCCGGAGAACACCGCGTGCCGGTCGGTCAGCGCGAACACGTATCGCCGCGGATCGCAGGGCGTCGGGATCGGCACGTACTCGCGCACGCTCCCGTGGACGTCGACCACGACGTAGTCCAGGGTCCGCCGGCCGGCGACCGCGGCGAACAGCTCGCCGGTCAGCGGATCGTGGACCGCCTGGGACGTGAACCCGGACGGCAGGGTGCCGTCGAAATCCCACCGGGCCTTGGTGCGCAGGTCCGGAGCCAGCTCGTAGGGCAGGGCGCCGTCACCGAGCGCGAGCGTGCGGCGGTTGTGGCGGATGACGGCGGCGGCGGTGACGTCCGAGGCGCAACGCCGCGGGCCGGGGCTGGCGAGCTCGCCGGTCTGCCGGCAGACCTCGTCGGTGCGGATCCGCCGGGCCCGGAACCATTCGGCGCTGCCGTGCCGCAGCCGGAGCGCCGACACGTATGGCTGGCCGTCCCGCGGGCCGATCCGGAACAGGGTGCCGTCGAGCTCCGGCGGCACGGCTCCCTTGACGGGCAACGCCGAGCAGTCGACATCACCGAGTTCGTCGGTGTCATCGCCTTTGACATCGCTGCCTGCGATGTCACCGCGTCCGGGGTCGGCGGCAGTGCGCGGGTCCGGTAGTGCCATCGGAGCTCACCGTCCGAGCATATCAGTGTTACATAACAGTGTTCTTCGACTATCGGCGCGGCGCCGGGCCGTGTCAAGGGGCGGCACCGTCAGCACTGTCGGCACCGTCAAAGAAGCAGGCGTCCCGCCGTCCGGCGAATACTCGGTGTCATCATCGCCATGGACCCAGAGAGGCGGAATCAGCCGTGGTCAGCAACGTGTACACGGACCTGATGTACGACGGGGACGAACTGGAGGCGCTCGTCCCCCTCGACGAACAGTGGTACTCCCAGACCCCGGCCCCCGGGTGGACCGTCGGCCGCCAGGTCGCCCATCTGGCCGACGTCGCAGCGATGGCGCGGGCCGCGGCGGCCCGGTCCGGCCCGGACGCGAACGGCACCCCCCGGCGACCGCTGGAGCTGATCGAGGGTCCCGAGCCGACAGTGCGCCGCTGGCGGACCGAGCGCGCGGCCGCCGCGCGGGCGCTGGGCGCGGCGGACCAGGACCGTGATCTGCCCTGGCTGGGCGGCGCGGCGCGGCCGTCGCTGATCGCCGCCGCCTTGGCCATGGAGGTGTTCGGGCACGGGCAGGACATCGTCGACACCGTGGGGCAGGGGCGCACGCACACCGATCGGATCGGGCACGTGGTGTGGTTCGGGGTGCGCACGCGCGACTTCGGCTACCGGGCGCACGGCTTCGAGCCGCCCGAGACGCGGTTCCGCTTCGAGATCACCGCGCCGTCCGGCGCCCTGTGGGCCTTCGGACCCGAAGACGCCGACCAGCGGGTCACGGCACCGGCGGTGGACTTCTGCCTGCTGGTCACCTGCCGTCGGCACCGCGACGACGTGGACGTCAAGGCCGTCGGACGCGAGGCGGATCGCTGGCTGGGCATCGCGCAGTCCTATCCGGGCCCGGCCGGCGCGGGCCGCGGCCCCGGTCAGTTCCGACGGCGTTGAGCCCGGGACCGGATGCCTCGCGGTGCGGTGCCGGCCATGGCGCCGGCGCCGGAACCGGCAGTGCCAGCCGGCGTTCGGCGACGCTAGGCCGCTGGCTCTTCGGACGCCGGCTCTTCGGATGCCGGCCCGGCGCCGGCCAGCGCGATGGACGCCCGCGCCCGCTCCAGGTCGTCGCCGGAGCCCACCAGCAAGGTGCACACCTGGGCGTCGAAGCAGGTGTCCGCGTCATACGGCTGGAACAGGTACCCGCCGATCTCCAGCGTGACGATTCCGTGGATCGACATCCACAACTCGTGCGCCACCAACGTCGCGTCCCCGTCGCGGAACCGCCCGGCTTGCACGCACCGCTGGACCGCCTTGACCAGGAGGTCCAGGGTGTACAGGCCGTGCGCGCGGTCCTCGTCGGTCAGGGAGAACCCGGCCAGTGCCGACCCGCCGAACATCACGGCGTACAGATGCCGGTGCCGCAGGGCGTTCTCGCGGTAGATCCGGCCCAGGCGCACCACATCGGCCACCGGGTCCTGCGAGCCGGCCGAGGCGGTCAGGGCACTGTTAAGCCGGGCGAAACCCTCGTACGCCATCGCGCGGACCAGGTCGTCCATGCCGCCGAAGTACGTGTACACGGCCGAGGTGGAGACCCCCACCTCCCTGGCCAACTGGCGGGTGGACAACCCGTCGGGCCCGGACTCGGCCAGGATCGTCGCGGCCGCGTCGATGAGCGCGCGGCGGATATCGGGCTGTGCGGGGCGAGGGCTCACGTCGACCATGATTACGCCTTCGCCGCCCGTTGGAAATTCGAGGGCGGGCAAGTCAGCAACCTCAAAGAAACCTGGGACCGCGCCGCTTGGAGATGCTGGTAACCCCTTACGAAGGTGCTCGGGCGGGCCGCGCGCCGCCGCCCCATCGGCGTGCGGCCCGGCACCCCATCCGAACCGGAGAAGAAAGCACGCCGATGACCTTGCCCCCTGACCTGTTGGACATGCCGTTCGCCCGGCTCGGCGACCGGCTCGGCAACCCTCTCAGGCTGCTGATGGTGCACGCGCACCCGGACGACGAGACCACCACCACCGGCGCCACCGCCGCGCTCTACGCCGCCGAGACCATCGACGTGCACCTGGTGACCTGTACCCGGGGTGAGCGCGGCGACATCCTGGACCCGGAGGTCCGGCGCGCCGTGGACGCCGCCGCCGACCGCGAACAGGCGCTGGGCGAACTGCGGGTGCGGGAACTCGCCGTGGCCGTGGAGATGCTGGGGATGAAGGGGTCGCGCTTCCTCGGCGGCCCGGGCCGGTGGTGGGACTCCGGGGTGGCGGGCGCGGACACCAACGCCGACCCGCGCTCGCTCGAGGCCGGGGACCGCCAGGAGCAGGTGGACGCGCTGGCCGCGGTGATCCGCGAGGTGCGGCCGCAGGTCCTGGTCACGTACGACTCGCGCGGCGGCTACGGACACCCCGACCACATCCGCGCGCACGAGCTGAGCCTGGCCGCCGTCGACCGCGCGGCCGGTGCCGAGTCCGAGTCCGAGTCCGAGTCCAGTGCCGGGTCCGGTGCCGAGTCCGACGCTGACGCCGACACCGCACCAGCCTGGACCGTGGCGAAGGTCTACGCGGCCGTCGTCCCCTTCAGCGTCGTGCGCGCGGTCGCCCGCCGGCTGGGCACCGGCGGCGGCAGCCCCTTCGCCGCGCTCGCCGAGGCCTTGGCCAACGGGGTGCCGCCGGACCGCGTCGAGATCCCCTACGGCGTCCCCGACCATCTGGTGACGGCCCGGATAGACGCCCGCGACTGGCTGGATTCCAAGACCGCCGCTATGCGCGCGCACCGCTCCCAGATGCCGGCCGACGGCTGGTTCTTCAAGCTAGCGGCGATCGGCGACGGCGGCTTCGGCATGGAGCACTTCCAACTGCTGCGCGGCACCCCGGGCCCCGTGGACGAAGGCTTCGAAGCCGACCTGTTCGCCGGGCTGCGCGCAGTCGACGACGTGGACTGCGAACCCGACTTCGGATGGCCCGAGTACGAGCAGGAGACCGCCGCGGAGCTGCCCTGACCGGATTCCTCCGGCCGGCGCCGCGCCCCGCTCGCCGCCGCCACTGCCCATCGGGCGTATATCGGTGTTACGTAACAGCGTTCTTCCCATAACGCCGCCAGTGATGGAGCATGTCAAGGGTGAGTCCTCGCCGGGTGCGGCCCGATCTGCGCGACGCCCTGTTGGAGGCCGCCGCCCGCATCCTGGCGCGGGACGGCTCGGTCGGGCTGAGCACCCGCCGCCTGGCCAAGGAGGTGGGCAGCTCGACGATGGCCGTGTACACCCACTTCGGCAGCATGGACGACCTGGTGCGGGCCGTCGTCCGCGAGGGGTTCGCCCGGCTGAACACCGCCATGGTGGCGATCGGCGACTCCGCCGATCCGGTGGCGGACGTCGTGGCGCACGGCCGGGTCTACCGCTGGAACGCGCATCAGAACGCTGACCTGTACCAGGTCATGCTCGGCGCGCTGAACATCGCGGGGTTCTCCCTCACCGACGAGGACCGCCGGCACGGCCGCTACGTGCTGGACATCCTCATCGCCTCGGTGCGGCGGTGCATGGCCGCCGGGCGGTTCGCCGACGGCGATCCGGAGTTGGTGGCGCACCTGTTCTGGACCGCGCTGCACGGCATGGTCACCCTGGAGCTCGGCGGCTACCTGTTCGCCCCCTACGACGCCGATGTGTGCTTCGAAGCCCAGGTGCACGGCCTGATCGTGGGCAACGGCGACGACAGCGAGAACGCCTGGGACTCCATGCGCCGCTCGGTCCCGATCGCGCAGGCGGTGCGGGGCGCGTGAATCGCGCGAATCCCGCCAGGCAACGCTAAAGAAGCGACCCCACCGCACGTCCCGTCATGTTTGTCAGGTATCGGAATCGAAACCTGGAGAGTGCATCCGTGCTGCGTGGAAGATTGAGAACGCTGGTCCCGGCCCTCATCGCCATCCTGTCTCTGCTCACCGTCTACCTGGCGGTGGGCAACCCGGCTCAGGCCGTCGAGGCTTCGCAGACCGCTGCGAAGTACTCGTTCAAACAGATGCCGATCGCCATGCCGCCGGGCTATGACGATCAGAAGATGAACACGATCCGCCAGGTGAACCCCGCCTACTACAAGATCCGCTCCTGGATGTCGGCGGTCGGGGCGAGCGTGGCGATCAACGATCTGACCGGCCACGGCCGCTCCGACGGCATGTGCCTGGTCGACACCCGCACCAACGACGTCGTCGTCACCTACACCCCGACAGCCGTGCCGGCCGACCGGTTCACCCCGTTCGTGCTGAACCCGGCGCCGCTGCCGGTGGACGCCACCATGGCCCCGACCGGCTGCGCGGTCGGCGACTTCACCGGCGACGGCCGGATGGGCCTGCTGGTCTTCTACTGGGGCCGCACCCCGATCCTGTTCCTGCCCAAGGCCGGCGCCACCAGCGTCTCCCCGCAGGCCTACCAGCCCCAGGAACTCCTCAGCGGCGTCGACGTCGACGGCCGCTACACCGGGCCGCTGTGGAACACCGACGCCGTCGCGATCGCCGACCTGAACGGCACCGGCCACCCCTCGATCGTCGTCGGCAACTACTTCCCGGACAGCGGCATCCTGGACACCCACGGCCAGAACGACATGCAGATGCCGAACTCGCTGTCCAGCGCCAACAACGGCGGCGGCCTGCACTTCCTGCGCTGGCTCGGCGCCACCGGCGGCGACCAGCCCTCCGTGCAGTACATCGAGGACCGGGACGCCGTGCCGTTCCACGACAGCACCGGCTGGACCCTGGCCCTGGCCACCGCCGACCTGACCGGCTCGGGCAAGCCCGAGCTGTACGACGGCAACGACTTCGGCCACGGCCACCTGCTCTACAACGAGTCCACACCGACCCAGCTGAAGTTCACCGAAGCCTACGGCGAGCGCACCCCGGGCACCCCGAAGTCCTTCGTCCTGGGCAACGGCTCCTTCAAGGGCATGGGCGTGGACTTCGCGGACATGGGCGACAAGGGCCACTTCGACTTCATGGTCAGCGACATCACGCAGCCCTGGGGCCTGGAGGAGAGCAACTTCGTCTTCCGCAACGACACCAGCTCCGACGCCCAGATGGCGACCAAGCTCGCCTCCGGCGTCGCGCCGTTCACCCAGGAGGCGCAGGGCGACGGTCTGGCCTGGAGCGGCTGGGCCTGGGACGTGAAGATGGGCGACTTCCTCAACGACGGCCAGCAGGACGTGGTGCAGGCGCTGGGCTTCATCAACGGCACCACCAACCGGTGGCCGTGGATGCAGGAGATGGCCACCATGAACGACGACCTGCTGTCCAACCCGGCGATGTGGCCGAACTTCCAGCCCGGCGACGATGTGTCCGGCCACCAGCCGTTCGCGTTCTTCGCCGAGAACTCCCAGGGCAAGTACGTCAACATCAGCAAGGACCTGGGCTTCACCAACGACATCCCGAGCCGCGGCATGGCGCTGGCCGACACCACCGGCAGCGGCCACCTGGACTTCGCGGTGGCCCGGCAATGGGGCGCGCCGGAGTTCTACGCCAACACCGCCGACGTCGGCGACCAGATGACCCTGAACCTCTACCGGCCCTCCACCGACGGCCAGGCCAACACCGGTCTGGAGGGTCCTGGCAGCCCGGCCTACGGAACCACGGTCACCATCCACACCCCCGGCCACCCGCAGATCGCGCAGCTGGACGGCGGCAGCGGCCACGACGGCTACCGCAGCTTCCAGGTCCGCTTCGGCCTCGGCATGAACATGGGGCCGCAGGACGTCACGGTCCAGTGGCACGACACCAGCGGCGCCCTGCACTCGCAGGACATCACCCTGACCACCGGCACCCACAACCTGATGCTGACCAACACCATCAAGGAGGTCCCGCAGTCATGACCGCCACCGTTTCCGACCCCCGAGCGGCCGGCACGCCCGGCCCGCAACCGGTGGGCCAACCCTCCGCCACCCCGGCGGCCAAGCCGAAGGACGTCCACTACATCGCGCTGCGCAACTTCGCGATGTCCATCAGCGTCTTCAACATCTTCGGCTACACCCTGCTCGGCTTCGAACAGGCCTGGATCTTCCCGATCACCGCAGTCCTCGTCGCCTACGCCACGGAGCTGACCCTGGAGACCATCCAGGCCTGGGCCCAGCGCCGGATGCCCCGCTACCGGGGCCGCGGGATGCGCGGAGTCTACGAGTTCCTGCTCCCGGCGCACATCACCGCCCTGGCCGTCAACATGCTGATCTACACCAACGACAACGTCGGCCCGGTGATCTTCGGCGTGATGGTCGGCGTCAGCGGCAAGTACATCCTCCAGGCGCCTATCGCAGGCAGGGTGCGCCACTACATGAACCCGTCGAACTTCGGCATCTCGATGACACTGCTGCTGTTCAGCCGCTGGGTCGCGGTGGCCCAGCCGTACGAGTTCACCGAGAACGCCAACACATTCTTCCGCATCATGATCGCCCTGATCATCGCCACCGCCGGCACCGTCCTGAACACCGCCCTGACCAAGCGCACAATGCTGATCGTCGGCTGGCTCGGCGGCTTCGCCATCCAGGCCTTCGTACGCCACTGGATCTGGCACGTCTCCCTGTTCTCAGCACTGGGCGTGATGACCGGCGTCCCATTCGTCCTGTTCAGCAACTACATGATCTCCGACCCGGGCACCACGCCATCCAAGGGCCGGCCCCAGTTCATGTTCGGCAGCTCGGTCGCAATGGTCTACGGGGTGCTGATGCTGCTCAACATCGTCTACACACTCTTCTTCGCCACGGCGATCGTCTGCGCGGCACGCGGCCTGGGCTGGTGGGCGGTGCACTTCTACCGCAAGCGCAAGGCCTCCTCCGCCGCGACCCACGCCGCGACGCCAGCCGCCGGACTCCCGGCAGCCGCCTGACCCGTCCCGTGGCGAAGCGCCCGGCTGGTTCGACCAGCCGGGCGCTTCGCCACGGGACGGTGCGGGGAGCTACCCGCCGGCGCCCGCCTCGGCCCGCACCCGCCAGCCCAAAATGCGCACCCGCGCGACTGCCGCGCCGCCAGTCTCCGGACCGGCAGCCGAACTCGCCGAGTCGCCGGTACCGCACTCTCGTTTTGCACTTTTCCGGTCGGTTTTCGGTTCGTTCCCCTCGGTCGCGTCGGCAGGGCTTTGCCTACAGTGCCGGTTCTCGGGAGTCAAGTTCGCGCTGTACGTAGCCGCCACCTCCACGCCTGACCGCAAGGGCGCGGACTTTACTCCCGGGGTTCGGCGCTGTACCCCTTGGGGCTGACGACGCGACCGAGGGGAACGGACCGCACCACCTCAGGGACCGCCGCCGCTGAGACTGACTTGGCCACCCTATGGAATTGCGCCAGTTCCCCGAGGGAGCCGAGAGCCCCCGCCGGAGGCGCCGGCTCTTCACCAGGGCTCTTGATCTTGATCTTGACTTTGATCTTGTTCGGACTTGCCGGAGTGGAAGAGGCCTGAGGTGTGGCGGGGTTGTGAACGCGGGAACTGGCAGCTGACACACAGACCCGCCGACCCGAACCCCGAACCGGCGCAACCTTGACCGAAGGCCGTAAAGAGCTTCTAAAACCCACACGCCAACCGCAAGCCGGCCTGCAAAGTCCAGCCTCAAAAGAAGCCCCGCAGTATCGCCTCAGCAGCAGGTCATGCCAGCCCGCAGCGCCGGCCGGGATAGATCCCGACCGGCGCTGCGATGTGCGACTGGCGACCGGCGATCTGCGACCGGCGATCTGCGACCGGCGATCTGCGACCTGCGACCGGCGATCTGCGATCTGCGATCTGCGACCGGCGATCTGCGACCGGCGATCTGCGACCGGCGATCTGCGACCTGCGATCTGCGACCGGCGATCTGCGACCGGCGATCTGCGACCTGCGATCTGCGACCGGCGATCTGCGACCTGCGACCTGCGACCGGCGACCTGCGACCGGCGATCTGCGACTGGCGCATCGCGACCTGCCGAGCAAAGTAGATCGCCTGATACCCCCCTAAGCCGCAGAAGGCACAGCCAACACCGCAGCAATCCGCTCCCGCCACACCTCGAACGCCGGCTCCCCGGCCGCGGTGCGCTCGGACGGATCGGGGAACGCCCCCAGGCACACCCGCGCCGCCTCCTCGGGCGTGACCCCGGCCAGCAGCCCGGTCGCCAGCGCGGTATGCGACGTCTGATTCCCGGCCCGCACTCTCGCCGTGGCGGCGAACGCACTGGCCTGCGCGACCTGCGGCGCGTAGTGCCGGGCCCGCTGCTTGAACACCCGCAGCTCGGCCTCGTCCAGGCCGCCGGCGTAGGTGACGGCCAGGGCGGAGCCCGCGTACAGGTCCGCCCGTCGTGTCTGCGGGAAGGAGTCGACGGCGTCGGCGAGCCGTTGCGGGTCGGCGCCGTGCACGAACCACATGGCCCGGCCGATGCCCTGGTCCACGACCCGGTTGGCGTATGCCGCGGGTCCGGTCTGCGGCCAGGGGAAGTCGGTTCGGGCGAACTGCCGGTTCACGTATTTGTCGGTGTGGAAGTAGGCCTGGTGGAAGCCGTATCCGTCCAGGATCAGCCAGCGCAGTACCGGGTCGGTCAGGCTGTCGGTCATCCGGCCCCAGAACGCGCGGGGCAGCCGGGCCAGTGCCCATCCGACGCCGACGTAGACCATGTACACATGGTCCGCGCCCCGGCCGTCGATGAGGTCGGCCGTCATGTGCCGGCGCCGGGGTGCGATGGCGTCCCGGACGGCGAATCCCATTCCGGCGCCCTCGTAGGCGAAGCCGCGGTATGCCCGCGGCAGCGTCGCCAGTCCGCTCTCGGCCTCCCAGGCCTGCCCGGCCTGCGCCGCGAGGGCGTAACCGGCTAGGAACATGGCACCGGCGGTCTCCAGTTGTTCCTTCGCCTCCGGGCTCTTCTCGTGGAAGCCACGTCGTTTCAGTTTCGTCTGCGAGGTGCTGGGTGTCAGAATGCGGCGCCGCGACGCCGCCCACATGCCGGTCACGTGAGAATCCCTTTCGGCAAGAGTGCTTCGGGTTTGCCCCGCTTTCCGTAGCATGCTCGCCGCTTCCGGGGGGCCACGACTTCTCGGAGTTTGCCGAGCGGCAAGGGCCGTGAGCGCCGAAGTGAGCCAGTGCTCGGCGACCCGGGGTTCGGCGAACCAGTGCTCGGTGACCCACTGCTCGGCGAACCAGTGCTCGGCGACCCACTGCTCGGCGAACCAGTGCTCCGTGAACCAGTGCTCCGTGAACCAGTGCTCCGTGAACCAGTGCTCCGTGAACCAGTGCCCTACCGGCGTGAACCAGGGCCCTGCCGGCGAGACGAAGACCGTCCGCCGACAGAGCCCTGATCACCCGGCGGCCCGGCACGGCTACCGAGTCCTGTTGACGCAAGGGGTGGCGATGGCAGGGGCGCCGGCGCCGACTCGGGACGCCCGTCGCTTACTCCTGCTCAGTAGTGGGCTCCGACCAGCGGCGCCCATCGCGCACCCCCGCTCAGTCGGCGACCGCGGTCGGCACCGGCACGGCTTCCGGCAGACGGTTCGCCCGTTCGGCGCTGGCCTGCATCTGTGCCCGGGACTGACCCAGCAGCGCCGGGATCAGCGACACCAGGCCCACCGCGGCCGCCACCAGAATGGTGTACTTCACGCCGTGCATGAAGTCGGCATGCGAGGCGAAGCTGCCGTTGGCCGTGAACACCGCGGACGACGCCGCGATCCCGAACAGGCCGCCGGCTTCGCGCAGGGTGTTGTTCGAGCCCGAGGCCACTCCGGAGTCGCGCAGGGGGACCGCGGCGATCGAGGCGTTCGCCATGGTCGGGAACACCAGGGCGATCCCGGTGCCGGCCACCAGGAACGGGGCGATCAGCGAGGTGTAGGAGACCCCGGCCGTGATCGTCACTCCCAGCCAGAGATAGCCGCCGGCCATCATCAGCAGGCCCAGCGACATCACCGGACGGGTGCCGATGCGGTCCGACCACAGCCCGCCGATCGGGGCGAAGACCATCGGCGGCAGCGTGAACACCAGCATCCTGGTGCCCGACGCCAGCGGCGAGTACCCCATGCCCTGCTGGAGCATCTGCGCGATCCAGAACACCGTGCCGATCAACGCGAACCAGAACAGGAACGCCACCGCACCGGCCGAGTTGAACGAACGCAGCTTGAAGTACTCCAGCGGCATCATCGGCATCTCGGTGCGGCTCTCCCACCACAGGAACGCCGCGATCAGCACCGCGCCCACGACGAGTCCGCCGACCACCTGGGCGCTGCCCCAGCCCACCTCCGGAGCCTTGACCGGCGCCCAGACCAGGGCCAGCAACCCCAGCCCGATCAGCGGCAGGCCCACCAGGTCCAGGCGCGGGCGCGGGCCACGGCTCTCGGTCAGCAGGAACCGCGACAGCACCGCGGCCACCAGGGCGAACGGCACGTTGATCCAGAAGATCCACTGCCAGTTGATCCCCTGCAGGATCGCGCCGCCGACCAGCGGCGCCAGCGCCACCCCCAAGCCCGTGATGCCGCCCCAGATCCCGATCGCCATCCCGCGTTTCTCCAGCGGGAACGCCTCACTGATCAGCGTCAGCGACAGCGGCAGCACGACCGCCGCGCCCGCGCCCTGGACCGCCCGCCACCCGATCAGCTGCCCGGCGGAATCCGCTGTCGCGCAACCGATCGACGCCGCGGCGAACAGCAGCAGGCCGATCACGTACAGGTTCCGGCGGCCGAACCGGTCGCCCAAGGCCGAGGCGGTCAACATCAACGAGGCGAAGGACAGGTTGTAGGCGTTGATCGTCCACTCGAGATCGGCCAGGTCGGCGTGCAGGTGCGATTGGAGCGTGGGCAGCGCCGTGGACACCACCACGATGTCCAACGACGTCAGGAACGTTCCGATCGACGCCAGGACCAGCGTCGCCCCGATCCGCTGCTTCTCGCCGGTGCCGGCGACCCCCAAAGCGCTCATCGCCGCCACCCCCGGCAGGCCGGGGCGGTGGACATGGCCGGCGCCACACCCGGATATCTCAGTCGATAGCTACCGCGTTCCACGGCAGTTCCTCCGTTCAAGTACACACGGCGAAGAGAGAGCCGCCCGCACGGCGAACGGCCGGTGCCCGCGAACTCGCCTCACAGGTTCATCTGTAAAGACCGGAACCAGCGCGAAAACTCACCGCGCCGTGGTGGCTTCGTCACCCCCGGGTGGGAATCGGCCCGGCGCCGCCGCCGGTGATCGTGATGTCCGCACTTGTCGGCAGTCATCGGCACTCGTCGGCACTTGCCGGCCGGACAGCGTGCCGGCCGGACAGCGTGCCGGCGGCGCGGGCGATCCCGTCGGATATGAAGACGCGTCTGCCCCGGGCGGAACTCGCCGCGTCCGGGGTGAAAAGATAAGATTGGTTTTCGGTCGCGGCATGGAATACTCCAGCATTATTCGAAGGCGATAACCCGCGCCGGCTTTAGCCGATCTCCGTGTGATGCCGCGGCCACTCGCCCAGTCATTCGAATTCCGACATTGCGGCGCTGTCGTCGGCGACGTCCCGAACAGCGGCTTGGCAACGATATCGGTGCTCGCGCAGGCCGCGCGCAGAGTGTGTGATTCGGCATATTCCACGGCGCTCCGGGCAAGCGCGGAGAAGTCACTTGTTCGTCAGTCCGCTGATACTCACAGTAAGCCTGGGTGGAGTTTTGCCGGAGAAAGCCTGGAAGGCCCGGATCATGCTCAATCGACAGGCTCGCGACAGAGGGGAACACATGAGTTCACAGGCCGGCGGGACTGTGCGAGCCCGCGGTGGTGCCCTGATACGAGTTCTCGCCTGGCACGGAGCACGGGAGACCTGAGACGGTGGACCTGACACAGCTAGCGATCGAACAAGCCATAGCCACGATGTGGAACCGGTACGACGAACCGTTGTCGCTGGCGGAGATCGCCGACTCCGCGATCATGAGCGAGTGCTGCTTCCCCCGGGTCTTCCGGTCCATGACCGGAGCCTCGCCCGGCCGGTTCCTGTCCGCCATCCGGGTGTTCAAGGCCAAGCACCTGCTGCTCCAGACCCGGTTGAGCGTGACGGAGATCGCCTACCAGGTCGGCTACAACAGCCTGGGGACGTTCACCAGCCGGTTCAGCCGCGGTGTCGGGGCCCCGCCGGGGCGGTACCGGGCCAAGTCGCAGGCCGGCGGACACCGGATGATCGACATGGCGCCGGTCCCGCCCAGCGGGTGGACCGGGGAGGTGATGGGGTCGGTGGTGGTGCCGGAGCGCGGGACCGCCACGCGGACGTATGTGGGGCTGTTCGCCAGCCCCGCGATCGAAGGGCTGCCGGTCTCCTGCGACGTCGTCGACGGGTCCGGCGCGTACACGCTGCGCGGTGTGCCCTCCGGCAGCTGGTACGTCCGGGCCGCGGCGGTCCGCACGCAGCAGGTGGACCCGCGGCCGTGGGCCCGGCAGCCACGCTTCCTGGGCCCGGGGGAGAAGGTGACGGTGGGCCCGGACGAGTGCGCGGTCAAGCTGGACATCGATCTGCGCGCCGCCACGATCCTGGATCTGCCGATCCTGCTGGCCCTGCCCGAACTGGACAATTTCGGGCCGTCGGCGGCCGGGGAGCTGGTGGCGATCGGCGGGCCGGGGCCGGCGGGCGTCGTGTCTTAGAGCCGTGCCGAAAAGGACGCTGATCGCGAGTCCTGGTTCCGGTGGCGCTCGGCTCGGCGCCGCGCGAGGGCCTGAGGCCTCCCTCGGCCCTCGCCGGTCTTCTCCTGACCCTGACCTGAGTCCTGGCTCCTGACTCCTGTTACTCCTGAGTCTCAGACCGGTTCGCCCACCAGCTCCTCACCCGCGATGGCTTCCAGGGAGCGGCCCTTGGTCTCGGCGCCGGTCCACCAGAACGCCAGGATCGCCGCGGCCAGGGGGACGGCGCCGATCACGGCGGTCTGGGCGATCGAGGGCACCGTGGCGCGGGCGACGACCACGGCGAGGATCAGCACACCGCCGAGCTTCGTCATCCCGGCGGCCAGACCCGCGCCGCGGGTGCGGACCCGAGTGGGGTAGACCTCGGCGGCGTAGCCGACCGCGACGGCGGCCAGCGAGCTGGTCGCGGACAGCGGCACCACGAGCAGGACCGACAGCAGCAGGCGGTTGTGGGCCAGCGAGTCGCCGGCCACGACGAAGCCGATGAGCGTGGCGGCGGTGAGGACGCAGAACGCGATGATGGTGCGGCGGCTGCCCAGGACCCCGTACATCCAGGCCGCCAGGATCGTCAGCGGCAGGCCGATCAGGGCCGCGTTGCGCACGACGTAGTCGGAGGCCACGGCGCTGTAGCCGAGCCGCTGGATGTTCGTGGGCACCCACTGCTGGAACCCGTACGTCACCAGCCCGACACCCAGCCCCAGCAAGGCGATCGCGATGCTGGTGCCGAGCATCGGGCGGCGGACGAAGTCGATTACGGAGCCCCGGTGCGAAGCGGGATCGGCTACCGAGCCCGGATCGGCTACCGAGCCCGGATCGGCTACCGAGCCCGGATCGGCCGCCGAGCCCGGACCGACCGCCAAGCCCGGATCGGCCGTCCACCCAGGACCGGCCACCGAGCCAGGATCGGCCGCCAAGCCAAGACCGGCAGCCAAGCCAGGAGGACCGATCGGCGCCGGACCGGTCCGCGGCAACGGGACCGCGCTGACGACCGCGCCATACCGGGCCATGACCGCCTCGGCCTCCTCGACCCGGCCGCGCGTGATGAGATACCGCGGCGACTCCGGGATCCACTTGTTCAGCGCGATCAGCAGCAGCCCCGTGGGCAGCCCGATCAGCCACATGATCCGCCAGCTGTAGTGCGGCGTCAGCCAGGCCGACAGGGAGCTGACGAGCACGTAAGCCGCCGCCACCTCGCCGCCGACCAGCATCATGGTCCAGCCCCGGTGCCGCTTCGGCATCGTCTCGGACAGCAGCGTGAACGCCACCGGCAGCATGCCGCCGGCGCCGATCCCCATCAGCAGGCACATCAACAGGTTCCAGCCGAAGCTGGGCATCGTGCCGCAGATCGAGGTGGAGACGAACAGGATGCCCGCGAACATGATCGAGGCGCGCCGCCCGATCCGGTCGCCGAGCGAGCCCCACAGCCACGAGCCCAGCACGGTGCCGCCGATACCGAACAGCGGCAGCCAGGCGACGGTGGTGTAGCTGTGCTTGTTGGCCGGCAGCAGATGGTATTCCTTGGCCACGCCGGGGGTGATGAACGACAGCGTCGCCGGCTTCATCACGTCGATGGTGACCGCCACGGCCATCACCATCAGCAGGATCACGTGCTGCGCCCGCAGCGGCGCGTCGTCCAGCGGCCGCACCCGGACCCGCGCCGCGGTGCGTGCCAGCTCGCCGCTGCGGCGGGGCAGCAGCCCGTACAGCA
This sequence comes from Catenulispora pinisilvae, assembly GCF_015356865.1. Classification (GTDB taxonomy): domain Bacteria; phylum Actinomycetota; class Actinomycetes; order Streptomycetales; family Catenulisporaceae; genus Catenulispora; species Catenulispora pinisilvae. Next base: position 17,233 of record NZ_JAAFZA010000034.1, read on the forward strand.
CCAGCGGCAGGCCGAGCAGGATCAGGGCCATCCCGGTGATCATCGGCGCGTCCGGGCTCATGCCGGACATCTGATACCCCATGTGGCGGGCGCTGTAGTACATCGGCAGATGCAGCAGGACGCCGACCGAGCAGGCGACGGTGCCAGCCCAGAACGCGGCCGGGTGCTCGAAGCCGCGGACCGCGCCGCCGCGTGCGGATGTGTTCCCCATAGTGATGTCCGTGCCTCCTGATCGGCGGATGAGCGGTCCAGAGCAAGAGACATCCTGCGTGCGGGCCGTGACGGTGTCTTCTCTCTGCGTGCCCAGTTCCCGGGCAACGCCGGAGAAGGCTTCGCGGGCGCGCCTTGGCCACGCTGAAGAGACGAGGGTCCGCCAGAGGCGTCCCTGCCGTCTCCCGCACAGTGAGGTTGAGGTATCCGTGACCGACGACCGTTATGACGTGGCCATCCTCGGATCGGGGATCGGCGGTTCCATGCTGGCGTGCATCCTGGCCCGGCACGGTGTCAGGACCCTGCTTCTAGAGGGCGCGACCCACCCCCGGTTCACCATCGGCGAGTCCCTCATCCCGGAGACCGGGATCCGGCTGCGGATCATCGGCGAGAAGTACGGCGTGCCGGAGATCGGCTGGATCGGCGCTTTCCACCGGCTGCGCGACAACGTGAGCAGCAACTGCGGCGTGAAGCGCTCCTTCAGCTTCATGTACCACAGCGAAGGACGGGAGCACCGGGACGGCGAGGTGAACCAGCTGCCGACGCTCACCCCGCCGATCGGCCCGGACTCGCACCTGTTCCGCCAGGACGTCGACGCCTACCTGGCGGCGCTGTCGATCCAGTACGGCGCCACCTTCCGCCAGGGCACCCGGATCGAGGACATCAAGTTCGGCGAGGACGAGGTGGAACTACACGCTGCCGGCGGCGTCAGCTTCAAGGCCAAGTTCCTCATCGACGCCTCCGGCATGCGCTCCATGGTCTCCGACCAGCTGGGGCTGCGCGACGAGACGCCGCGCTTCAAGACCGACACCCGCACGCTCTACACGCACATGATGAACGTCCCCAGCGCCGACCTGCTGCTGCCGGATCCGCAGCGCCGCGGCGTGCCCTCGCCGCTGGGCCAGGCCACCATGCACCACATCTTCGACGGCGGCTGGATCTGGGTCATCCCGTTCAACAACCACCGGCAGGCGACCAACCCGCTCACCAGCGTGGGCATGATGCTCGACCGGCGTAAGCACCCTGATGCGCAGGGGTCGCCGGAGGAGGAGTTCCGCAGCGTCATCGCCCGGTTCCCGACTATCCGGCGGCACTTCGACGGCGCCGTCGCGGCCCGGCCCTGGATCGGCTCCGGCCGCCTTCAGTACTCCTCGCCGCACCTGCTCGGCCCGCGTGTGCTCCAGCTGCCGCACGCCGCGGCGTTCGTCGACCCGCTGTTCTCCTCCGGCATGTCGGTGCTGACCGTGGCCGTGGACCTGATCGCCGAGCGGCTGTTGCGGGCGGTCCGGGACGACGACTTCGCCACCGAGCGGTTCCAGTTCGTCGAGGACGTGGTGAATACCGGGTTCGACCACTACGACATGATCGTCTCAGGGGCCTTCGACTCCTTCGCCAGCTACGACACCTGGAACGCCTGGAACCGCAACTGGGCGCTGGGCAACATGCTCGGCGCGTTCGGCCCGCTGTCCCTGCTGGTCCGCTATCTGCAATCCGGCGACCCCTCGCACCTGGCGAAGACCACCGAGCCCGGGCGGATCGGCGTGCTGGGCAGCCACCTGCCCAACGTGGTCGCCACGATGCGCGGCTCGCAGGACGAGATCGAGGCCGCCACCCGCGGCGAGATCACCCACGCCGAGGCCGGGCGCCGCATCTTCGAGCGGCTCGGGAAGCTGGACTTCGTGCCGAAGTACATGGGCTTCGGCAAGCCGGAGCAGGGCGCCACCGCGACCTTCACGCTGCTGTCCGGCGCGCGCCACGTCACCTGGTACCGCCGGCACGGCACCGCGGCGTGGAAGGAGAACTGCACGTTCCCCCTGCGCACCTATGCGCGCGAGGCCTTCAAGTGGGCGCTGGAGAGCCGGCGCGAGGGTCTGCGCCGCGGCCGCAGCGGCATCCGCGACATCCTCTTCGCCGACAACCAGGACTGGCGCCACCTGCCGCCGGCGATGAGCGCCCACGGCAAGCTCTGGCCGGCGATCCCGCCGGCGGCCGAGCCCGCTGTGCCGGACAGCGAGCCGGCCGAGCCGACGACGGAGGTCACCGCATAGCGGCGAGCCTGACCCTGCGCTCCTCCTCCGCCGGGGTGCCGCCGATCCGCGCCTCGGCCAGGCGCAGGATCGGCGGCGCCATCAGCGAGGTGGTGACCGCGACCAGCACCACGATGGTGTAGGAGCCGGTGTTCAGCACCCCGATCCGCAGCCCCACCGTGGCCACGATGATCTGGATGACGCCCCGGGCGTTCATCCCGGCGCCCAGGGCCAGCGACTCCCAGCGGTCCAGCTTCGCGGTCACCCCGCCGAGGAAGGCCCCGGCGAACTTGCCCAGCGCCGCGATGCCGATCGCCACGACCGCGGCCGCCAGGATCGCCGGGTGCCGCAGCACTCCCAGGTCCATGCGCAGCGCGGCGGTGGCGAAGAACAGCGGTGCCAGGACCGCGGCCACGACCGTGCGCAGCGGTGCCAGCCAGCGCAGATCGGCCTCGGCCGCGGTGCCGACCACCAGGCCGCCGACGAACGCCCCGAACGAGGCCTCCAGCCCGGCGGCCTGCGAGGCGGCCGCGCAGCCCAGGAACATCGCCACCGCGGTCACCACCACCGGGCCCGGCGCCGAACCGCGTCCGGCGCGTCCGATCAGCGGCGCGGCCAGCGCCCGCCCGACCGTCACCGCGCCGAGCACGAGCACCGCCAGCCACACCATCGACTGCCACGGGAAGTGGTGGGCGCCGGCCGCCGCCATCGCCGAGACCACCGACAGCAGCAGCCAGCCGGCGACGTCGTCGGCCACCCCGGCGGCGATCGTGAGCTGGCCGAAGTCGCGGTGCAGCAGACCCATGTCGTCCAGGGTCTTGGCGATCACCGGCAGGGCGCTGACACACATCGCGACCCCGGCGAACAGCGCGAAGTCCGTGCGGTCGGCGCCGTGGCCCAGCAGCGAGGCCGGCGCCAGCCGGCCGGCCGCGATGCCCATCGCCAGCGGCAGCGCCAGGCCGAACCCGGCCACCCACAGCGCGACCCGGCCGCGCCGGCGCACCAGGGGCAGATCGATGTCGACGCCGGTCAGCCCGACCAGCAGCAGCACGCCGAACTGCGCGACGCCGTCGAGCAGATGCACCTGCTCGGCCTGGGGCGGGAACAGCCAGTGATAGAGGCGGGGAATGGTGTGGCCCAGCAGCGAGGGCCCGAGTATGAGCCCCGCGCACAGCTCGCCGCACACCGCCGGCAGGCCGAAGCGCGCGGCCAGCCGGCCCAGCAGCACGGCCAGCAGAAGCAACGCGCCGGCGGTGACGATGAGGACGAGCAGGCTGTGGCCGCCCAGCGGGGCGGCGGGGATGGACGTGGACGGCATGGAGCCTCCCTGGTGACGAACCCGATGGACGGGGCCTCATGGTCTCCGCGGGCCCAGGGGCGTTCCTTCTTCCAGATTGCCGTCCCGGCGCCCGGACCTTCGCAGCCTTCTGCCTTGGGCACGGCTGGAGAAGCAACCGCTGCTCCGGCGGCCGAATACTTCCGAATCATCGACACATTCACGCCCATGGAGGGAGATCACGGTGTTGCCGAAAGAACAGCACGCCGCGGCGGACCGGATCATCGCCGGAGGTGGTGGCGAGGTGAGCGGCACCGGACCTGGTAGCACCGGAGCCGGCATCACCGGAACCGGCACCACCGGAACCGCTACCACCGGCACCGGGATCGCCGTGGTCGGGATCGCCTTGCGGTATCCCGACGCGGCGTCCCCGGACGAGCTGTGGCGCAACGTGCTGGCCGGCCGCCGTGCCTTCCGGCGGCTGCCGGACGAGCGGATGCGGGCCGAGGACTACTACTCACCCGATCCCGCCGCACCGGATCGGCACTACTCGAAGATGGCCGCGGTCCTGGAAGGGTTCGACTTCGACCGGGTCGGCTACCGCATCGGCGGCAGCACGTTCCGGTCCACCGACATGACGCACTGGCTGGCGCTGGACACGGTGGCGCGGGCTTTGGACGACGCGGGGTTCCCCGCGGGCGAGGGCCTGCCGCGGCAGAACACCGGCGTGGTCATAGGCAACACCCTCACCGGTGAGTTCAGCCGGGCCAACCTGATGCGGCTGCGCTGGCCGTACGTCGAGCGCACGGTCGGCGCGGCGTTGCGGGAGCAGGGCTGGGACGACGCCGCGCTGGGCGAGTTCCTGACCGCGCTGGAGGCCCGCTACAAGGCGCCGTTCCCGCCGATCGACGAGGACTCGCTGGCCGGCGGCCTGGCGAACACCATCTCCGGCCGGATCTGCAACTACTTTGACTTCGGCGGTGGCGGCTACACCGTGGACGGCGCCTGCTCCTCCTCGCTGCTGTCGGTGGCCACCGTCTGCAACGCGCTGGCCGCCGGGCAGATCGACGCGGCGGTGGCCGGCGGTGTGGACCTGAGTATCGATCCGTTCGAGGTCATCGGGTTCGCCAAGACCGGGGCCCTGGCCCGGTCGGAAATGAAGGTCTACGACAAGGACTCCAACGGCTTCTGGCCCGGTGAGGGCTGCGGGATGTTGGTGCTGATGCGCGACGAGGACGCGGTGCGTCAGGGCAAGTTCCGGTACGCGACCATCGCCGGCTGGGGCCAGAGCTCCGACGGCAAGGGCGGGATCACCCGCCCGGAGGCCTCCGGGCACCGGCGCGCCATCAGCCGGGCCTATGCCAACGCCGGGTTCGGGGTGGAGACGGTCCGCTACTTCGAGGGCCACGGCACCGGTACCGCCGTCGGCGACGCCACCGAGCTGGAGGCGATCAGCGGTGCCCGTCGCGACGCCGCCGGCGTGGCGGCCGGGACCGCGGCGATCAGCACCGTGAAAGGCAACTTCGGCCACACCAAGGGCGCCGCCGGCGTCGCCGGGCTGATCAAGGCGATCCTCGCGGTACGCCACCAGGTGATCCCGCCGGCCACCGGGCACTACGACCCGCATCCGGTGCTGCTGGCCGAGGACGCGACGCTGCACGTGCCGGACCGCGCCGAGCTGTGGCCGGACGGCGCGCCGATCCGGGCCGGCGTGTCGTCGATGGGCTTCGGCGGCATCAACGCGCACCTGATCGTCGAGCACGCCGACGGCGTCCGCCGCACCAACATCGGCAAGAGCACCACCCGGCTGGTCCGCTCCCGTCAGGACTGCGAGATCCTGCTGCTGGACGCGGTCGGCGTCGCCGAACTGCGCGGCCGGGTGGCGCAACTGGCCGGCTTCCTCACCAAGCTGTCCTTCGCCGAACTCGGCGACCTGGCCGCCACACTGTCCGGGGAGCTGACCGGCCGGCCGCTGCGCGCGGCGATCGTGGCCCGCTCGCCCGAGCAGGCCGAGGAGCGGCTGGGCCGGCTGCTGTCGCTGCTGGACTCCGGCGCCCGCCAGGTGTTGGACCCGGCCGGCGGGGTGTTCCTGGGGGCGGCGGGCCGCCTGCCGCGGCTGGCGTTCCTGTTCCCCGGCCAGGGCGCCGGACGGCGCGCGGACGGCGGTGCGCTGCGGCGCCGGTTCCCGGCCGTCGACGAGCTCTACCGGGACCTGGCCCTGCCCACCGGCGGCGACCAGGTCGCGACCTCGGTCGCCCAGCCGCGCATCGTCGCCGGCTCCGTCGCCGCGATCCGGGTGCTGTCGGCGCTGGGGATCACGGCGTCCGGCGCGGCCGGGCACAGCCTGGGCGAGCTGACGGCGCTGCACTGGGCCGGGGTGATGGCCGAGGAAGCGGTGCTGGCCCTGGCCGCCGAACGCGGCCGGGTGATGGACCAGACGTCCTCCGGCGGCGGCGCGATGGCCTCGATCGCGGCCTCGGCCGACCAGGTCAACGACCTGCTTTACCCCGAGCCGGTGGTCATCGCCGGATACAACAGCCCGACCCAGACCGTGGTGAGCGGTCCGGTCCAGGCCGTGGAGTCGGTCATGGAACGGGCCCAGGCACGCGGTCTGAGCGCGACCCGGGTCTCGGTGTCGCACGCGTTCCACTCCGCCGCGGTCGCACCGGCCGCCGAGCTGTTCGGACGGCACCTGGCGGCGCAGGACTTCCGTCCGCTGGACCGCACCGTGGTCTCCACGGTGACCGGTGCGCCGCTGCCCGCCGACACCGACGTGGCCACCCTGCTCAGCGGCCAGATGCTGGCCCCGGTGCGGTTCCACGACGCCGTGGCGGCGCTGGCGCGCGACTGCGACGCCTTCATCGAGGTCGGTCCGGGCCGGATCCTGCGCAACCTGGCCGCCGAGATCGCCCCGGCGGTACCGGCGGTGTCGATCGAGTCCGACAGCATGTCTCTGGCAGGGCTCTTCCATGCCGTTGCCATGGCGTATGTGCTCGGTGCGCCGGTCGAGCACGGCGAGCTGTTCCGGGACCGGTACGTCAAGCCGCTGCCGCTGGACAAGGAGTTCGTGTTCCTGGCCAGCCCCGCCGAGGCCGCGCCCGAGGGCGACTTCGCGGTCGTCAAGGCGGCCCTGGCGGCTCCGGCCGCGCTCGCTCCGCAGGGCGGTCAGAGCGGTCAGCCCGGTGCGGCGGCCTCGGCTGAGACGTCGTCGAACGAGGCGGCGTCCGGCGCGGGCTCGCAGGACGCGCTGACCGTGCTGCTGCGGCTGGCCGCCGAACGGGCCGAGCTGCCGCCGGAGGCCGTGAGCCCGGACAGCAACCCGATCGACGAGCTGCACCTGAGCTCGATCACGGTCGGCCAGATCGTCACCCAGGCGGCCAAGGCGCTCGGGGTGACGGCCGTGCTGGCGACCTCCGCCTACGCCACCTCGACCCTGACCGAGCTGGCCGAGATGCTCGACGGCCTGGCCGCCACGGCGCTCGCCGACGACGGCGCGGCCGAGCAGATCGCGGGCGTCGATCCGTGGGTCCGGGCCTACGCCATCGACCTGGTGTCCACGCCTCCGGCTCCGCCGGCGGTGGTGCGCCATCCGGCGGCCGAGTGGGAGGTGTTCGCCACCGACGGCCACGCGCTGTCCGAGCCGTTGCGCGCCGCGCTGTCCGTCGCCGGAATCGGCGCCGGTGTGCTGCTGTGCCTGCCCGACGAGGCGCACGAGGGCCACGCCGATCTGATGATCAGCGCGGTCCGGGCGGCGCTGTCCCGGGTGCGCGGCGAGCCGGTGCGGTTCGTCACGGTCGGCGGGCGCCGGGGCGCGGCGGGCATCGCCAAGACGCTGCACCTGGAGGCTCCGGCGGTGACCACGACCGTGGTCGCCATGGCCGGTCCCGACACGGTGCCGCCGGACTACCTCGCCCAGGTGGCCGCCCGGATCACCGCGGACGCCGCCGACACCACGGGCTTCGCAGAGGTCTGCTACGAGCGGGACGGTACGCGGACCGTGCCGGTCCTGCGCCCGCTGCCGGCGACGGCCGCCGACGCATCAGGGCTCGACGACGTCCTCACGGCCGACGACGTGCTGCTGGTGACCGGCGGCGGCAAGGGCATCACCGCCGAGGCGGCGCTGGGCCTGGCCCAGGACAGCGGCGCGGCGCTGGCGCTGATGGGCCGCTCGGATCCGGCCAGTGACCCCGAGCTGGCGATGAACCTGGAGCGGATGCGGGCGCAGGGGATCGCCTTCCAGTACGTGCGGGCCGACGTCACCGTCGCCGACGAGGTCAAGGAGGCTTTGGACCGGGTCCGGCGCACGCTCGGTCCGGTGACCGCGATCCTGCACGGCGCCGGGCGCAACGAACCGCGCTCCCTGGTGGATCTGGACGAGTCGACCTTCCGCCGCACGCTGGCGCCGAAACTGGACGGTCTGCGGACGGTCCTGACCGCCGTCGGGTCCGACCCGCTGAGGCTGCTGGTCACCTTCGGCAGCATCATCGGCCGGGCCGGTCTGCGCGGGGAGGGCGACTACGCCACCGCCAACGACTGGCTGACCGACCTGACGCACCGCTTCGCCGCCGACCATCCGGAGTGCCGGTGCGTCGCGCTGGAGTGGTCGGTGTGGTCCGGCGCCGGGATGGGCGACAAGCTCGGGGTGCTGGAGGCCTTGATGCGCGAGGGCATCTCGCCGATCCCGGTCGCCGAGGGCGTCGGGATCCTCAAGGCCCTGCTGGCCGATCCGTCCACCCCCGGCACCGTGGTGGTCGCCGGTCGGGCGGAGGGTCTGCCGACGATCACGATGGAGCACCGTGAGCTGCCGCTGGGCCGGTTCCTGGAGCGTCCGCGGGTGTTCTACCCGGGGGTGGAGCTGGTGGTCGACGCCGACCTGTCGCCCTCAGCGGACCTGTATCTGGCCGACCACCTGCTCGACGGGGACCTGCTGTTCCCGGCGGTGCTGGGGATGGAGGCGATGTCGCAGGCGGCCGGGGCGCTGACCGGGCACGACGGTGCGCCGACGCTGAACGACGTGGAGTTCCTGCGGCCGATCGTGGTGCCGGTGGACGGCCAGACGACCCTGCGCGTGGCGGTGCTCGCCGACGGTCCCGACGTCGTGCGTGCGGTGCTGCGCTCCAGCGAGACCGGGTTCCAGGCCGACCACTTCCGCGCCACGCTGCGCTACGACCAGCCGCTGCCGGTCGGCGACCCGCGGCCGCGCACTCGGGACACCGAGCCGCTGATCCCGCTGGATCCGGCGACCGAGCTCTACGGTCCGGTGCTCTTCCAGGGCGACCGGTTCCAGCGCCTGCTCGGCTACCACGAGCTCCAGGCCCGCGGGTGTGTGGCGGCGATCTCGAACCAGGCCCGGGACGACTGGTTCGGGTCCTTCCACCCGGGCGATCTCATCCTGGCCGACCCCGGCACCCGGGACGCGCTGATGCACTCGATCCAGTGCTGCGTGCCGGACGCCACCTTGCTCCCGGCCTCCGTCGAGCGGCTGTGGCTGGCCGATCCGAAGCTGGCCCGGCCGCTGCCCGAGGTGACTCTGCACGCGGCCGAGCGCTCGCGCGACGGGGACACCTACATCTACGACATCGAAGTCCGGGACCTGGACGGCGTGCTGGTAGAGCGCTGGGACGGCCTGACCTTGCAGGCGGTCCGCAAACAGGACGGGACCGGGCCGTGGCTGCCGGCGTTGCTCACGCCGTATCTGGAGCGCAACGTCGAACCCGTCTTCGGCCGCGCGGGACTGCGCACCGCCGTGGTACCGGACGCGGCGGCCCCGGCGGCCCCGGAGGGTTCCGAGGCCGACGGTTCGCAGACCGCGCTCCGGCGCGAGCGCACCGACCGGGCGATGAGCTGGGCCCTGGGCCGGCGGGTCGAGGTCGGGCACCGTTCCGACGGGATGCCGTGGATTGACGGGTTCCAGGTGTCCTCCGCACACGGAGCCGGACTCACCTTCTCCACGGCGCTGGCCGGCGACCGGCCGGTGGAGTGCGATGTCGAGGTCGCCGAGACCCGTCGGATGAGCGAATGGACCGACCTGCTCGGCGCCGACGGCGTCGCGCTGGCCGGCCTGATCTCCGCCGAGCGCGGCGAGGACTACTCGGTCGCCGCGACGCGGGTGTGGGGCGCGATCGAGTGCCTGCGGAAGGCCGGCCTGGCCCGGCCGGATCTGACGGCGGACACCGTCGAGGGGGTTCCCGGTTCCGGCCCGTGGGCGGCCCTGCGCGGCGGCGGACGGCGGATCGCCTCGTTCCTCACCACGGTGCGGGACGTCGGCGAACCGCTGGTGTTCACGGTGTCGGCCGCTGTCGAGGCGGCCGCCGAGGGGAGTGACGCGGAATGAGCGGCGAGAGCACAATGACCGGCAACGGCATGACGAGTGGCAATGGCATAACAAGCGGCAACGGCATACAGGACTACTACGAGTACCGGCACCTGGTCGGCTTCGAGGAGACCAACCTCGTCGGCAACGTGTACTACGTCAACTATCTGCGCTGGCAGGGACGCTGCCGGGAGATGTTCCTGCGCGAACACGCGCCGGAGGTCATCGCGGACGTGCAGGCCGACCTGAAGCTGTTCACGCTGAAGGTGGACTGCGAGTTCCTGTCCGAGATCACCGCGTTCGACGAGCTGTCGATCCGGATGCGGCTGGAGGACCTGACGCAGACGCAGATCGAGTTCGCCTTCGACTACGTGCGGCTGCGCGAAGGGCTGGAGGACCTGGTGGCCCGGGGCCGGCAGCGGGTGGCGTGCATGCGCGGCCCGAACACCGACACCCGGCCGACCCCGGTGCCCGAGCCGCTTCGGCGGGCCCTGAGCCGCTACGCGCTGCGCGGCACCCGCCCAGCGGCCGTCCAGGCCCCGATCCGGGTGCCGGCCGCGGGGAGCTGAGCGGCGATGGCCAAGCCAATGACGGCGCCGGTTCCGGCCGGCGCCGCCGCCGACCCCCGGGAACTGCGGCGCGTCTTCGGCCGCTTCGCCACCGGCATCACCGTGGTGACCTCCGGCGGCGACGAGCCGCGCGGGATGACCGCGAACTCGTTCACCTCGGTGTCGCTGGACCCGCCGATGGTCCTGGTCTGCGTACTGCGCGACGCCTCGATGCACGAGACGATCAGGGACAGCGGCGGCTTCGCGGTGTCCGTGCTGTCCAACCGGCAAGAACGCGTCGCCCGGCACTTCGCGAACCGCGACCGGCCGCGCGGCCGGGCCGAGTTCGACGCCGTGGACCACATCCCCGGCCCCCGCACCGGAGCCCCGGTCCTGCCGGACGCCCTGGCCTGGTTCGAGTGCTCCCTGGCCGCGGTGTACGACGGCGGGGACCACTCGATCTTCCTGGGCGAGATCGTCACCGTCGGACGTGGCCCGGACCAGGACGCGCTGCTCTTCTACGCCGGCTCCTACCGCCGGCTGGAAGCCCCGGCCGACTGGCGCGACCACATCCCGTGACGGCCCCGCACCGGAACACCTACCACCACGGCGACGCCCGCGCCGCACTCGTCCAGGCCGCCTTCGACCTGGCGCGCGCCGGCGGGCCGCCCACGGTGACCCTGCGCGCCGCCGCCCGCCACGTCGGCATCACGGCGGCCGCGGTGTACCGGCACTTCACCACGGTCGAGGAACTGCTTGAGGTGGTGAAGCGCCGGGCGCTGCGCTTGCTCGCGGAGCGGCTGGATGAGGCGGTCTCGTTGAGCGAGGGTGAGGGCGCCGGCGGCGGCGAACCGGCGGCCCCGGACCGCACCCGCACCCGCGCGATCGCCGAGGCCTACCTATCGTTCGCGCGTGAGCACCCCGGCCTGTTCGGCATGGCCTGCCACGGTGGCCTGACCGCCGCCCGCGATCTGGTCGCCGAGCACGTCGGCGATGCACCGCGCCCCACCCGCCTGGCTGTGTGGTCTGCCGCGCACGGCGTGGCTTTGCTCAGCGTGTCTGAGGCCGAACAAAGGCAGGTGCTGGACATCCTCCTGGCTGGAATCGTCGCCCCGAGCGCGGAATCGGGGCCCGTCATAAGCTGGCGGCCGTGATGGTGCGACAGATGGGCGTGGGCGAGGCATCGTGGCCCCGGTGAACGAGCCTGGCCGGGAAGTTCTCGAGAGCGGGTTCCGGATCTTGCGCGCACTGCCCGACGCGGACGCCCGCCGACAGGTGTCGAGCCTGGCCGAGCAGACCTCGATACCCCGGTCCACGGTGCACCGGCTGCTGCACCAGCTTCGCCGCAGCGGGGCCGTCGAGCTGGGGGCCGACGGCCGCTGGACGGTGTCGCCGCACCTGCTGGAGATCGCCCACCGGTCCCAGCCGGTCGACGGTCGGCGCACCGAGATCAATCGGATCATCCAAGCGCTGCGCGAGCAGACCGGGGCCACCGTCTCACTCGTCGTCGCGACGGAGACGAACCTCGTCGCCGTGGAGATGATCCCCGGCCGGGAGAAGCTCGTCATCGACGCCTACGCCGGGATCGAGATGCCCGATTTGTCGGCCGCCGCGATCGTGCTCGCCCCCACCCACCGGCACTCGGTACGGAAACGGCCGTTGCACGCGGCGGTGGACGACGAGGATCTGCTTGAGGGACTCACCTGCTACGCACGCCTGCTCCGGCTGCCCGGCGGGGGCCGGGCCTCGATCCAGATAGCCACGTCCGCCGGTCGGCGGGCGGAGAACTTCGCCGCGCACGTGCAGCGGGCCGCCAACACGATCGAGGCGCTGCGATCCGACGCGCCCATTGAATGGACATGAGCTCGACCGCGCGCCGGCCCCCATCGCACGATGCCGTCATGAACCCAACGAGAATCGCTGTGGTCACCGGCGTCAGCCGGGGCTTCGGGCGCAGCATGGCCGCTCACCTCGTCGCCAGTGGCGTCAAAGTGATCGGTACCTTCAACAGTGGCGGCGTGCGGGCGCGCGAACTCGCCGAGCAGATCACGCTGACCGGGGCGCAGGACAGCCTGGCGCTGCTCAGCCTCGATGTCACGCAGACCGATCGCTATGACGATTTCGCGAACGAGGTCTCGCGCCAGCTGGAGCGGTGGGGCGCCGACAGGTTCGACTACCTCGTCAACAACGCCGGGATCGGCGTGTTCGCCCCGTACGCGCAGACCAGCCAGGACCAGTTCGATGAAGTGATCGCGGTGAATCTGAAGGCGCCGTTCTTCCTGACGCAACGGCTGCTGCCGCTGCTGAACGACGGCGGCCGCATCCTGAACGTCTCGACCGCTCTGACCCGAGCCGTCGTTCCGAGCGGGTCCGCTTACGCCGCGAGCAAGGGGGCGGTGGAGGTGCTGACCCGCTACCTCGCCGTGGAGCTGGCAGACCGGGGCATCCGGGTCAACACGATCGTCGGCGGCGCGACCGACGGCGACTTCGGCGGCGGCATCATGCGCAGCGAAGCCGTCCAGAAGCAGGCCACGGAGGTCATCGCCCTGGGCCGGATCGGAACGCCGGACGACCTCGGCGCGGCGGTGCCATCGATCCTCTCCGACGCGTTCGGCTGGGTCACGGGCGCGTGCATCGACGTCAACGGCGGCCAGAGCCTGTAGGCGCTCCGTGCTCGATGCTCGGTGCTCTGAGAACGCTTCATCCGAGACCTGATTCACCGGATGGTGATCGGGATCTGCACGGTCGTCTCGTCCAGGTCGTCGGTGCGTAGGGTGACGGTCAGTCGCCAGCTGCCGGCGATGGGAAGTGATGTGTCGCCGATCAGGTGGCCGGCTCCGGCGTTGCGCAGTGTCACCGGCAGCGGTCCCAGGGCGTGCGAGGTGAGGGTGAAGGATGCCTGTACTTGCAGTACCTGCTCCTGCTTGCCGGTGGGGCCGAGGGTGTAGAGGTGGACGGTGTCGGCGCCGGTCTTCGCCGGGTCGACGGTCACCTGGACGGTGCCGACGCCGCCGGGGCCGCCGGAGTTGAATGCCGCCGAGGCGCTGACCGGCCCGGCGGACGCCGTGAACGCGGTGCGTGCGGGCGGGGCGTTGACCAGCGCCGCGGTTAGTGCGAGCACGCAGATGCCCAGTCCTACCTCGCTGGCGACGGAGCGGCGCAGTGTCGAGATCGCGGCCTGGTCGGTGGTGTCGGGGCTGCGGTCCTCCCGGTGTCGGGCGATCCAGCGGCGTGCGAGGTAGCCCAAACCGATCAGGAGGACCACGCCGAGCAGCTTGAGCAGCAGCAGCCTTCCGTATGCGGTGCCGGTCAGCGCGGGCACGGAGCCGACCTGTCGCCAGCTTTGGTAGGTGCCGGTGCCTACCAGGACGATCACGCAGGTCAGTGCCACCGGCGAGAAGTGCTGCACCATCCGGGCCCGCTCGCCCGGCGTTCCGTGTCCGTCGCGGCGCAGGACGATCGCGGCCAGGACGGTGAGGCCGCCGAGCCAGACGGCCATCGCGCACAGGTGGGCGATATCGACGGGCACTGCGAGGGCTACCTGTATTCCGGTGCCGGCGTGTCCGGAAACGGCCCATGTCGCGGCGATGCCGACTGTCAGGGCGACGCCGGTGAGCGCGGCCAGGATCCGGGCTTGTGGTGAGGCGTCTGGTAGCCGGGTGAACAGCCAGGCGAGCAGCGCTGCCGCGAACGCGATCAGAACCAGTCGAACCGACAGTGCCTCGCCGAGGCGGGTCGACAGGGTGGTGTGCAGCACTCCGGTGTCCAGTGCGCGGCCGAGGCCGAAGCCCGCGCCGTAGGGGCCCTGTAAAGCCAGTACGCCGGCGGTGGCGACGGCGAGCCCGCTCCACGCCGATACCAGCAGGATCCGCACGGCTCTGGTGCGTGCGCCGTTCGGCCACCACGCGAATACGAACACTGCGGTACCGACCAGGACGGCGAAGGCCGCGTAGGCCACGAAGCGGGCGACCGCGTAGAGGGCGCCGACCGTCTTGCTGCCTGCGGGGTGCAGTGTCGAGGAGTTCACGGTCGAGGCGGAGGCTTGGCCGATGTTGAAGGTGAATGCCCCCTGTACCGGATGGGAGTCGGCGGAGATGACCCGCCAGGAGGTTGTATACGTGCCCTGTTTCAGTCCGGACGTCAGATCGACGGCGACCTGGTCGGCGTGTCCGGCGGGGTGGGCGGGGCTGCCCTCGTCCACCCGGGTGCCGGTGGGGGAGAACACGCGCAGGGCGCCGAACTGGAGGGCCACCGGCTCGTCGAAGGTCACCGACACTTGATGCGGGGCGGAGGCGAGGGTCTGTCCGTCGCCTGGGGTGGTCGCGACCACGGTGGCGTGGGCGAAGGCGCCCTGCGCGGTGAGCAGGATCAGGCAGATGACCAGGGCCAGTAGCACCAGCAGTCGACGGAGCATCGTGACCGCCTCACTCCCGCGGTGTGGACTGTGGTGTGGAGTGGGTATCGGAGGTCTTGCGGCGTGCCCTCGATATGCCGAATGCGCCGACGGCTAGACCGGCCGCGCCGACCACGATGCCCGCGGTGCCCAGCGTTCGGGCGGTGCTGTCGCTGGTCGCCGTGCTCGGGGCTGCCGGGTTGGCCGTGACCGACTGTGCACTTGTCTGCGTGTCAGAGGGCTGCGAACCGGTGCCGGTGCCGGTGCTGGTTAGTGTCAGCACCGGTGCCGGGTGGTCTGGTGTGGGCTGGCCGGGTTGGGCGAGGTCGATCCAGCGCACCACGTCGCCGTTGGAGTACGTCTGCACGGCCTTGAACACCAACTGGTTCGTGTCATCGGGCAGTTTGCCCAGCATCACCCGGAAGCCCTGGTACTGTCCGGGCGCGAGCGCCCCGCCGGTCCAGGTGAGTTCGGAGACGACTTGCGTGACGGTGCCGTCGTCGGTGGTGATGGGCTTGGGCAGTGTCGAATTCGTCACCGCGACCTTCCAGCCGGGTGTGGGTTCGGGTAGGACGCCGGTGATCGGGTGGTCGGTGGGCAGGACCACCTCAAGTTGTGTGGTGTTCGCGGTGGCTTCCTCGTTGGGGACGCGGAAGGTCAGCTCCACATCGCTGCCGCCCTTGGCCGTCGTGTCGGGTCCGATGGTGACGTGTGCGGAGGCGACGCCTGCGGAGGTGAGGATGAACAGTGCCGCGCTGGCGAGGACGGCTGCCAGCGGCTTCCTAGAGGTGAACGCTCGTGCGGATCGTCGATGGCCGGACATCAGGGTTCTCCCTTCGAGGCGTCGGCGCGGGTCCACCGGGGCCGAATGATCAGTGGTGTCAGCGCTGCTATGGCGGCGGCTTGGCCGATCAGGGCCCAGACTTTGTCGGCGTACCAGATCGGCTCGTACATGTTGGGAAGCGGTCCGATGGCGCCGGGGTTGGCGTAGCGGTAGATCAGGATCGCCGCCAGGCCCGCAGCGGCGGTGAGCCACGCGAAGGCGTCTGCTGCGCGGTGTCGCCACAGCACGACCAGCAGCAGGGCGAGGATCGCGGCGGCGGCCTCGATGCGGAACAGCGTGCCCTGGCTGATGACGGATGAGGCGATCGGGTCGTAGCGGTGTGCCAGGTGCAGGTGGACGTAGGCGTCCACAGCCAGGCCGACGGCTGCGACACCCCGCAGGACGATGGTGATGGCCGTCATCGCGGGTCTCCTATCCGACTGTCAGGGTGCCGTGCATGGAGGCGTGGATGCTGCATACGTAGGGGTAGTTGCCGGCGGTGGCCGGTGCCGTGAATGTCGCCGACTTCCCGGGGTTGATGTCGCCGGTGTCGAAGGTGCCGCCGGCGGCTGTCAGGGTGTGTGTCACGGAGTCGTGGTTGACGACGGTGACGGCCTGACCGGGGTGCACGGTGAGGTTCGCCGGGCTGAACGCGAAGTTGTCGATGACGATCTGCGCCGCTGCCGCCGGTGCCGAATTCGGTGCCGAACTGGGTGCCGGACTTGGGGCCGTGGTCGTCGAGGGCGTGGTCGTCGAAGGCGCGGCGGGGGTGCTCGGTGCGGTGGGGGAGCTGGGTGCGGTGGTGGGTGCCGGGCTGCTCTTGGACGCTGTCGAGGAGCAGCCGGCGGCTGCGAGGAGCAGGGCCGCGGTGGGGACCGCGAGGCGTCGCAGGGTTCTGGACATGACATGTCCCTTCTACTTGCCGGTCCAGCAGCCGAGGATGTCGGTGGTGACCTCGTAGGCCACGTCGGCGCGGCTGAGTCTGCTCGGGCCGGATGCCGCCGACAGCCCGGTGGCGTCGACGTGCAGGGTCTTGTCGTCCTTGAGGACGACGACGTTGCCGGCGGTGTTCTGGAACCCGGGGTTGCCCAGGCCTTCGCTGCCGGTGAGTGGGGTTGTGGTGCCCAGCTGGTGCTGGAGGGTCGTGAGGTAGGTGTTCGCGGACGGGGCGTCCGGGGATTCCTTCACCGACAGCACGAGTGTTCCGGATGCCAGGTGGTAGGTGCAGGTGTAGAGATGGTCCGTCCAGGTGGCCGTCGTGGTCGGAGCGGGCGAGGCGACGAGGATCGTCTCCACCGCGGTCTTGATCTCCGTCCCGCATACCATCAGCGCGGATGCCGACGGTCCGGCGGCGGACGAGCCGGCAGCCGCCGCCGCCCCGGCCGATGTGCTCGGCGCGGGGGCGGACTCGGTGGCGGCCTTCGCCGAGGCGCAGCCGGCCATCGCGGCCGTCAGCGAGATGGCAGCAATGAGTTTCAGTCCCCTCATGATGTCCTCCTCTCTGCGGTCAGACCGGGTGGATCCCGGTCAAGGTGGCGTAGACGACGATGTCGTCCTGGTAGTGCTGGTTTTCGAACGGCCCGGCGCAGGTGATCAGCCGCAGTTGCGGGTTGGTGGTGTTGCCGTAGACGGTCAGCGTCGGGAAGGAGCTCTTGGCGTACTTCTCGACGCCGTCGATCCGGAACACGGCGACGGTGTTGTCGCTGCGGGTGACGTCGACGGTGTCGCCGGGGCGGAGCGCGCCCAGGTTGTAGAAAACGCCTTCGGCGCCGGTGGTGCCGTCGATGTGGCCGACGATGACCGCCGGGCCGACCTGCCCCGGTGCGGGGGAGTAGCGGTACCAGCCCGGAATCGCCGGGGTGGTCAGCGGCGGTGTCGCGATGGAGCCGTCAGAGTTCTGGCCCAGCTGCATCAGCGTGTGGCTCACCTCGATCTCCGGGATGCTGATCGCGGTGGGTGTGGGGACCGGCGCGGCTGGCGGCTGTGGTGTCGTCGGCGACGGCGCGGGTGCGGGTTTCGACGCGCTCGACCCGGTGCCGGTGCCGGTGCCTGTGGTGCTCAGCGTGCCGGTGGTGCCCGCAGCCCCCGGCACCCCCGAAGCCGGCAGCGCGGCCGAAGCCGGAGGCTGCGGCGGGTGGTGCTGCGAGGAGATCCCGAGCGCCAGCGTCCCTGCTGAGGCCAGCAGGAAGACGGCGGCCGCCGACGCCAGCAGACGCCGGCGGCCACTACCGAACAGCCTTGTCAGCCAAGACATGACTGCCTACTTCCTACTTCTGGACGGCGTTCCGGCGCCGCAGATACAGCGCGCCACCAGCGGTGGCCGCCAGGCCCGCGCTCGCGGCGAACATCCACGGCTCGGCCAGACCGGAGGTCCCGCCGCCACCGGTGTTCACCCCGCCACCGGGAACCGAGGTCATCTGCGAGACCTGAAGCGGTCCGCACAGCGCCGGGGAGGTCGCGGCCAGCGGCAGCGACGGAACCAGGTCACTGGGCTCGCCCTGGGCCTGGGCGCTGAGCGTCGTCGGGTCCAGACCGTGGACCACGATCACGGCCTTGCCGGACTGGATCGAGGCCACGGTCGCGGCGTCCAGGGTGATGGTGCGGGAGTAGTCGAACGACCCGCCGGACGGGGCGATCTTGACGTCGGTGCCCGCCGCCGGGCTGGTGTCCCCGCTGACGCTCAGCGTGGTACCGATCCCGCCGTAGAACGACGCACCCTCAGTGGTGCTGACCACGCCGTCGCCGTTGGTGTCGGCCGAGGCGCCCGGGCAGGTGCCCGCCGCACCGATGTGGATGTGCTGCACGTGCGGGTAGGCCGCGCCCATGAAGGTCGTGGCCAGCCCCTGCACCTTCTCGGTGATGACGGCCTGGTCGCCGTTCAGCTGGAGCATCAGCGTCCCGGAGCCGGTGGCGTGGTTCAGCGGGTTCAGCGTCGCCATGTACGTGGCGCTGGATGTCTGCGCACTGGCCGTCGAGGCGGTGAAAGCCAGCGGGAATGCCAGCAACGCCGCGGGCGCCGCAGCCATCGCCATGATCCTGGTCGTTCTCTTGGTACGCGTCATCGTGCTCTCCTCCAACTACTGGTGTTCAGGCTCCTGATGACGTCTCTGACCCGTGGGTTGCGGATCAGGACCGAAGGAAGATGTGCGCCGGGATTCTGGAGCGCACCGAGTTGGCCTTCTGCCGTGATTCGGAGGCGACGGCCGGGCGGATTGGTCGACGGAGCGGCCGATCGGAGATTCTTTTGGATTCCACGGCGGGTGCATGTTCTTGCCAGTCGCGTGGGCAGCGATGGGGGGTACCCCGCTGTGCGGGGCACGTTGGGCTGTCGGCGCGGGTGTTTCGGATGGACACTTGTACGAGGAACTCACCTCGTCGCTCGCCGACGGGGCTCACGCCGCCCTGGACCTCGGTGGCGCCTGACAGTCAGCAGGCGAACCCGAGGTGAAGCCGGATGGCAGGAACGTCTGAAGGAGAACTGGCCGAGGGGCAGTCCTCCGCGATGGCTACGATGTCCCAGCAGATCCCGGAGGACATTGCCGTCCAGATCCCGGAGGGCTTTGCCGTCCAGGACACGGCCGTCCAGGGCACCGCCGTCCAGGAAGCGCCGACCGCGGAACTGTTCGCGCAACGCTATCGGCTGGGACCTGTTCTGGGGCGCGGCGGTACCGCGCTCGTCTACCGGGCGGTGGACGAGCGGCTGCGGCGGCCGGTGGCACTCAAGGTGTTCCGCCCCGATGCGGACGCGGCTGCGGCTGCGGACGCGGATGTCAGCGACAGCGCCGATCTGGTGCGGCGGTTCGTGGTCGAGGCCCGGCTGCTGGCCCGGCTGCACCACCCGGGCCTGGTGGAGATCTTCGACTTCGGACACCTTCCGCAGGGCCCTTACCTGGCGCTGGAGCTCATCTCCGGCCCCACGCTCCGGGGGCTGGTAGCCGCGGGGCCGATGCCGTTCGCCGACACGATGCGCGTCGGCCGCTCCGTGGCCGCCGCCTTGGCCTACATCCACGCCGCCGGAGTGGTGCACCGGGATGTGAAGCCCTCGAACATCCTGCTCGATGAGCAGGGCTTGGCGCGCCTGGCAGACTTCGGGGTGTCGCTCGCGGTGGACGCAGCCGGGAGCACCATGGTCGGGAACGTCGTGGGTACGGCCGCGTATCTGTCCCCCGAGCAGGTCCTCGGGGCTCGTGCGGGTTCGGCGGCCGACGTCTTCGCCCTGGGGCTGGTACTCATCGAGTGCCTCACCGGCCGGCGTGAATATCCGGGGTCGCCGGCCGAGTCGGCCGTCGCCCGATTGCGCCGACTCCCGAATGTGCCTCAAGGCCTGCCGCGCGGCGTGTCGCAGCTGCTGGAACAGATGACGGCGTGGGACCCGGCCGAACGCCCCGACGCCCAGGAGTGCGCGGCGGTCTTCGGCCGTCCCGGCCCCGTGTATCCGGCCCTGGAGTCGCTGTTGGAGGATGCGATGACCGCGTTCGACTCGGACGAAGAGACTGTCTGGGTCCGGCCGCCAGCCCGGCAGCCGGCTTCCACTACCTGGCCGTCCACTGCCCGGCCGTCCGGTAGACGGTTCTCGGCGGCGCTGGCCGTGGTGGCCGTGCTCTCGGGGGTCGGTGGCGCGGCGATCGCCTCCGGCGCCGACGCCGGAAGTCCTGCCGTGCGGGTTCCGGCCGTCCTAGCCCATCCCGTGCCGACCGCGGCCCCGGGCAGCGGCTCCTCACCGAGCGCACAGCCGACCCTCGCGACCGTCGTCGCGGTGGTGGCGGCGCCGGCCGACTCAGAGATCAAATAGAAGAAGGCCGAAGATGGGGGTCCGGCGCGGGCGGGAGGCGGGGACTACCGTGGGCAGTGACCGGCGACGGGGATTCACGCAGTCCACAGGGAAGGCGGTGTCGGCGTGGTCAGCGATCGGATGGCGATAGTCCTGGCTTTGCTGGACCGCACCTCGGCACCGAACGGCGCCGGCGGCGGGCTGTCGATGACGGCCTGTGCGGCGGCCTCGACCGCGCTGGGGGTCGACGGCCTGTGCGCCGTGGTGGGTACCGGGGCCGGCGGCACGGTTCTGGCGTTCGGAGCCCAGGCGGTCAGCGCCGCACTGGAGGACCTGCAATTCACTCTCGGCGAGGGCCCTTCTCTGGAGGCCGTGGCCTCGGGGGTCCCGGTGCTGGCGGCGGAACTGGCCGCCGGGGCGGGCCGCTGGCCGGCGTTCACCGGCCCGGCCATTCAGCTGGGGGTGAACGCGGTGTTCGCCTTCCCGCTGCGGATCGGCGCCATCGATCTCGGCACGCTCACCGCCTACCGGGCCACGGTCGGGCCGTTGAACCCCGGTCAGATCACCGACGCCCTGGCGCTGGCCGACGCCGTCACGCTCACCGTGCTGCACCGACAGGCCGCGGACGGCGCCGGCCGAGGTGCCGGCCAAGGCGCCGGCCAAGGCGCCGCCCCGGACGATCAGCCGGGGCCGGGGTGGGCGGCGCCGGTGACCTACCGCGCCGAGGTCCACCAGGCCACCGGCATGGTCAGCGTCCAGTTCGGAGTGGGTCTGGCCGAGGCCCTGGCGCGGCTGCGGGCCTTCGCTTTCGGACGGGACCTGCTGCTGGCGGACGTCGCCGCCGACGTGGTCGCCCGCCGCCTGCGCCTCGACGAGGAGGACCGGTGAGGACCGGTAGGACTGGTGAGGACCGGCGAGGGCCACCGGCACGCTCGGGTTCCAGGGGCAGAAAACAGGTCTACCGTGGAGATATGCCCGTGACCCGTGAACGACGGCTCGTCGAGACGTTCGTCGAGGTGGCCGACACCCTGGTCGACGACTTCGACGTCATCGACCTCCTGCACCTGCTCGCCGAGCGGTGCGTGCAGCTGCTGGACGTCGACGCCGCCGGCATCATGCTCATCGACCAGCGCGGCAACCTGCACGCCGCCGCGGCCTCCGCCGAGAACGCCCGGCTGCTGGAACTGTTCGAGCTGCAAACCGATGCCGGGCCCTGCGTCGACTGCTGCCGCACCGGGGCACCCGTGGTCAACGCCGACCTCACCACCAACGCCGCCGGCTGGCCCCGCTTCGCCGAGGCCGCCCAGGCCTCCGGATTCGTCGCCGTCCACGCTCTGCCGCTGCGCCTGCGCGAGTCCGTCATCGGGGCGTTGAACCTGTTCGCCGCCGACAGCCGGATACTGACCGACGACGACGTGCGCGTCGGCCAGGCGCTGGCGGATGTGGCGACCATGGGCATCCTGTCCCAGCGCGGCATCCATCAGGCCGAGCTGTTGGCCGCCCAGCTCCAGAACGCCCTGAACAGCCGGGTCACGATCGAACAAGCCAAGGGCGTGCTGGCCGAGCGCCGCCAGATCAGCGTCGACGAGGCGTTCACGCTGTTGCGCCGCCACGCCCGCGACCACAACCTGCGACTGTCCGACGTGGCCCGGGGCGTCGCCGACGGCTCGGCGACCGCCGCGGAGCTGCTGCCCGCAGTTCAGGAAGGTTCTGAGTTCTGAGTTCGGCTTCCCGCCACCCAGCGGTCGATCCGGGCCCAGTTGTCCTCCAGCCAGCCGAGCCGCGACTGTTCCTGCCCCGGTACCTCCGCCGCCGGCACCACCCACCAGGTGAACGTCACGGGGCTGGCCAACGGGATGGCGCGCCACACGTCGGCGACGGACTGTAGATGGTCCAGGCCGGTGTGCGCGACGAAGACGACGTCAGCCTCCGGCGCGGCCTCCAGCGCGGCGAACAGCCCGTCGGGGTGCGGCGGCATCACGTTCCGCAGCCGGTCGGCGCGCGCAGCCTGGCGGACCAAGCCGCGGCGCCGCAGGCGGGTGATGGCCCGGCGGCGCCGACCCGGGGTGAAGTTCCCGCCCTCGGGAAAGATCAGCAGGGCGTCGCCGTCGGCCAGGTCCCGGGCCAGCTCGCCGATCCGGGCGGCGGTGGCGCCTCGGTCGCCGGGCTGGGGATCGATGAAGGCGTGCGGGATCCTGCCCAACAACGCGTCGATCAGGGGATCCCAGGCGAGCGTCTGCTTCAGGACCACCCGGGGAACACGGCCGTAGCCGGACAGGAGGAGGTCCGCCAGCAGGAACGCCCCTCCGACTCCGCCGTGGCGGCCGCACACGATCATCGGGCCGACGGGAAGGTCCGGCCGGTCTGGTAGGTCCGCCGGGTCTGGCGGGTCTGGTGGGTCTGGCGGGTCCGACTCCTGCTCTGCGGCCGGGCCGGCGACGAATTCGACGTCGAGTCCGCCGAAACGCCGCGCCGCCTTCCGCAGGGCGGCCAGCGACCTTCTCAAGGCCCGGATACTGTCTCTTCTGTCCCGTGCCGCGTCGCGGTCGACGCGGAACCGGAGCCACCGCCACGCGGCGAGCAGCAGACCGACGTTCTCGACCGCCGCGTAGACCGCTGCGGCGCCCAGCACCCGGCGGGCCCGCCCGAGTTGTGGCCGCCAGGGCGCGGAGACGATCGTGAAGACCGCGGCCCCCACTGTGCCGACGAGGACCACGACCGATACGGCCACAAGGAGGCAGACCCCGAGCAGGCGGCGGCAGACGGCGCGCGGTGCGCGCAGCGCGTTCATATGCCGCTCACGGCATGTGCCCCGGGCGATCAGTGTGGTCTGCGCGTGTTGTGTGCTCTGCTTGTCCCGAGAGCTCCGGGTGGTCTGCGTGCTCCGGGTGGTCTGCGTGCTCCGCATGGTCTGCGTGCTCCGCATGGTCTGCACGCTCCGCCTGCCCCGCGAGGTAAGCCATCGAAGCCTCATACGCCCGCTCGATCCGCTCCCGCACCAGGCCCAGCCCGCGTCGTCCATACCGCGGCCGCAGATCGGTGGCCGAGTCCGGCGCGCCCGTGGGCAGAACGTGGACGTCCACGCCCGCCACCGGATTGCTCAGCGCGTGGACGAACCGGTGCCGGCGAGCGATCTCGAAGGCGACCATCGCGACCTCGCGCGGCGTGCGCGGGGCCTGGAGCGGCTGGTCGATCCGGCCGACATGCAGGACGTACACGGTACGGGCCCCGGACGCCAGCGCCCGGCCGACCGGGACGCTGTCCACCAGCCCGCCGTCCAGGAAGTGCTCATCGCCGACCAGCACGGCCGGCAGCAGACCGGGTACCGCGGAGGAGGCCAGGACCGCGTCGACCAACGGGCCCCGCACGAACCAGTGCTCGGTGGCGCGCTCGATCGACGCGGCGACGCATTCGAAGGTCACCGCCAGGTCCTCGATCTGAGCTGTGCCGAACTCGCGCGTTATCAGGCCGCGCAGCGCGGCGTTGGAGAACAGGTGGGTCCGGCTGCGTAGCGCGGTCCCCAGCTGCGCGAACAGCGTGTCGGCGAAGACGCCGTGCTCGCGTAGCGAGATCCAGAGCTGCTCCAGGCGGGTCACCGCCGCCGGCTGCGGATCGGCGGCGATCATGGCGCCGTTGAGCGCCCCGACCGAGGAACCGAGGATCAGGTCCGGCTGGATCCCGTGGTGCATCAGGGCTTTGAGCATGCCCACTTCGTAGGCGCCCAGCGGCCCTCCGCCGCCGAGCACGAACGCGACCGGCCCTGCTCGCGTGGTTATCGACATCTGGACGTACCTCCTACCGGGGTGGCGCTCGGCGCTGGAGCCTCCGCGTACCCGACACCGCCGAAAACATGCCAGGCCCTGGTCACGCCCGGATCTTGCGCCGACGAGAGCCGCGGGCCCGGGCCGCCCGCGCCTGTTTCGAACGCGTCTGTTTCGAACGCGACGGCCGGGTATCAGGCAGCAGAACCAAAGGAGGTACAGACAATGGTGACCATCCTTATGGTGATGTTCCTGGTCGGGCTCACCGTGTTGCTGATCGGCGGTTCGGTGAAGGCGGCGAGAATGCAGCGCCTGGCTGCCCGCGGCCCGCGCGTGGTCGACTATCGCGAGCGCCTGACCGAGGAGGACCGGGAGTACATCGAGGAGTCGTGGCGGAACGTGGAGCGCGTGGAGGGGGCCTTCCCGGACGATCCCGAGGTCGCGCTCGCCGTGGCGCACAACACCGTGGGCTCGGTCTTGCAGGCCCGCGGAGTGGACTCCGCCCAGATCCCGGCCGCGCGCGAAGACGCCGCGTCGGACTCGCCGCGGGAGCTTCGCCGCCAGCTGCTGGAGTACGAGTACATCGTGAGCGAGCTGGTCGACGCCGCGTCGCGGGGGTGAGACCTCCGGCCCGGGATCAGGCCTGCCCCGCCTTGTTTGAATCCGGAGGATCTGGCCATGGTGAGGGCACTGTGACGCTCCCTTTGAGAGGGTGACGCTCCCTACGAAAGAAGGCGTCCACTATGGACGAACGCTCCTCCGGAACAGGCATCGCCCGCTTCATCTCAGTGATCTTCGCGGTCATCGCGATCATCCTGATCGTGCACATCGTCCTTTTCTCCGCCGACGCCTCGACGACCTCCACGATGGTCAAGGACGTCGGCGACGTGGCCGCCAAACTGGCCTGGGGCTTCAAGTCCTTGTTCTCCTTCGACAGTGCCAAGCTCACCGTCTTCGTCGACTACGGCCTGGCCGCGCTGGCCTACCTGCTGGTCGGCGGGGTCGTGGTGCGGCTGTTCCGCAGGGTCGGCTAGGTCTGCTGCTAGTCCGGCGCGGACATGTGGGGCGTGTTGGCCGCGTCGGCCGGCGGCAGTTCGTCCCGGCAGACCGTCCCAGGCCGCTACGGTGCGGAAAAGGATTCTGATTGAGGCAGCCTCGATGATGAACCGACTCCGCACCGCCGTGAGGCGCTTCGACTCCTTCCAGCAGCGGCATCCCTGGGCGGGCTTCCCCGTCGCCGTCGGCAGGAAGTTCAACGACGACCGGGCTGGCTCCCTCGGCGCGGTGATCGCCTACTACGCGTTCCTCGCCGTGTTCCCGCTGCTGTTGGTCCTGGTCGTCGTCCTGAGCGTCGTGCTCCACGGCCATCCGGCACTTCAGCAGCGGGCGCTCGGCTCCGCGCTCGCGGACTTCCCGGTGATCGGCGGCGCGCTGCGGACGAACGTGTCCGGCCTGCACCGGAGCGGGCTGAGCCTGGTCCTGGGCTTGCTCGGCACGCTGATCGGCGCGCGGGGCGTCGCGAACGCCGCTCAGCACGCCTTCAACACGGTCTGGGCCGTGCCCTACAAGCGCCGCCCCGGTTTCCCCTGGTCGCAGTTCCGGAGCTTCGCGGCGATCGGGGTGATCGGTCTGGGGGTCCTGACGACCACCGCTCTGTCCGGTATCGCCGCGGGCTTCTCGCACCTGTCGGTATTGGTGCAGGCGGGTGTCCGGCTAGCGGCGTTCGCGACGTCGCTCGCGTTGAACGTCGGGCTGTTCTGGCTCGGCTTCCGGATCACGACGGCGGCCGAGGTGCCCACTCGCGCGCTGCGCACCGGGGCGGTGCTCGCGGCGGTGGCCTGGCAGATGCTTCAGGCCGTGGGCGGGTATCTGATCGGCCACGAGCTGCGCCATGCCAGCACCCTGTACGGCGTGTTCGGGCTCGTTCTCGGGCTGCTGTTCTGGCTGCACATCCAGGCGCAGCTCACGCTCTTCGTGGTCGAGGCCGACGTGGTGCGCACCAGGGGCCTGTGGCCGCGCAGCCTGCTGGCGCCGCCGTACACCGAAGCCGACCGGGCGTCCTTCACCGCCTACGCCAAAATGGAGGAACGGCACGACGAGGTCATCGTGGACGTCACCATCGATGATTAGGGCGTGTTTCAGTGCCGACCCGTGAACGCGATGACGGTGACGATGGCGGCGGTGGCGACAACTGTGATGATCAGGTCAATGATCATGTACGCCTCCTAGCGGGGCTTCTCCCCATGGCTACCCCCGTTTTCGGATCCAAACGGTCGGTGCGGATCGGGTCGGGTCGGTTCGGTTCGGCGCGGATCGGGGTGGGTCGGTTCGGGTCGGGTCGCGTCGGGAACCGGGCGGACCGGCCGGAGGACCGATGATGGAGGGATGAGGCACTTCGATCTGATCGTGATCGGCAGCGGATCCGGCGACGCTGTCATCAGCGGCCGTCCCCGGGACTGGAAGGCCGCGCTCGTCGACGACGCGGCGGTCGGGTTCGGCGGCACCTGCCTGAACGTCGGCTGCATCCCGTCGAAGATGTTCGTGTACACCGCGGACCTGGCCGAGGCCGCCGGCGGGGCGGGGGCGTTCGGGCTGGACCTGCCGACTCCCGCGGTGCGCTGGCAGGACATCAGGAAGCGGGTCTTCGACCGCATCGACCGGCACTCGGCCGACGGGCTGCACCACCGCCGCACCGGTGGCCCGAGTCTCACCTTGTTCGAAGGGAGGGCCCGGTTCACCGGCCCGAAGACGCTGCTGGTCGCCGACGGCGAGACGATCAGCGCGGACCGGTTCGTCATCGCCGCCGGATCGCGGCCGATCGTGCCGGACGTGCCGGGACTGACGGATGCGGGGTTCTTGACCAACGAGACCGTCATGCGCATCGACAAGCTCCCGGAGCGGCTGGTCATCTTGGGGGCGGGCGCGATCGCGGCGGAGTTCGCCCATGTCTTCTCGGCCCTCGGCGTGCACATCACCGTGATCGCCCGATCCGGCGGCATGCTGACGCGGGAGGACGGGGACGTCTCGCGGCTGTTCACCGACATCGCCCGCCGCAAATGGGATCTCAGGGAGCAACGAGAAGCCACCAGAGTCGAGCGCGACGGTGCGGTCGTCCGAGTTCACCTGACGGGGCCGAGCGGAGCCGAAGTCGTCGAAGGCGACGAACTCCTGGTGGCCGTCGGCCGGCGCTCCAACGCCGACCGGCTGGACCTGTCCGCGACCGGGGTCGCGACGCACCCGGACGGTCGGATCGCGGTGGACCGCCGGCAGCGGACGAACGTGCCCGGCATCTTCGCACTCGGCGACGTCAGCTCGCGCTATCAGCTCAAGCACGTCGCCAACCACGAGGCCCGCGTGGTGGCGCACAACCTGGTGCATCCTGACCAGCCGATCGAGGCCGACCACCGGTTCGTCCCGCACGCCGTGTTCACCTCGCCGCAGATCGCCTCGGTCGGGCTGACCGAACAAGGCGCCCGGGCCGACGGCGTCCCGTACGTGGTCGGGAGGCGCGACTACGCGGGCATCGCCTACGGCTGGGCGATGAACGACCCGGAGGGCTTCGCCAAGATCCTCGCCGATCCCCAGACCGGCCGACTTCTCGGCGCGCACATCATCGGCCCGCAGGCGTCGGCCCTGATCCAGCCGCTGATCCAGGCGATGAGCCTGGGCCAGGACGCCGCCACCGTGGCGCGCGGCCAGTACTGGATCCACCCTGCTATGTCAGAGCTCGTGGAGAACGCGCTGCTCGATCTTCCGCCGCGGACCGGCTGACGGCAGAGTGCTGGCTCGGCGGCGAGGTCGAGTGCGGCGACGGGGTGTGCGGGAACCTTCAGCGCCTGGCTCTATGTGGTCGCACAGCATCGCCAGGGTCAGATCACCCAGGTGCGCCTTGAGCTCCGCGTTACGGCCAGGGCGGATCGCCAGAGCTGTCTGGGTGTCGCGCCTGGCAGGAGCCTGCGATCCTGGGTAGATGGTCGAGTCGGGCTCGTCGTCGCATACGCGTCCCACCCCCCGGCGTCGGGCGGGAGTCGTGGTGGGCACCGCGCTGTTCGTCGGTGGTGCCGTGTTCTTCTGGCATTTCGCCGGCCAGGCTGCCCAGGCGTTCGGATGGACTGGGAAGCCGGGGCGGCTGACCCTTACCGACTGCCGGTATCAGAACGGAGGCGGCGACGGCGGGGTGATCGTCAAGGACTGCCGTGGCAGGTTCGTCTCTTCCGACGGCCGGACCGTCAACCCCGACGTGGAGCTGACCACGGGCAGCACCGGCCGCCATGACGAAGGCGACGTCGTCCCCGTGCGCTATGTGCACGGCACCGCCATACAGGTCAGCCTCGGTAACGCGGTGCTGACGCTGATCCCTGCGTTTCTAGGCGCCCTTGTGGTGGCCGGGGGGATCACCCTGATCGTCACAGGTCTCAAAGGGTCGGACTGAGACCCGGCGATCCTGACCCTGAAACGAGAAGCGCCGCTTTCCGCCCGCTCGGCGGAAACGTCCGGCATCCGACCGCGGTACTACGCCCCGACCGGGTTTTCCTTCCGTGGTCTGACGGTTGAGACCGCTGTGCCCCATAGCTTCAGAGGGTCGATTCGCAGGTGGATGGAGACCCAGCATGAAGCGATGGACCGTCGGCCCGGTGGCCGCACTCCTGGTCGGCGTGACCGTGACGGCGTGGACGTTCCCGGCGGACAGTTCGGCGTCGGCGCCCGGAGTCCAGCACGCGCTGGACGTCCTCACGCACGACGACGGGTTGCCGGGTGCCGTCGCGAGGGTGACGGACGCGGCTCACCCGGGCCGCACATACGTGAGCGGGGTGGGTGACGTCGACGGCCGTGCGCCGATGCCGGCCGACGGTCATCTGCGGATGGCGAGCAACGTGAAGTCGATGGTGGCCACGGTGGTGCTCCAACTGGTCGCGGAGGGCGAGGTCGGCCTCGACGCGTCGCTCTCGACGTATCTGCCCGGCGTCGTGCCGCCGCAGGCCGGGGACGCCGACGCGATCACCATTCGTGAGCTGCTGCAACACACCAGCGGCCTGCACGAGTACTCGGACGGTCTTCCCAACCACCAGAATTTCGCGCCGTTCGTTCACTACACCCGCGATCAGCTGCTTCAGCTCGCCTTCGCGAAGGGTCCTGATTTCCCGCCGGGGACGCAGTACCGCTATTCCAACACCGGCTACATCCTGCTCGGCATGGTGATCGAGAAGGTGACCGGGCAGCCGTGGCGGGACGAGGTCGCCCGGCGGATCTTCGAACCGGTGGGGATGCGCGACAGCTACTTCCCTGCCGCCTACGAGTACGGGCTACG
This sequence comes from Catenulispora pinisilvae, assembly GCF_015356865.1. Lineage (GTDB taxonomy): Bacteria > Actinomycetota > Actinomycetes > Streptomycetales > Catenulisporaceae > Catenulispora > Catenulispora pinisilvae. Next base: position 46,663 of record NZ_JAAFZA010000034.1, read on the forward strand.
CGGCGTGTACGCGCACGGCTACATGCAGCTGCCCGGGGCCGGCGGCGCGATGACGGAGGCGGACGTCACCCACCTGGATCCCTCCGGCGGGGACGCCAACGGCGACGGCATCTCCACGCCGGGCGACCTCGCCAAGTTCTACACGGCCTTGTTCGGCGGGCAGCTGTTGCCGGCCGGTCTGCTCGCCGAGATGGAGAAGGTGGTGGCCACCCCGTCGCCTCCCGGTTCGCCGGAACTCGCCTACGGGTTGGGGGTGGGCCGCTACCCGCTTCCCTGCGGCGGCTACGCGTGGGGCAACGCCGGGACCACCAACGGATTCCAGACGATCTCCGGTCTTACCCTGGACGCCCGGGGGAGGGTCGCCCGCGAGGTGACCATCGAGGTCAACTCGACCTTCGGGCCCCAGCCCGCGGAAGCGACACACTTCTTCGACGCCTTGTTCGCCGGGCTGTGCCCGGCACACTGACCGATTCCCCCTTCGCGAGGAGGCGAACGATGATCCCGACCAGCGCTCGGCCGACTGATCTGCTCTCGGGAATCCGCGCGGTCGCCGCCGGAGACGCCGTCGTCGCCCCCGCACTGACCCGCCGCATGATCGAGACGTTCGCGCCGCACTTCCCCGACGCCGAGCGCCCCGAGAACCCCGATCTGCGGCTCACCCTGCTCACCGACAGGGAGCGCGAAGTCCTCACCGCGATCGCCAACGGCTGGACCAACAACGAGATCGCCGACCGGCTCATCCTCGCCGAGTCGACCGTCAAGACCCACATCGGCCGGATCCTGTCCAAGATCCAAGCGCGGGACCGGGTCCAGGCGGTCATCTTCGCCTACGACACCGGGCTGGTCCGGCCCGCGTGAGGGGTCAGCTGGTTGCTGGGAAGCGGGGGGCGGCGAAAGACAGATCCGCTTAATCAGCAACGGTATCGGGAGCCCGAAGACGGCTCACTGCGGCGCCTCCCACCGACGCGGCGCGCGTCCCGCCGGCTGGTGAACCGGGGCGGCCGCGGGCAGCCGCGCGATCGGCCGGGTGACCGGGCTGTCCTGGGCGACGTCGATCGGGTGCCCGTGGTGCAGGATCCGTAGCGGCGGGCCGTCCAGCAGGCGGTAGGTGACGGCGTCCGCGGCGACTTCGACGCGAAGCCTGCTCTGGCGCAGCGAGAGGTTGACGGCCAGCCGCGTGATGCCCGCCGGCAGCCGGGGCTTGAACCCGAGGGTGGCGCCTTCGCGGGGATCGTGGTGTTGGCGCATCCCGGCCAGCCCGGCGACCAGCGCGATCCAGGTTCCGGCCAGGGAGGCGATGTGCAGCCCGTCGCGGGTGTTGTGCTCCAGGTCGTTCAGGTCCATGAGCGCGGCCTCGGCCAGGTAGTCGGCGGCCAGCTCCAGCTGCCCGACCTCGGCGGCCATCACCGCCTGGGTGCACGCCGACAGCGAGGAGTCCCGGACGGTGAGCGCTTCGTAGTACGCGAAGTTGCGGGCCTTCTGCTCGTCGGTGAAGGCCTCGGACCGCACGTGCATGGCCAGCACCAAGTCGGCCTGCTTGAGGACCTGCTTGCGGTAGAGGTCGAAGTAGGGGAAGTGCAGCAGCAGCGGATATTGCTCCGCCGGGGTGCCGGCGAAGTCCCAGACCTCGTGCGAGGTGAAGCCCTCGGCCTGCGGGTGGACGTTGAGCGCGTCGTCGTAGGGGATGAACATGGCCGCGGCCGCGTCCCGCCAGGAGGCGGCTTCCTCGTCGTCCACGCCGGATTCCAGCGCCCGGTCGGCGTAGCGCTCGGCGACCGCGGCGGCGGAGAGCAGATTGTGCTGCGCCATCAGGTTCGTATAGACGTTGTTGTCCGCGATCGCGCTGTACTCGTCGGGCCCTGTGACCCCGTCGATGCGGAACCGGCCCCGGGCGTCGTGGTGGCCGAGCGACCGCCACAGTCTGGCCGTCTCGACGAGCAGTTCCAGCCCGGCGCTCTTCTCGAAGTCGGTGTCGCCGGTGACCGCGATGTACCGGGTCACCGCGTCGGCGATGTCGGCGTTGACGTGGAACGCCGCGGTACTGGCCGGCCAGTACCCCGAGCACTCGGCCCCGGTGATGGTCCGCCACGGGAACGCGGCGCCCTTCAGGCCGAGCTGTCCGGCCCGGTCCAACGCCTGCGGCAGGGTGTCACGGCGCCAGCGCAGCGCCTCGGCCGCCGCTTGCGGGACGGTGTATGTCAGTACCGGAAGAATGTAGGTCTCGGTGTCCCAGAAGGCGTGGCCGTCGTACCCGGTCCCGGTCAGGCCCTTGGCCGGGATGGCCCGGCCCTCGGCCCGGGCGCCGGCTTGCAGCACGTGGAACAGCGCGAACCGCACCGCCTGCTGGATCTCGGCGTCCCCCTCGACCTCGACGTCGGCGCGCGCCCAGAAGTCGTCCAGGTAGGACCGCTGCTCGCCGACCAGGCCGTCCCAGCCGGTCTGCACCGCGCCGGCCAGTGCGGCCTCCACCTGGGCCCGCACCGCGGGCTCGGACCGTACCTGCGACCAGCCGTAGGCGACGTACTTGATCAGCCGCAGCCGCTCTCCGGGCTTCAGGACGGCCGTCACCGTGTACCGGGCCAGGTCCTCGAAGCTCTCCACGGTCTCGTCCAGGTCCTGCGGCGCCCGCACCTGATGACCCATCGCGGCGGCGACCCGCAGTCCGCTGGCGGCGGTCCGGTGCACCAGGACCGCCCCGGCCGGGCGGCTGCTGCTCTCCTCCGGCCGCAGCGGCGCCTCCAGGACGGCCGAGGCCCGGGGGTCGGCGTCGGCTTTCGGCGGGAGCTCTTCGTTGGCGACCAGTTCGGACTGGATCACCACCCGCAGTTCGGTGTCGACGGCCTCGACCTCGTAGCTGATCGCCGCGATCGCGCGCTGGACCAGCGATACCAGCCGGCTGGAGCGCACCTTCACGCGTTTGCCGACCGGGGACTCCCACTCGACCTGGCGCTCCAGCAGACCGGTGCGGAAGTCGAGGACGCGCTCGTGGCTCACGACGTGTCCGTAGCGCAGGTCGAACGGTGAGTCGTCGACCAGCAGCCGGATCACCTTGCCGTTGGTGACGTTGATGACGGTCTGGCCCGCTTCCGGGTCGCCGTACCCGGCCTCGGCGTAGGGCAGCGGGTGGGACTCGAAGACACCGTTGAGATAGGAGCCGGGCAGGCCGTGCGGCTCGCCCTCGTCGAGGTTGCCCCGCCAGCCGATGTGGCCGTTGCCCAGCGCGAACACTGATTCGCTCTGGCCCAGGACGTCGGGATCGAACTTCGTCTCCCGCAGGCTCCACGGCTCCACCGCGTAGAAGTCGTGCCGGATCATTTCTGGTGCTCCCGGTCGGACTGGTCGCCCTGATCAGACTGGTCGGCCTGGTCAGACCGGTCCAGGAGGTCGGCCAGGTCGGACACGACCGTGTCGGCGCCGTCCGCGCGCAGGGCCTTGGCCTGCCCGATCCGGTCCACGCCCACCACGAACCCGAAACCGCCGGCCCGCCCGGCCCGCACGCCGGCCAACGCGTCCTCGAACACCGCGGCCTCGCCCGGCTCCACACCCAGCTTCTTGGCCGCGGCCAGGTAGGTGTCCGGGGCGGGCTTGCCCGGCAGGCCCTCCTCGGCGATCGTCACCCCGTCGATGCGGACCTCGAACATGTCATCGATACCCGCGGCCTTCAGCACGCTTTCGCAGTTGGCGCTGGAGGAGACCACTGCCCGGTGCAGCCCGGCGGCGCGCACGGCCTTGAGGTAGCTGACCGAGCCCGCGTAGACGTGCACACCCTCGGAATCGAGCAGACGCAGGACGATGTCGTTCTTGGCGTTGCCGAGCCCGTTGACCGTCTCGGCGCCCGGCGGGTCGTCGGGGGAGCCCTCCGGCAGCTCGATGTGGCGCGAGGCCAGGAACGACCGGGTCCCGTCGGCCCTGGTCTTGCCGTCGACGTAGGTGTCGTAGTCGGCCACCGGATCGAAGGGCACGAACGGCCCGGGACGGGAGCGCAGGTAGGCGTCGAACATCTCCTTCCACGCCGCGGCATGCACCGTCGCCGTCTCGGTGAGGACCCCGTCGAGGTCGAACAGGCACGCCCGGATCTTCTCCGGCAGCCCGGTCTGGGTCGATGTCCCTGAGTTGTCCTTGTGCTTGTCCATGTGCTTGTCCATGTCCCCGTCTCGGGTTTCTATTCGCGGCCCCCCTGGGTCATTCAGGTGACGTTCCGGCCCGCCGGACGCTCAGCCGGTGTCCGCCCGGACCGCCGCCACCACGGCGGCGGCGAACCGCTCCGGTGCTTCCAGCGGCGAGAAATGGCCGACGCCGTCGAGCCGGCTCAGCCGCGCGGTGGCGAAGAACTGACCGATGCGGTCGGACCACTCGACGGGGAACAGCGGATCGTGCTCCGGCCACAGCACCGTGGTCGGGACCGCGATCCGGTCCCGCGCGGCCGGCGCCCGCTCCGCCAGCGAGGCGGCGACCGCTCCGGCTCCGGCCCGATACCAGGCGATCGAGGCGGTGAACGCGCCCGGCGCGGCGTAGACCGACACCAGGTGGTCCAGGTGCTCGGCGTCGGGTTCGTAACCCGGTCCGGACCAGCGCGACCAGAAGTACCGCAGGTACGCGCGTACCGCTTCGGGCCGGCCGTCCACGAGCTGACTGGACAGCTCCAGGTTGTGAAAGGCCTGATACCAGAACTCCCGCTGCGCCTCCGGGGCGAGGATCCGATCGCCGATCCCGGGCAGCGGCGGCGCGATGACCAGGGAGCGGACCAGGTCCGGACGGTCCTTGGCCAGCGCCTGGGCGATCCTGCTCCCGATGTCGTAGCCGGCGACCACCGCCGGTCCCGGCGCGACCTGTTCGAGCAGAGCGGCGACGCTTCGGGCCTGGGCCGCGGCGTCGTACTGCCGGGCCGGTTCGGCGTCGAGCTTGTCCGAGGCGCCGAAGCCCCGCAGATCGGGCACGATCACATCCGCCGCCGGCGCGACCAGCGGGACGACCTCGCGGTAGTCGGTCCGGTCGCCCGGCCAGCCGTGCAGCAGCACGACGGTGGGCCGGGTCCGGTCGCCGGTCCGGTCGTAGGCCAGCCGGAACCCGTCGACCGCTGTTTCCTGGCGCATGGCCGCCATTGTCCCGCGTGCTCGTGCTCTGCGCACGACCGTCCGGAACCACAGTTCGAGCCCACCGGTCCCGCGCGTCAAACGGGTGAGCGTCCCGATTCGGATATCCGAGGGCGGGCATCCTTCGATCACTGCCGTCACCGGCAGCGTCGATCGAAGGGGCAGTCGATGAGCGCCGCCGATGTCGGCCCGCGGCAAGGGCGGCGGCGCCCGGCAGCCGCGTAGCAAGGGCCGAACCCGAGATCGGAGGGGGACCAGCACATGCCGCAGCTCCCGGCCCGGGTCGCGTCGCTGGCCCGGTACCGCGACGACCCGGTGGCCGTGTGGACGATCCGGGCCACCGCCGCGGCGGTGCTGGCCTACGCCGTCGCCGAGGCGCTCAGCTCCCAGCCGGCCCCGCTGACCGCCCCGCTGACGGCGCTGCTGGTGGTCCAGGTGACCTTGTACTCGACGCTCACCACCGGCATCCGGCGGGTGATCGCCGTGGTGGCCGGGGTGCTGATCGCGGTCGGCTTCAGCGCCGTGGTCGGCCTGTCCTGGTGGAGCCTGGGCCTGATCATCCTGGCCGCGCTCACCGTCGGCCAGTTCATCCGGGTCGGCGAGTTCGTCAACGAGGTGGCGATCAGCGCGATGCTGGTCCTGGGCGTGACCCAGCTGGCGTCCCAGGCCTGGGAGCGGGTGCTGGAGACGCTGATCGGCGCGGTCGTCGGCCTGCTGTTCAACATCGTGCTCGCCCCGCCGGTCTGGGTGGACCCGGCCGCCGACTCGATCGTCGGGCTGGCCCGCCGTACCCGGGGCCTGCTTCTGGACATCGGCGAGGAGCTGGACCGGCCGGTCCCGGTCCAGCAGGCCGCGGACCGGCTGCACGAGGCCCGCCGGCTGGACCAGGCCGTCACGGACGTGGACGCCGCGCTGCGCCAGGCCGAGGACAGCCTGCGCCTCAACCCGAGGATCAGCGAGGGCCTGCTGGCGCGCCTCGTCCTGCGGACCGGGCTGGACACCCTGGAGATCTGCGTGGTCGTGGTGCGGGTCCTGGCCCGTTCGCTGACCGACCTGGCCAAACGGCGCGCGGAGGGCGAGGCGTTGTTCCCGGCCGAGACGGCGCAGGCGCTCGCCGAGCTGCTGGCCGACGTCGGCGCGGCCATGGTCAGTTACGCGGTGCTGGTGACGACCCAGGTCAGCGGCAGCGCCGAACAGGCCGAGGACCGGCTGGCGGCCGAGTTGTCGGCCGCGTGGGAGCGCCGGGAGCCGGTGGCCCAGATGCTCCTGAGCAGCGTCCAGCAGCACCCTTATGCCTGGCAGCTGTACGGTTCGCTGCTGGCCGAGATCGACCGGATGCTGGAGGAGATGGATCTGGAGCACCGGTCCCAGCGGTTGATGGCGGAACTGGACCGGGCCACGGCGAACCGCCATGAGCGGGCGGCGCGGTTCGCCGGGATCAGGCGGCTGGTCCGGACGGGACGGCTGTCTGGTCGCGAGAGCTGAGTTGGTGGTGAGAGCTGAGTTGGTCGAGAGTTGGGCCGTCGCGAGCGTTGAGCTGGCCCGGCTACCCTCAAATCCCGGCCCATTGTGGACGGTCCGCCGTGGGTCGCGGGGGGACCGGATTCATGCATCCCCACATTCGCAAACGGCATAGCTGCCCACCGTTGCCCGCTGTAGATCATCCTAAACGCCGACTTGGCAACCGCACCTGACCAGGCATACAAACGGGTGAGTAGATCGCCGCCAGATCGGCTCCGGGGGTGCGGGTGGCGCGGCGACTGCGGAGAATCTTTTCCGGTGCTTAGGCGGGAGAAATATGGCAGTCGGAGCGACGAAGCGGCGCGGTGCGGATTTCCTGGTGGTCGCCAACCGGCTGCCCGTCGACCTGGAACTGCTCGACGACGGGACCGAACGGTGGCGTCCCAGTCCCGGCGGTCTGGTCAGCGCGCTGGAGCCGTTCCTGCGCGGCCGGGACGGCGCCTGGGTCGGCTGGTCCGGCCGGGCCGATCTGGACCTGGAGCCGTTCGACGACGACGGCCTGCTGATGCACCCGGTCCGGTTGTCCTCCGACGAGGTCCGGGACTATTACGAGGGTTTTTCCAACGGCACCCTGTGGCCGCTCTATCACGACGTCATCGTCCCGCCGGTCTATGAGCGGTCCTGGTGGGACAGCTACGTCGTGGTGAACCAGCGGTTCGCCGACGCCGCCGCGGCGGTGGCGGCCCCGGGGGCCACCGTGTGGGTGCAGGACTACCAGCTCCAACTGGTCCCGGCCATGCTCCGCGAGCAGCGTCCGGACCTGCATATCGGCTTCTTCCTGCACATCCCGTTTCCGCCGGTCGAGCTGTTCATGCAGCTGCCCTGGCGGACCGAGGTGGTGCGCGGGCTGCTGGGGGCCGACGTCGTCGGGTTCCAGATGCCCGGGGGAGCCCAGAACTTCCTGTGGCTGGCCCGGCGGCTGCTCGATCTGGAACCGACGAAGGCGGCCGTCCGGGTCCGCAGCCGCCCCGGGTCGGTGTCGTTCGACGGCCGCCAGGTCCGGGTCGGGGCCTTCCCCATCTCCATCGACGCCGCGGCGTTCGACGACTTGTCACGGCAGGCCCGGACCACCAAGCGCGCCAGCCAGATGCGCTCGGACATGGGAGATCCCCGCCGCCTTCTGCTCGGAGTGGACCGGCTGGACTACACCAAGGGCATTGACGTGCGCCTGCGTGCCCTGCGCGAGCTGCTGGTCGAGGGGCGGGTGGACCCGGAGGACGTGGCCATGGTGCAGCTGGCCACCCCGAGCCGCGAGCGCGTCGGCCAGTACCAGGCGATGCGCCGCAGCATCGAGCAGCAGGTCGGCGGGCTCAACGGCGAGTTCGGCCGGGTCGGCCGCCCGGTCGTGCACTATCTGCACCAGCAGATGGACCGGGACGAGCTCGTCGCGCTGTACAGCGCGGCCGACGTCATGGTGGTCACGCCGCTGCGGGACGGGATGAACCTGGTGTGCAAGGAATACATCGCCACCCGGCACGGACTGGACGGAGTGCTGGTGCTGTCCGAGTTCGCCGGGGCGGCGGCCGAGCTGAGCGATTACGCCCTGCTCGTCAACCCGCATGATCTGGACGGCGTCAAGAAGGCTCTGGTGCGGGCGCTGACCATGGACCCGATGGAGGAGCGCGCGAGGATGCGGACCCTGCACCGACAGGTGATGACCCATGATGTGGGCCGCTGGGCTCGCTCGTTCCTCGACTTCCTGGACCCCGCCTCGGCTGCGGCCACCGGGGCGCATACGGTGGTGCACCAATGACCGCCGAGACGCTGCCGGCGGCCCTGCGCCAGGCCGTCGCCCGCCTGGCCCGGACGCCCCGGCTGCTCGTGGTCTGCGACTACGACGGGACGCTCTCGCCCATCGTCGCCGATCCGGCCCGGGCGGTGCCGCGTCCGGAGTCGATACGGGCCCTGCGATCGCTGGCCGCCCTGCCCGACACGACCGCCGGCGTGATCTCCGGCCGGGCCCTGCGCGACCTGGCCGCGCTGTCCGGGCTGGCCGCGCCGTCCGGACATGCCGCGCCGTCCGGACTACCGGCCGGAGTGCATCTGATCGGCAGCCACGGCGCGGAGATCGACGCCGGGTTCGCCCACGCCCTGGACGCCGACGCGCAGAAGCTCCGCCGTCGACTGGAATCCGGCCTCGGGAAGCTCGTCGGCCGCACACCGGGCGTGCTACTGGAAACCAAGCCGGCGAGCATCGCGGTGCACGTGCGCCGGGCCGAGCCGGCGGCCGGCGAGTCGGTCCTGGACGCGGTCCGCGCGGGCCCGGCGCGGTGGGCGGGCGTGCACGTCACCGAGGGCAAGGCCGTGATCGAACTCGCGGTCGTCGAGACCGACAAGGGCGAGGCCCTGGACCTGCTGCGCGGTCAAGCCGGCGCCACCGCGGCGCTGTTCGTCGGCGACGACGTCACCGACGAGAAGGCGTTCGCCCGCCTGGCCGGTCCGGACCTGGGGGTGAAGGTCGGTCCCGGCGAGAGCCTGGCCGAGTACTCCGTGCCCGACACCGGGGACGTCGCGGCGCTGCTGGCCTACCTGCTGGCGGAGCGGGGTGCCTGGCTGCCGGGGGAGATTCGCCGATCCGGTGGCTGACCGCGTGCGGTGCCGGTCAGGCCGAGGTGCCGGTGCCGGTGCCGGTGCCGGTGTTGGCGGCAGCGTCGGCGCCGGTGTCGGTGTCGGCGCCGGTGTCGGCGGCCAGCGATCGCAGGACCGGTCCGTAGTCGGGATCGGCCAGGGCGCGCGCGAACTGAGCCACCAGGTAGTCCTCAGGATTGCCGGTGTCGTACCAACGCCCTGCGATCACCTGCCCGTACACGGCGTGGGTCGCGGCGTAGGCGTTGATCGCCTCGGTGAGGTACACCTCGCCGGTGCGCCGCTGCTCCCAGCGGACAGTGGCCTCGCGCAGTTCGTCCACGACCCCGGGGGTGACGACGTAGCCGCCGATCGCGGCGTAGTCGCTGGGCGCGTCCACGGGCTTGGGCTTCTCCAGCAGACCCGAGATCCGCAGCAGGCCGCCGCCCAGGTCCTCGTGCACGAGCGGGACGCCGTAACGCTCCGACTCCGCGCGGTCCATCGGCATCAACGCCAGCACCGGACAGGCGGTCGCCTCGTAGGCGGCGATGAGCTGCTGGGCGCGGGGCACCTCGGCCACGAACACGTCGTCGGGCCACAGCACCAGCATCGGCTCATCGCCGCCCAGACCGCGCGCCGCGTTCAGCACCGGGGTGCCGTTGCCGTAGGGGCCGTGCTGGTCCTGGTAGGTGATGTGGCCGGCGCGCGCGAGTTCGGCCACGTCCTCGACAGCCTGCGCGTAGGCGTCCTTGCCCGCGGCCCGCAGCTGCTCGACGAGCGCCGGGTTCGGCCGGAAGTGGTCCTGGATCAGCGACTTGCCGCCGGACACCACGATGGTGATGTCGGTGATCCCGGAGGCCACCAGCTCGCGCACCGTGTGCTCGATGACCGGCCGGTCGCCGACCGGCAGCATCTCCTTGGGGATCGCCTTGGTCAACGGCAGCATCCGGGAACCGATCCCGGCCGCCGGGATCACCGCCCTGCGGATCGTCACAGCCACGCCGAGGCCTCCGGATCAGGTCGGAACCGCCGGTCGGCCCGGCAGGACACGACGGAGGTTACCAACGCCTGCTCGCCGGCGCACTGTGTGACACGCGTGACAGCCGCCACGCAGTCGATTGGTTTAAGTTCTTTCCCAACGCCCGCACGACAGAAGTGGAGCCACCCCGTGGACGCTGACGTCATCATCGTCGGAGCCGGCCTGGCCGGACTCACCGCCGCGCACGAGCTGACCTCGCGGGGTCGCAAGGTGGCGCTGGTCGAGCAGGAGAACGCTGCGAACCTGGGCGGCCAGGCCTGGTGGTCGTTCGGGGGGCTGTTCCTCGTGGACTCCCCTGAGCAGCGGCGGCTGCGGGTGAAGGACTCTGTCGAGCTGGCCTGGAACGACTGGCTCGGCAGCGCGCAGTTCGACCGCCGGGACGACGAGGATTCCTGGGCCTACCGCTGGGCCCGCGCCTACGTCGAGTTCGCGGCGGGGGAGAAGCGGTCCTGGCTCGCCGGCCACGGCCTGAAGTTCCTGCCGACGGTCGGCTGGGCCGAGCGCGGCGATCTGCGCGCCGACGGGCACGGCAACTCCGTGCCGAGGTTCCACGTCACGTGGGGCACCGGGACCGGTGTCGTCGAGCCCTTCGTCCGGTTGGCGAAGCAGGCCGCGGCCTCCGGGCTGCTGACGTTCCACCACCGGCGCCGGGTCGACGAACTGGTGGTCACCGACGGCGCGGTCACCGGGGTCCGCGGCACCGTGCTGGCCGACGACGACGCGGCGCGCGGCGTCCCGTCGAGCCGCGAGGCGATCGGCGAGTTCGAGCTGTCGGCGCAGGCGGTGATCGTCACCAGCGGGGGGATCGGCGCGAACCACGAGGTGGTGCGCGAGTTCTGGCCCGAGCGCCTCGGCAAGGCCCCGGGCTTCATGGTGACCGGCGTCCCGGCCTACGTGGACGGCCGGATGCTGGACATCAGCGAGCGGGCCGGGGCACGGCTGGTCAACCGGGACCGGATGTGGCACTACACCGAGGGCCTGCGCAACTGGGATCCGGTGTGGCCGGGGCACGGAATCAGGATCCTGCCGGGGCCGTCGTCGATGTGGTTCGACGCCCTGGGCCGCCGGCTGCCCGCACCGTATCTGCCCGGCTACGACACTCTCGGGACGCTGCGCCACCTGCGCACCGATCCGGATATCGCAGGGTACGACCACTCGTGGTTCGTGCTCACCCGGCAGATCGTCGAGAAGGAGTTCGCGCTCTCCGGCTCGGAGCAGAACCCTGACATCACCGCGAACGACCGCAAGGCGTTCCTGCGCGAGCGGCTCGTGGGCAAGGGCGCCCCGGCGCCGGTCGCGGCGTTCGTCGAGAAGGGCGCCGACTTCGCGGTGGCGAAGAGTCTGGAGGAACTGGTCGCGAAGATGAACACGATGACCGGCGAGGCGTTGCTGGACGCGGCCGAGATGCGCCGCCAGATCGAAGCCCGCGACTCGCAGATCGCCAACCCCTACAGCAAGGACGCCCAAGTCCAGGGCATCCGCAACTCCCGCCGCTACCTCGGCGACCGCCTGGGCCGCACCGCCACCCCGCACCGGATCCTCGACCCGGCGGCCGGTCCGCTGATCGGCGTCAAACTCAACATCCTGACCCGCAAGACCCTCGGCGGCATCCAGACCGACCTGGACTCCCGCGCCCTGGCCGCGGACGGCTCGCCCATCCCGGGCCTGTACGCGGCCGGCGAGGTCGCCGGGTTCGGAGGCGGCGGCGTGCACGGTTACAACTCGCTGGAGGGGACGTTCCTGGGCGGCTGCCTGTTCTCCGGCAGGAAGGCCGGGCGGGCCGCGGCGGAGTCCAGCGCGGGCTGACTGCGAGTCGGTTGACCTGGCCGACCTGACCGAGCTGACTGTGGGCTGACGGCGCGAGCCCGCCGGGTCGCTGCCCCGAGGCAGGAGGTGCCATGCCCGAAGGCGATTCGGTGTTCCGGGCCGCCGCGCAGCTGCACGAAGGGCTGTCCGGGGACGTCCTCGCCGTCGCCGACCTGCGGGTCCCGGCGCTGGCGACGTCGGATCTGACCGGGCGCCGGGTGCTGGAGACCGTCGCCCGGGGCAAGCACCTGCTGACCAGATTCGAGGGCGGTCTGACGCTCCACACACACCTGCGGATGGACGGACGCTGGGCCCTCTACCGGACCGGCGAGCGCTGGAGCGGCGGCCCGGGATGGCAGATCCGTGTCGTGCTGGGCACCGCTGCTAGCACCGCTGTCGGCTATCGGCTGCCCGTCGTCGAACTGCTTCCCACCGCCGACGAGTCGAGCGCTGTCGGCCATCTCGGCCCGGACCTGTTGGGCCCGGACTGGGACCGGCAGGAGGCCCTGCGCCGGCTGTCGGCCGATCCGTCGCGGCCGCTCGGTCTGGCCCTGCTGGACCAGCGGAACCTGGCCGGGGTGGGCAACGTCTACGCGAACGAGCTCAGCTTCCTGGCCCGCGTCCCGCCCTGGCGGCCGGTGGGGGAGGTGCCCGGCCTGGAGAAGGTGCTGGACACGGCGCACCGGTTGCTGACGCTCAACCGGTTGCGCGGCGGGCACGTCACGACCGGGGACACCCGGGCCGACCGGCGGAACTGGGTCTACGGCCGGGCCCGGCAGCCCTGCCGCCGGTGCGGGACGCGGATTCTGACGTCGAGTCTGGGGACTCCGCCTCAAGATCGGGTCGTGTACTGGTGTCCCAGCTGCCAGCCTGAGCGATAGCGAAGCTTGTCAGCTTGTCAGCAGCCATCAATCAGTTGTCTGCGATATGCTCCATCAGCCCCGCGGCCAGCCGCAACACCTGCCGCTCCGTCTCGCTCAGCCCGGCGAGCGCCCCGGCCAGCCAGTCGTCGCGTTCGGCCACATCGTGTCTGAGGGCCGCGCTCCCGGCCTCGGTGATGCTGATGATCGACTGCCTGCGGTCCTCGGCGCCGGAGCAGCGGATCACCAACCCGTCGCGTTCCAGCTCGGCGAAGACCCGGGTCAGCGACTGCGGCTGCTGCCGGTCGGCCGCGGCCACCTCGCCGGGGGTGGACGGGCCGTGCCGGTACAGGTGACTCAGTACATTGATCTTGTTCGTGCTCATCGCGCCGGCTGAGCGCGCGGTGCGCAGCCGGCGGGCCAGACGGGTGGCGCCTTGTCGGATGGCCTCGGCCGCGGCGAGCAGCTCCGGCGCGGGCGCGGTGTCGGCTGGGGCCTCGGTGGCAGGCATCGACTGTGTTGGCACAACGCTACGCTATCACTTACTATTATGGCTGCGCTACGGCTGGCACCCCTAGACACGGCCTGCCAATAGATTCAGGGGATAGTAAGTGATAACCACCAATCGGCTGCGGTTGCGGCTGAGTGCGCTGCGCCTGAACAACGCGCCGCGTCCGGGCACGCGGCGTCCGGACGTGCTCCGTCTGGGCGCCCTGCGCGGCGCGACGGTCGCCACGGCCTCGGCGCTGGCCGCCCTGGCCTCGGCGATCTGGCTCGAACACCACGCCCACCTGGGGATGGACGTCGTCGTGACCGCTGTGGCGTTGAGCGTGACGCTGGCGCGGGTACAGCGCGGCGCCGGTCATCAGGACCGGCTGATCGGCGTCCTGGTCATCGCCGCCTCGGCCGCTGTCGCGTCCGAAGTGGGTTCGCTGCTGGTGCGGCACCCGATACTCGGGGACGCGGCGTTCGTGACCGCGATGGCCGGCGCCATCTGGATCCGGCGGTTCGGCGCCCGCGCCACGAAGGCGGGCACGTTTCTGGTCCTGCCGTTCGTGGCACTCCTGGTCACCCACACCGAAGGCGCCCGCCCCTACGCCGCCGACCACGACGCGTGGAGCGCCCTCATCGCCGTGGTCGCAGCGTCCTGGGTCTGGCTCGGCCAGCTCCTCGCCACGGCGGTGCGGTTCGATCGGCCGCGCCCCCGGCCCACGTCGCGCCCGTCTCCGGCCGGGAGCACCAAGCGGCGGATCCCCGCCAGCACCCGCATGGCGTTACAGATGGCCGCCGCGCTGACCACGGCGTTTGCCGCCGGTCACCTGGTCTTCCACGAACATTGGCCGTGGGCTGTGCTCACCGCGTTCATTGTCTGTAGCGGCGCGCGGGGGCGTGGCGACGTCCTGCACAAGAGCATCGAGCGTGCCTGCGGCGCGGCTGTCGGGACCGCCATCGCAACGTGGATCGCCGGAGCGCTCCCTGCGCACGACAGGTGGTCGATCGTCCTCATCTTCACTGTGCTCGCCATAGCCGGCTGGCTCCGCGAGATCAGCTACGCGCTCTGGGCCGGATCGGTGACCGCCGTCCTGTCGCTGCTATACGGGTACTACGGCCAGAGCGCCCCGTCGCTACTGCTGACGCGCCTCGAAGCGATCCTGGTCGGTGCCGCCTTGGGCGCGGCCGCGTCCTGGCTCATCCTGCCGGTCCGCACCGGGGACGTCTTCAAACGCCGCGTGGCCGACGCACTGGCCGCACTGTCCGACTTCCTCGGCACCCCGATCGGCGACCGGGCCGAAGCCCGACAGCGCGGCGCCCGCTTCCTACAGACCGCTGAGCTCCTGGAACAGATCGCGAAGCCGATCCGCACGCACCGCATGCTGCTCCGCCGCGCTCACAGTGCCCGCCGCCCACGCCGAACTACCGGCCACGCTCCAGGCCCTGCCGCGCACCCTGCCTCACACCCTCCCGCACACCCCGCAGACGCCATCGATGCCGTCCGCGCCTGCATCGCTCCCGTGGAACTGCTGGCGAAGGCCTTCGCCGACACCCCGCCGGAGCCGACACCGGCCTGGGCGGGCCTGCAAGGCGCGGTCGCCGCGAATCTCGGCACCGTCCGTCGCCGACTGGGCGGCAGAGGCAGCGCTGGCCCCGCCTACCGCCGGCTACCGCACCCGGCAAGCACTAGCGCCGGATCGGCGCTGCTGGAATTGGACGCCGCGCTGGCCGCACTGGACAGGGCGGTTTAGCGCTGGTGGGTTCCCGCCGGACGGCATGAACTGATACGGCGGCGCAGTTCTCTGCGCGGCCGTTCCCCTACGCCCCCTTAACGGGCGTCAACCGATGCCGCATCAGGCCACCTTTGCCCGGCGGTTCGCGGCGCGCCGGTCGCCGGTCGCCGATCGGGATCCGTTCCTGGCCGGGGCTGCGGGCCAGCGGGTTTTTTGGGGGCTGGAGTTTGCGGGGCGAGTTGCTGTTGCGCTGTGGGTTTTAGA
>NZ_JAAFZA010000340.1 GCF_015356865.1 Catenulispora pinisilvae
GCCGGGGATGGGGCGGCCCAGGACGGCGGCCACGGCGCGGTCGCGGAGGTCTTCGAGGTCGGCGGCGCGTTCGGCGAGGTAGCCGCCGCCTTCGCGGAGCAGGTCGGCTTGGGCGTCGAAGGCTTCGGTGAGGGCGTGCGGCGCGTCGGTGCCGGCCGCGACGCGCCGCCGGACATCGTCGGCGAGGGTCGGGTCCTCGGCGATCATCGCCAGGGCTTCGAGGATCTCCTTCGCCTCGCCGGACAGGCGCTCGGCGCGGGCGGTGAGGTCCGCGGCGAGCTCCGCCACCGCGCGTTCGGCGGCGGACAGCTCGGCGGCGGCATCGGCCACAGGCCGGGGCTGCGGGAGGGGCGCCGGGGCGGTCATACGCACGACTGGACCGATCGCCGTGCCCGCGCTCACGCCGACGCCGCTGAGCACCGAGATGGCAGCGGGCTGATGAGCGGCGCTGACCGCGCCGCCACCGGGCACCGCACCGGCCGCTTCGGCAGGCACCGCACCGGCCGCCGATCGCCCGGCGCCGAGATCCGCGGCTGCCTGCGTGCCGACCACGGCCGCGCCACGGGGCTGCGCACCGCCCCCGAGCCCCCGCTCACTCATTCCCGTCCCCCTCCTCGTCCAGATTCCGAGCGATCAGGTCCGCGAGGACGGCGACGGCCGCCTCGGCGCCGTCGCCATCGGCCTCCAGCGTGACCTCCGTGCCCTGCTTCACTCCCGCCGCGAGCACCGCGAGGATGCTGCGGGCGTCGATCGCCGGGCGGTCGCCGATCCGGAGCCGCACCGTCGCCGGCTGCTCCTTGGCGGCCGTCACCAGCAGCTTCGCCGGGCGGGCGTGCAGCCCGCTGGTGGATCCGACGACGACGGTGCGCTCAACCATGTCCTTCTCCTCGTCCCTGTCCTCGGTTCGAGCCCGGCTCAGGGTTCGATGGTGACCTTGATGGCCTCGCCCTTGGCCACGATGTCCAGGCCGTCCAGCACCCGCTCCAGCGGCAGCCGCACGGAGATCAGGTCCTTGACCGGAACCTCGCCGCTGGCGATGAGCTCCAGCGCGCGGGCGTTGTGGGCGGGGCTGGAGCCGTTGGCGCCGACGATCGTCAGCTCGCGGTAGTGGACCAGGTTGGAGTCCAAGGTGATGGTCGGCTTGTCCTTGGGCAGGCCGCCGAAGAAGCTGACGCGGGCGCGCGGGGCGGCGATCTGGAGTCCTTGTTCCTGGGCGGCACCGGCGGCGGTGGCGGTGATCACCACGTCCACGCCGCGGCCGTCGGTGAGCTTGCGGACCTGCTCGATGATGTCGCCGTCCTCGGCGCACACCGTGTCGTCCGGGTGGACCAGGTCGGCGGCCAACTGGAGCCGGTCGCGGTTGACCTCGATCATGATGATGCGGTCCGCGCCGCGGGAGCGGGCCAGCCGGACGTGCAGACAGCCGATCGGGCCGGCGCCGAAGACCGCCACCACGTCGCCGGGACCGACCCCGGCCAGTTCCTGGCCGTTGAGCACACAGGCCAGCGGTTCGGTGACGGAGGCCTCGTCGGCGCCCACGCCCTCGGGGATGCGGTTCATCCCGTCCACGGCCAGCACGCTCGGCGGCACCACCATGAACTCGGCGAAGCCGCCCTCGTACTGGTAGCCCATCGACTCCTGGTTCAGGCACACGGTCTGGTGCCCGCGCGTGCACTCCTCGCAGGTGCCGTCCGGGATCGCGGCGATCACCTGCACCCGGTCCCCCAGCGCCCAGCCCTCGACGCCGGCACCGATCTCGACGATCTCACCGGCGATCTCGTGCCCCATCACCCGGGGCGGGGCGATGCGGAAGTGCCCGGAGCGGAAGATCTTCAGATCGGTCCCGCACATCGAGCAAGCCAGCACCCTGAGTTTCACCTCGCCGGCGGCGGGAGTGGGTTCGGGCACCTCCTCGATCCGGACGTCCCCGGGTCCATGGAACACAGCGGCCTTCATACGTTCTCTGCCTTTCGGAGCCGGCTGGAGCAGCCGGATCACTTCGCTAGCGGTCGTTGCCAGGTGGAGCTGTTCGGCCCGGTCGGGGTCCATCAGGACCTCGGCGAGCTCGGCGAGGATGTCCAGGTGCCGGTCGCCGAGGGCGGCGATGGCGACGCACAAAGACACCTGCTCGCCCTCGCCCCAGTCGACGGGCTCGGCCAGGACCAGCACGGCCAGCGCGTCGCGCCGGACGTACTTCTTGCCGGCGGCGGTGGAGTGCGGGATCGCGACCCCGGCGCCGATGTGGGTGGAGATCTCGTCCTCGCGCTCGCGCATCGCCGGGACGTAGTCCTGGGTCACGGCGCCGACCGCGACCAGGAGTTCGCCGCACTGCCGGACCGCGTCGTAGCGGTCGGCGGCGTGGACCCCGAACCGGACGGCCTGCTCGGTCAGCAGGCCGTCAGCGGTGTCAGACATCGATGGTGCCGCCTTCCTTCACGGCCTTGACCACCTTGTTCACGGCCGGGTCGCCCAGGAAGATCTGGAAGGTCACCACCGGCTTGCCGGGAGCCGCGGCCCGGGCCCGCTCGGCCAGGCTCCGCTGGGTCAAGATCAGGTCGGCGTCGGCCGGGATGGCCGAGACCTGCGCGTGCTCGACGATCACGCCGGTGTTCTTCAGCTGCCGCTTCAAGGTCCCGGCGAGCATCACCGAGGACCCCATGCCGGCGTCGCAGGCCACGATGATCTTCTTGATGTCGGAGACGGGGATGCTGGTCATGCTGTGGCTCCTTCAGGTGAGGCGGGTGAGGACTGGGCCGGGACAGCCGCGCCGTCGCCGGCGTCATCGGCGTCATCTGTCTCCTCGGCCTCTTCGGCCTTCTCACCGCGTCCGAACCCGAGCAAGAGCGAGGCGACGACGAACGACACGGCCGCGGCTACCACGACTCCGGCCAGCACCCCGAAGTAGCTCCCGCGCGGGGTCTCGGTGAGGTAGGCGAAGATCGAGCCCGGCGAGGGCGAGGCGACCAGACCGGCACCGGTGATGGAGAACACTGAGACCCCCGCGAACCCGCCGGCGATCGCGGCCAGGATCAGGCGCGGCTTCATCAGGATGTACGGGAAGTAGATCTCGTGGATGCCGCCGAGGAACTCGATGACGATGGCGCCGGGGACCGTGGGCCGCAGCGAGCGCGGGCCGAACAGCAGGTAGGCGCACAGGATGCCCAGGCCCGGACCGGGGTTGGACTCCAGCATGAACAGGATCGACTTGTGGTGCGCGGCGCTTTGCGCCACCGCCAGCGGGTCCAGCACGCCGTGGTTGATGGCGTTGTTCAGGAACAGCACCTTGGCCGGCTCGATCAGGATGCTGACGAAGGGCAGCAGGTGGTGGTTCAGCACCCAGTTCACGCCGGTGCCGGCCCAGTTGGTGACGTGGTTCACCGCCGGGCCGATCGCCCACTTGCCCAGCACCGCGAACGCGCCGCCGATGATACCCAGGGAGAAGTTGTCGACCAGCATCTCGAACCCGGCCTTCAGCCGGTCCGCGGTGAGCTTGTCGAACTGCTTGAGCACCCACGCCGCCAGCGGGCCGACGATCATCGCGCCCAGGAACATCGGCACCGAGGCCCCGACCACCACACCCATCGTGGCGATCGCGCCGATCACCGCGCCGCGCTGACCGTGCACGATCCGGCCGCCGGTGTAGCCGATGAGCATCGGCAGCAGGTAGGTGATCATCGGCGTGACCAGCTGGCCCAGCGAGCTGGACGGGATCCAGCCGGTGGGGATGAACAGGGCCGTGATCAGGCCCCAGGCGATGAACGCGCCGATGTTCGGCATCACCATCGAGGCCAGGAACGAGCCGAACTTCTGGACTGTGGCTTTCAGTCCGGTGCCGGTGGGAGCCGGCGTATAAGCCATCGAAGACATGTCGTCCTCCTAGGGACGTCAAGGGAAATCGTTGGGTTTGTTCCTCATTTGCTGTGCGTGGCGTGCGGTGGCGATGAAAGCGGTGAAAGTGGTGAAAGTGCTGTCAGCCGTTGTCGGCGAGGTGGACCGCGCCCACCGGTTTACCTCCCGGGTCGCGGACGACCCGGATTCCTTCCCGGCTCACGTCCGAGGGATCCGGCATCTGACTGCCGGGCAGCCCCACGGCGGCCCGGGCCCAGGCCATGCCCTCGACCAGGGCGTCGGCACCGCTCGCGCCGGCGGCCAGGAACCCGGCCAGCAGCGCGTCGCCGGCGCCGACGGTGCTCTGCGGCTCGATCGGGTCGGCGGTGCCGAGCACCGCGCCGGCGGAGTCGACCAGGACCGCGCCGTCGGCGCCGAGGCTGGCCAGCACCGTTTTGACGCCCCGGGACAACAGCTTGTCGGCCGCCGCGACGACGTCGGCGATGCTGTTCAGCGGGGTCCCGACGGCCGCGGCCAGCTCCTGCCGGTTCGGCTTGATCAGGTCCGGGCCGGCGTCCAGCGTCGCCAGCAACGCCGCGCCGCTGGTGTCGACCGCGACCCGGACGCCGTGCTCGGCGAACAGCGCGGTCAGCTCGGCGTAGACGGTGTCCGGGACGCCCGGCGGCAGGCTGCCGGAGAGCACGGCCCAGGAGGCGCGGGTGCGGCCCGATATATCAGCGCTCTGTGACAAGCACCGGTCCAGCACGGTCTCGGCGAGCAGCGCCACCTCCTGCCCGGTCAGCGCCCCGCCCGGGGCGTTGACCTTCGTGGCCCGGCCGTCCGCCTCGACCAGCGTGATGTTCGACCGGGTCCAGCCGCCGACCGGGACCTCGGTCACCGGTACCCCGGCCTTGCTCAGCAGCCGCACCAGTTCCTCCCCGTCCGGCCCGGCGCACGGGATCACCGCGTGCGAGCCGACGTCGAAGGCGCGCAGCACCCGGGTCACGTTCACGCCCTTGCCGCCGGGGTCGATCCGGGCACCGGTGGCGCGCAGCACTTCGCCCAGGCGCAGCGTCTGGAGCGTGAGCGTGCGGTCCAGGCTCGGGTTGAGGGTCAGGGTGACGATCATGCCCGGACCACCCGCACCCCGGCGCCGCCGAAGTCGGCGGCGGTCTCCTCGTCCAGACCGGTGTCGGTGATGAACAGATCGACGTCGGCCAGCCGGCCGAAGCGGGCCATGCAGTCGTTGCCGACCTTGGTGTGGTCGGCCAGCAGCACGGTGCGCCGGGCGGCGCCGATCATCGCCCGCTTCACCGCCGACTCGGCCAGATCCGGGGTGGTCAGACCCCGCGCCACCGAGACGCCGTTGGTGGCGATGAAGGCCACGTCGACACACAGCTGGGACAACGGGGCCAGGGCCCATTCGTCCACCGCGGCCAGCGTGCGGCCCCGGATCCGGCCGCCGAGCATCAGGACCGTGAGATTGGGCCGGGCGACCAGCTGCGCGGCCAGCGCCGGGGCGTTCACCACGACGGTCAGCTCCCGGTCGGCCGGCAAGATCGTGGCCAGCCGCCCGGTGGTCGTCCCGGCGTCGATGATGACCGATCCCTCGTCGGGGAGTTCGGCCAGCGCCGCCTTGGCGATCCGCTCCTTCTCCGCGGTCATGCTCTGGTCCCGGACGGCCAGCGCCGGCTCGAAACCGAGCCGTTCGACCGGGATCGCCCCGCCGTGGACCCGGCGCACGAGACCGGCGCGTTCCAGGGCCGTCAGGTCCCTGCGGATGGTCTCCGTGGTCACGGTCAGATGCTCGGCCAGGACCACGACGTCCACCCGGCCGTCGACGCGTGCCTTGTGCAGGATCGCCTGCTGTCGTTCCTCTGCGTACATGGGCCACCCCAGTGTGCTCGCCGTCATGCGATGCGACGGCGATTTGGTTTCCACGCCGTTTCTCTTTGTTCGTGTTGGTTTTACGCCTCACGCTGGGGGCTGTCAAGGCTCCCACCTCGCCGATCACAGACTTCTGATTCTTTGCCCGCAGACTCTGGCCGCCGGTCACGGGCGGGAGTAGCATCCCCGGTGAATTCGAGGATTGAATCGATTTAATCCATCAGCGGGACCCTCGCACACTGCACGCATCGGCGGCTTCCAGCTGCCTCGCTCCCCCTTGCCCAAAAACGTTTCAGGAAAGGGAGAACCGTGAAACACATACCGATCGCCGTGCTCGCGCTCGGGCTGGCCTTCGGCGGCGTCGGCACCGCTGTCGGCGATCCGGCGCCGGTCCACGCGGCCACGGCACCGCCCGCGGCCACCGCTCACCCCGCGGCGAAGAAGCTCGCTGCGAACCCGTGCGCCGCCGACAACCTGTCCCCCACCTCACGAACGGTGAACCCGGTCGCCGTCGCCACGACGAACGGCAACGTCGGCAACGCCTCAGCGCTTCTGAGCGGCCAGGACACCCGGCTCACCGGAAACGGTTCCGCCGTGACGCTCGACTTCGGCAAGGACGTCGCCGGCCTGGTCACGGTGGACTTCGCGGACGCCAGCGATTCCTCGCAGAGCATCGGGCTGGCGTTCTCCGAGTCCAGCCTGTTCGTCGGCAACACCAGCGACGCCTCCAGCGGCGGCGGTGCGGACGGGTTCCTGTCCGCGTCCGTTCCGGCCGGCGGCGGTGGCTACACCATGCCGAAGGACAAACTGCGCGGCGGATTCAGGTACCTGACACTCTTCCTGAACTCCGGCGGCTACGCCGATCTGAACGGCGTCTCACTGGCGTTCTCGGCCGCCCCCAACGCCTCGGACCCGGCCGCGTACCCCGACTACTTCTGCTCCAACGACGACACGCTGAACCGCATCTGGTACGCCGGCGCCTACACCACACAGCTGGACACCATCGATCCCACCGAGGGCCGGGTGTGGCCGCCGCCGGCGTCGGGATGGGAGAACAACGGCGTCATCGGCACCGGCACCGAGGTGCTCACCGACGGCGCGAAGCGGGACCGCACCGTGTGGCCCGGCGACATGGGCATCTCGACGACCACCGCGTACGTGAGCACCGACGATCTGCTCGCCATCCGCAACTCGCTGACGACGATGTACCAGAACCAGAAGTCGACCGGCGAGCTGCCCTACAGCGGGCCCGAGTTCAGCTTCTACGGCTCGGACACGTACCACATGTGGACGCTGATCGGGACGTACTCGTACTACCTCGACACCTCCGACAAGGCCTGGCTGGACGGCATCTGGAGCAAGTACCAGCTCGGCATGAGCTTCATCACCGCCAAGATCGGCGGCGACAACCTGCTGAACGTCACCAACACCAGCGACTGGGCCCGCGGCGACCAGGGCGGCGAGAACATCGAAGCCAATGCCCTGCTTTACCAGGCGCTGACCACCGGCGCCTCGTTGGCGACGGCCGAGGGCGACAGCTCGCTGGCCTCGGCCTACGCGGGCAAGGCCGCGAGCCTCAAGACGGCCGTCAACGCCACGCTGTGGGACTCCGGCACCGGCGCGTACAAGGACAACCCGAGCAGCACGCTGTATCCGCAGGACGGGAACTCGCTGGCGGTCTGGTACGGACTGGCGTCGAGTTCGCAGGCCTCTGCGATCATGGCGCACCTGCGCGGCAACTGGAACAGCCTGGGGGCTCAGGCCCCTGAGTTCAACGACAACATCTCGCCGTTCTCCGGCTCCATGGAGCTCTACGCGCACTTCGCCGCCGGGGACGACGTCAACGCGCTCGCCATGATGCGCGACGAGTGGGGCTACATGCTGGAGTCGCCGATCGGCACCGGCAGCACCTTCTGGGAGGGCTACGGGAACAACGGCACACTCAGCGCGTATTCGAGCAACTTCACCAGCCTGGCCCACGGTTGGTCGACCGGGCCCACCGGCGCGCTGACCACCGACGTGCTGGGCATCTCCCCCACCGCGCCGTCCGGGACCGGGTACCAGGTGGTGCCGCACCCGGGCGACCTGACGCACGTCGAGGGAACGCTGACGGTGGCCGCCGGCAAGCAGATCCACGCCAGCTACGACCACGACACCGCGGGCGATTTCAGCCTGCAAGTGGACTCCTCGACGAACAGCGGCTCCAGCGGCGTCATCGCGGTGCCGACCTGGGGACAGAGCCGGACGGTCACGGTGAACGGACAGACCGCCTGGAACGGGAGCGCGTTCGTCGGGGCGTCCGGCATCACGAGTGCGGACACTGATGGTCAGTACGTTTACTTCCGCGGGGTCGCTCCGGGCGCCTACACGGTCGCCTACAGCGCCTCGGCGACCGCGCCGCCGATCGCCTACCGCGGGCTGCCCGGCACGTGGACGCGCTGCGCCGCCGAGAACGGCAGCTGCGCGGTCACCGGGACCTCGGTGATCGCGTTCGGCGCCGGCGGCCAGTACAACTACCTGGAGACGAGCAACGCCACAGCCTGCTCGGACACGGTGTTCGGCGACCCGGACAGCGGCGTGGCGAAGTGGTGCTACGAGCAGACGGCGCAACCGGCGTCGCCGGGCTGGCAGCAGTGCGCGACGGAGAACCAGAACTGCGCCTACAGCGACCTGATGACGGTCGCCTACGGAGCCAACGGCACGTACAAGTTCGCCACCCTGGGCAGCGGCGGCACCGCCTGCGACGACGCGGTCTTCGGCGACCCGACGCCCAACGTCGCCAAGGCCTGCTACCTGCTCGGCCCACCGCCGACGTTCGCGACGTGGACGGCGTGCGCCGCCGAGAACGGTAACTGCACGTTCTCCGGCACGCACGAGGTCGCCTTCGGCGTGGACGGCAAGTACCGCTTCGGGAGCTTCAGCGGCAGCACGCCGTGCACGGACACGGTCTTCGGCGACCCGGCGTTCGACTCGGCGAAGGGTTGCTACGTGGAGTAGCGCGAGGTGACGCGGCCCCGCCGGCCGGCTTGGTGCGCCGTGCGCCAGGTCGGTCGGCGTCGGCTTGTTCGGATCAGTACCTGCTGAATCGATTCATTCCCGGTGACGCTACCGAGGCATCCAGGCCCCGTCAAGGCCCCGAAAAGCGCCAGTCACGGCGGCTGGGCGAGTTCTACCGGTCGTCGCAACGCGTTGTGGTTGTGTGGTCTGACAGTAGCTTGGTGAGGCGTTCGGCTGGGGTATCCCAGTCGAGGACTTTGCGGGGTCGCCGGTTGAGTTTGGCGGCGA
>NZ_JAAFZA010000341.1 GCF_015356865.1 Catenulispora pinisilvae
GGTTCTGTGGGCTGAGTAGGCGGGCGGGTTACGAGCTATGGCGGGTCTCGCCGGGCGTCGGCGCCTGCTGGTCCGCATGGCCGGCATGGCTCGCATGGCCCGTATCGCCCGTATGGCCGGCACGATCCGCATGGCTCGCACGATCCGCATGATCGGCGTCGTTCCCGGCAGCTATCAGCACCTGGTCCGGCAGCACGATCACCAGCGACGCCGCGTCCGCCCCGGCCGCCGTCAATGCGGCCTCGCGCCACAGGTCGGCGGTCGGCAGCACCCGGTGCGTGGTGAGGGTCAGGGCGTTGCCGTCCCAGCCGAGGTAGCGGGCGCCGTCCACCCAGGGCAGCGCCGTCTCCTCGCCGAGGACGACCAGGTACTCGGGATCGGCGACCAGGTGCAGCTTGGCGCCGTCGGCCAGCAGCGCGTGCGCCGCCTCGGTCAGGGCGGCCGCGACCGGGCCGATGCCGAGGACGGCCACCGCCGGGAGCGCGGGTTCACGGCGGTGCCAGGACTCGACCGTGTGGTCGTCGGCCGCCTGCCGGACTTCGGAGATCGTCATCGCCCCGCCCCCGCCATTCGAACGTTCACCGAAAAAGGATACGCAGCGCGCGGCGGTGAAAGGCGCCTGTGACCGGGATGCGGGCGGGTTCAGGCGTGCGAGCCTTGTCACATGTTGCTGCGCATCGAAGGACGTGATCTGCCGGGCCTGCCGGGGATCGTGGTAGCCGTCCAGGTCAGGGACAAGCCGAAGGAGCTGCTGGACCCGGTGCGCGGGGACGCCGCCGGGGCGGTGTGGGAGCTGACGGTCGAGCCGTTCACGAACAAGCAAGGGGAGCGCACACTGCGTGGCCGGCACGTGCAGGACGGGATCGGCGGGCGCTTCGTATACCTGTCGTGGAACCGGATCGGCGAGGACGGCGACTACACGATGTACTGCCGCTCGAAGCTGATGCTGTCCGGCATCCCGCAGGACGTGTTCGAGGCCGGCATCGCCTCCGGGACGCTCCGGGCCCGGATGGGCCTGACCAACGCCAAGGGCCAGCCCCTCACGGCGCGCGTGCTGCCGCCCGAGGTCGAGTGGACCGCGAGCTGAGCCCATTGCTCAGCACTTGTCACGCGCGGGGCTCGGGCCCGGCGCCGGAGGACTAGACTCCAGCCAGCTTTTGCCGCGAGGCGGACTGGGGAGTGGGTTGTGACGGACGGGCCGAACGAGTCGATACCCGAGGAGGGCGTGCGGAAAGAGGGCACGTCGATAGGGCTGCCGCCGCTGACGGCACGGGAATACAGCGGATCGCCGACGACCTCGCCGACGCTGTATCCGAGCAACCCGTTCCTGGCCTCGACCCGGCCGGTCTCGCCGGAGGTCCAGGCGATCCCCGCGCGGACGCCGGGGTTCGCGCCGCGGACGCGGACGCCGGATGGCGGGGAGTCGAAGCCGGACGGCAGGGAACCGAAGCCGGACGGCGGAGAGCCGAGGCTGGACGCCGGGGAGCCGACGCAGCGGATACCGCGGGTCGAGGCGGCGCCGGAGATGCAGCACACGCAGCCGATACCGCGGGTCGGGGCGGAGCCGCAGATACCAAGCGCGCCAGCGCGATCAGCACCGCAGCAGCAGCCGAAGGCGCCGCAGCCGCAGATGCCGCCGCTTGCTTCAGCGCAGGCGATGCAGTCGGCGACTCCCGCGCTATCAGCACCGCAGCAGCCGCAGATGCCGCCGGCCGCACCAGCGCAGCCAGCAGTGCCGTCGCAGAGCTCGCCGGGTGCCCAGATACCGCCGGCGTCGTCGATGCCTTACATGCCGCAGTCCGAGTCGCAGTCCCAATCGCAGCCCTGGAGCCAGTCCCAGTCCCAGTCCCAGCCCCAGCCGCCAGCCTCGATGTGGCCGATACCACTAGCGCGACAGCCCTCCGCCGACGACGTCTCGCCGGCCCCATCCGCTCCTGAACCGCAGGAATCCGGCCGCCGCCGTGGCGTCATCATCGGCGCCAGCGCCGCGGCCGCAATGGCGGTGGCGATCGGCGCGATCTCGCTGGCGCAGGGTTCCTCCTCCACGGCCAGCTCTGCCGACACCCACTCCGGCTTCGCCCCCGGCGCCGGCGATCCCACCGGCGGCGCGCGCGACGGCGGCCAGCCGCTCGCGGGTTCCACCTCCCGTCCCGACGGCCAGGACGTCAACGCCGGGGCCGCGAGCAGCGCGGCGAGTACCAGCGCCGCCGGTAACTTCGGGCCGGCCAGTAGCGGGCCGGGGAATCAGGGCTCGAATCCGGGGGCGCCGGCGACCTCGGCGCCGCCGGTGGTCGGTTCGACGTCCGTCGCGCCGCCGGTGCCGTCCACTCCCGTGGCGTCCACCCCCGCGCCGCCGAAGCCGAGCACGAGCACCACGCCGCCGAAGCCGCCGGTCAGCACCAGCAAGGCCAACATGGGGTGCACCGGCTGGCACACCACGCACGTCGTGGCGCAGGACGGCAGCGGCACCGCCAACACCGGCACCTTCACCATGCGCTCCGGTCCCTACGCGGCCTGCGCCAGCGCCGGTTCCTTCACCAGCGGTCAGCACATGTACATCTGGTGCCACGCCATCAACGGCTACGGCAACACCTGGGTCTACGGCCGCATCGACGGCACCAACACTCCGGCCTGGCAGTCCCTGGCCAACTTCAAGCCCGGCGCCACGCTCGGCCCGGTCTGCTGACGTCCGAAGCCGCCGGCGTCGCGGGAACACCCTCAGGGGCCTGCGAAGCGGCGGCCGACCGTCCCGGGAACCCCGGCAGCCGACCGCCGTGCCCCGACGCGAGAACGACCGCGCAAACCCTGCGCCCCGCCCGAATCGGCGCTGCCGGGCAGTACCTGCAGGACGCCCGGCTACGGTCCAACGTATTCGAATATACGCGCGAAAGCGACGCCTTCGCGATCGGGCGCCCGGCATACCGCGTACGGTGATCGCCCATTCAGGGCACCGGCCGCACCCGGACCGACCTGCGACGTTCGAAGCGGCGCCGCGCCGGACCAGGTCTAGCCGTTTCGCTGTTCCGAATGAGGACAAATCCCCCATGTGTACGACTGGGACGAAGTCCTGCGCGACGCCGAACGCCAGCCGGGGGCCGGGCCGGGCGGCGAGGACCGGCTGATCGTCAACATGGGGCCGCAGCACCCCTCCACGCACGGGGTGCTGCGGCTGATCCTGGAGATCGAGGGCGAGAGCGTCATCGAGGCCCGGTGCGGGATCGGATACCTGCACACCGGGATCGAGAAGAACCTGGAGTACCGGAACTGGACCCAGGCGGTGACGTTCCTGACCCGCGCCGACTACCTGATGCCGCTGTTCAACGAGACCGTGTACTGCCGCGCGGTCGAGGCGCTGCTCGGCGTCGAGGCGGACGTGCCGCCGCGCGCCGAGGTCATCAGGGTCCTGCTGATGGAGCTGAACCGGATCTCCTCGCACCTGGTGGCGCTCGCGACCGGCGGCATGGAACTGGGCGCGCTGACGGTGATGACCAATGGTTTCCGGGACCGGGAGCCGATCCTGGACATCCTGGAGGCGATCACCGGCAACCGGATGAACCACGCCTACGTGCGGCCCGGCGGGCTGGCGCAGGATCTGCCGGACGGGGTCGTCGAGGACATCAGGACCCTGATCGCCGAGTTCCCCAAGCGGCTGCGCGACTACGAGCGCCTGTTGAACAGCAACCCGGTGTTCCTGGGCCGGACCAAGGGTGTCGGGTATCTGGATCTGGCCGGCTGTATGGCCTTGGGCGTCACCGGCCCGATGCTGCGGGCCACCGGGCTGCCGCACGATCTGCGCAAGGCGGAGCCGTATCTGGGTTATGACACGTACGAGTTCGACGTGCCGACCGAGACCGGGTGCGACGCCTACAGCCGCTACGTGGTGCGGCTGCACGAGATGGCCGAGTCGCTGCGCATCATCGACCAGGCCCTGGACCGGCTGGAGCCCGGCCCGGTGATGCTCGCCGACCCGAAGATCGCCTGGCCGGCGCGGCTGGCCCTGGGGTCCGCCGACGGCCTCGGGAACTCCGAGGAGTGGGTGCGGCACATCATGGCGCAGTCGATGGAAGCGCTGATCCACCACTTCAAGCTGGTGACCGAGGGCTTCGCGGTGCCGGCCGGGCAGGTGTACTCGGCCGTGGAGTCCCCGCGCGGCGAGCTCGGCGCGCATGTGGTCAGCGACGGCGGGACCCGGCCGTTCCGCGTGCATCTGCGCGATCCCTCGTTCACGCATCTGGCGGCGGTCCCGGCGATGGCCGAGGGCGGGATGCTCGCCGACGTGGTGGCGGTGGTGGCCTCGGTGGATCCGGTGTTGGGCGGCGCCGACCGGTGACATCCAGCTCAGCTTGATCTCGCACAGGTATTGACTGTGCACGTCCCGTGACTAAGTTCGAGTCATTCGAACTCTGCGAAAGGGGACGTCCGTGAACCAGAAGCAGAAGAACCGGCGACGGCATGGCAAAATCCGCCGCCATCGGACCATCGCGCACATCCGCAAGCACCACCTGCACGGCCGGCACCTCGGCTAGCTGCCAAGACCGGGCTAGCCGTAAAGATCGGACTAGCCGTAAAGATCGGACTAGCCGTAAAGATCGGACTAGCTGTAAAGACCGGGCTATCTGCACTGACCGCGTCCGCGCTGGTCGGCTGATATTTTCTTTACACCAACCCTTGCCGCGTAAAGCCATGTCGGCCACACTGAGGGCCATGGAGCACTTCGACGTGGTCGTGGTCGGCGCGGGCCTGTCCGGGATCGGGGCCGGGTATCGGCTACAGACCGAAAGCCCGGGGCGCAGTTACGTGATCCTGGAGGCGCGGGCCGCGATCGGCGGGACGTGGGACCTGTTCCGGTATCCCGGCGTGCGGTCGGACTCCGACATGTACACGCTGGGATACTCGTTCCGGCCGTGGCGCGAGTCGAAGTCCATCGCCGCCGGGGACACCGTCTTGGAGTACATCCGGACGACCGCGAAGCGGTACCGGATCGAGGACAAGATACGGTTCCGGACCAAGGTGGTGGCCGCCGACTGGTCCAGTGCGCAGGCGCGGTGGACCGTCACCGTCGAGCAGACGTGCGAGCAGGGTACGCTCGAGCGCCGCACGATGACCTGCGACTTCCTCTACTCCTGCGCCGGGTACTACGACTACGACAGCGGCTACACGCCCGACTTCCCCGGCGTCGAGGACTACCGGGGCACGGTCGTGCACCCGCAGTTCTGGCCGCAGGATCTGGACTACGCCGGCAAGCGCGTCGTCATCATCGGCAGCGGCGCGACCGCCGTCACGCTGGTGCCGTCGCTGGTGCGGCAGGCCGAGCACGTCACCATGCTCCAGCGCTCGCCGAGCTGGATCGCCGCGCTGCCGAGCCGGGACAAGCTGGCCGACCGGCTGCGCGCGGTGCTGCCGCCGAAGGCCGCGCACCGGATCATCCGGGCGAAGAACATCGCCTTGACGGTGGCGGTGAACCACTTCTGCGCCCGCCGGCCCGAGGCCGCGCGCAAGGTGTTCATCAAGCTCACCCAGCGGGCGGTGAAGGACGAGGCGATGGTGCGCGAGCATTTCACGCCGAGCTACAACCCGTGGGAGCAGCGGGTGTGCGCGGCTCCGGACGCCGACTTCTTCCGGGCGCTGCGAGGCGGGAAGGCGGAGGTGGTCACGGATCACATCGAGACGTTCGTGCCGGAGGGGATCCGGCTGAAGTCGGGCAAGGTGCTGGAGGCGGACGTGGTGGTCACCGCGACCGGGCTGCGGCTGCTGGCCTTCGGCGGGATCGCACCGCGGGTCGACGGCGCCGAGGTGCCGCTGGCCGAGCAGTTCGTGTGGCGCGGGGCGATGGTCAGCGGGATCCCCAACTTCGCGGTCTGCATCGGCTACACCAACGCCTCGTGGACGCTGCGCGGGGACCTGACGTCGCGGCTGGTGTGCAAGGTGCTGAACTATATGACGGAGCGCGGGTACTCCTCGGTCGTGCCGGTGCCGGACGGGACGTTGCGCGAGCGGCCGCTGCTGACGCTGAGCTCGGGGTATATCCAGCGCTCGATCCAGGACTTCCCGCGGGCCGGGCACCGCAGCCCGTGGCGGGTGCGGCAGAACTACATTCTGGACGCCACCTCCACGATGCGGACGGATCTGGATCGGACGTTGCGCCCTACGCGGCGGGACAAGGCGAAGGTGGGTTCTGATGGCTGAGGGCGCTGCGGGTACTGAGGGTCCCGAGGGTGCTGCGGGTACCGCGGGTACTGAGGGCGCTGCGGGGGCTGCGCGTGCCACGCCGAGACTCGCACCCTTCCGCTTCAACGGAGCGGTCGCGGTGGTCACCGGCGCGGCCGGCGGCATGGGGGAGCAGCTGGCCTACGGCCTCGCGCTCAAGGGCACGCACCTGGTGCTGGTGGACCGGGACGCCGAGCGGCTGGCGACCGTCGCGCAGACCGTGACCAGGCGCCGTCCCGAAATCAGGGTGCGCACTCTGGTCGCCGACCTGTCCGACGCCGACGCGGTCGCCAAGCTGGCCGCCGAGATCATGGACGCCGAACCGGTCGTCAACCTACTGATCAACAACGCCGGTGTGGCGCTGGCCGGGACTTTCGCGCAGACCTCGGCGGAGGAGTCCGACTGGGTGATGGCGGTCAACTTCGCCGCGCCGGTCGCCCTGACACGTGCCCTGCTGCCCCGGCTGCGGGAGTCGGCCGGCAGCCACATCGTAAACACCTCCAGCCTGTTCGGCCTGATCGCCCCGCCCGGCCAGAGCGCCTACTCGGCCAGCAAGTTCGCGTTGCGCGGCTTCACCGAGGCGCTGCGGCACGAGCTGGCCGGCGAGGTCGGCGTGACCTGCGTCCACCCCGGCGGCATCAAGACCCGCATCGCGCTGGACGCGCGCGTGGCCTCCGGCGCCGACCAGGAGCGCAGCGAGCAGGCGATGCGCGCCTTCAACAAGGTCCTGACGTACCCGGCCGACCGGGCCGCCGCCCGGATCATCGAGGGCGTGCGGCGGCGCCGTGGCCGGGTCCTGATCGCGATGTCGGCGCGGGTGCCGGACCTGCTGGCGCGGCTGTTCCCGGCGACGTACTGGGACGCTTTCGTGCGGCTGAACCCGCGGGCGAACCGGCGGGGCTAACGATCCGATCGCGCGTCGATCAGGCAGATGAACACCAGCGCGACCGCGATGACGGCGGCGATGAGGATGACCAGGCCCATGGGGAACATGTGCGACTCCTGGGATAGGTGTGTTTCTTAGAGCTTCGATCCGCGGCGGCGGATCGTCCAGAGGCCGGATTGCGTCGATTGCTCGATTCCTCGAACGCGTCGAACGCGTCGGATACGTCGATCAGGAATGTATCAACCGGCGAATACGTAGCCGATGACGTGAGCCCCCCGATCCCCCGCGCGTCGCCGGAACGTACGGTGGCCCGCATGAAACGTGCGCTGTCAGCGATGTCGCGGCAGAACATGCAGTCGGTGGTCCACATGACCGCGCTGTACGGCGGACCCCCGGCGGCCGGGGCCGGCGCCTGGGCCCTGTACTGGGCGTCGGGGTGGGGACCGGACGGCGCCGCCGGGGACCTGCGCGGCGCGGTACTGGGATTCGTCGGCGCGAGCCTGGTCGTGGCGGCGGTGCTGGGGGCGATGTTCGGCGACGTGGTGGACGCCGACTTCGAGTCGGGCCTCCCCGAACATCCACTGCGCTACCTGCTCGGATACGCCGCAGTGTTCAGCGGTTACCTCCTGCTGGTCCTGGCGCTGGTGCTGCTGCCTCTGGCGCTTATCCTCAGCATCTGACCGGCCGCTGATCTATCCTCGACCCATGCGCGCGGCCATCCTCGTCGAGGGAGTGAGCGACCAGGCGGCCCTGCACGCGCTGGCCCGGCGCCGGAATCGCGACCTGGCCGCCGAGGGAGTCGAGGTGCTCGCGATGGACGGCGCCACGAACGCCGCCCGGTACCTGCACGACTACGGCCCCCAGGGCCGCGCCCTGAAGCTGGCCGGCCTGTTCGACGAGGCCGAGGAACGTTTCTTCCGGCTAGGCCTGGAGCGCGCCGGCCTGGCACCCGGGCCGAAGACAGAGGACTTGGAGGAGTTCGGCTTCTTCGTGTGCCGCACCGACCTGGAGGACGAACTCATCCGAGCCGTCGGCGCCGAGCAGGTACTGGCCCTGGTCGCGGCCGAGGGCGAGGAGCGCTCCTTCCGCACGCTCCAGCGCCAGCCGGCGATGCGGGACAAGACCCTGGTCCACCAGCTGCGGCGGATGATGGGCGGCCGGTCTGGGGGCAAGGAGCGCTGGGCTCGGCTGCTGGCGGAGACGGTGCCGTTGGATCGGGTGCCTTATCCGCTGGATGCGGTGCTTGCGCAGGTTTGAATCGTGCGTCAGGGCGTGCTCGGGTACTAATGTGCGCATGGTCATGGGGGCTGTTCGGGGTTCGGGGTTCGGGCTTTTTTTGGGGGCTGGAGTTTGCTGGCCGGGTTGCGGTTGGGTTGTGGGTTTAGAAGCTTTTTACGGCCTTCGGTCATGGTTGTGCCGGTTCGGGGTTCGGGTCGGCGAGTGTGTTTGTCGGCTGCCGGTTTACGCGTTCACAACCCCGCCGCATCTCAGGCCTCTTCCACTCCAGCAAGTTGGAACAAGAACCAGATCAACAGCAAGATCAAGAACCAGATCAACAGCAAGATCAAGAACCAGATCACAAGCAAGATCAACGGCACAGTCAAGGTCAAGAGCTATGGTGAAGAGCCCGGCGCCTCCGGCGGGGGCTCTCGGCTCCCTCGGGGAACTGGCGCGGTTCCATAGGGTGGTCCGGTCAGGGCCCTGCGGCGGCGGTCCCTGAGGTGGTGCGGTCCGTTCCCCACGGTCGCGTCGTCAGCCCCAAGGGGTACAGCGCCGAACCCCGGGAGTAAAGTCCGCGCCCTTGCGGTCAGGCGTGGAGGTGGCGGCTACGTACAGCGCGAACTTGACTCCCGAGAACCGGCACTGTA
>NZ_JAAFZA010000342.1 GCF_015356865.1 Catenulispora pinisilvae
GGATTGGCGCGGTGAGGAGGTGCTCGATCTCGGTGCGGGCGCGGCGTGCCGGGTCGGCGGTGGGGAGGTCGAGGGGGAGTGTGATGGCGGTGATTGCTGACAGGAGTGCCGTCGTCGCCTGTATGAGGGCGTCCGGCGGTGGTTCGCTGGGGTCGGCACCGCCGGTCGCCGCGTTGTCTGAGACCGCCACAGCGCGAAGCATGCCGGATGCGGCGCGTGCGCGGAACCGGGTTGGCGAAATCTCAGCGCGGGGGTGTGAGGAGTGGCTGTTCGCGGGAGTTTGTCCCGCCGGCAGCCGGGGCCGTTCGCCGCGCCGGCACAGGCCCCGGAGGTATCAGGCCACTGATCTAATACATCAGGCTGCCGACGTACTACCCCCGCGTGCCGCCCGATTCGCCAGCCCGCAACGCTGCCAGCCGCATCTCCAGCCCGTCGAGTATGGCCGCGAGCCCGACCTCGAAAGCCCGGTCGTCGATCTCCCGCTGGTGCTCGGCGAGCAGGTGTGCCTGGTTGAGGTGCGGATAGACGCCCGCGTAGACCGACGCGTCGGCCGGGAAACTCGCCGCGAACGACCCCAGCGCCGACCCGATCACCAGCGAGCGCATCAGGGCACCGATACTCGTCGCCTCGCGGCGTGGCCACCCGGCGTCCACGAGCCCGCCGAACACCGCGTCGGCGATCCGTAGCTGCGCCGGACGGCGTCCCGACCCACGCGCCAACGCGGGTACCACGTTCGGGTGCGCGGCCAGCACCTCACGATACGAACGCGCCCACCTTGCCAAGGCCCCGCGCCACGCTGGCTCCTCGCCGGTCGCGGTCGCGGTCGCGGTCGGGGTCGGGGTCGCGGTCGCGCCCGCCAACCCCGCGAAAGCCGAGACATCCACCCCCGCCACCACGCAGTCAACCACCGCGTCGATCAGCTCATCCTTCGTCGCCACGTGGTTGTACAAACTCGGCCCGCTGACCCCCAACTCCGCCGCCAGCCGCCGCGTCGACAGCGCCTCCAACCCCTCGGCGTCGACCAGGGCCAGCGCGGCGGCGACGATGCCGTCGCGGCTGAGCAGCGGCGTACGTGGCCGAGCCATGGCGTCTCCTTCTCCTCGTAACGTGGCGCCTCGCGGTGCGGCGTCGGTACCGGTGTCGACATCGACATCGGGCGCCGACGTCGGCATCGGCGTTCGGCGTCGGCGCTGGCGCTGGCGTCAAAAGAACCCCAACCCCCACGCCGCCCGAGAACCCAGTAAACCCCCCACCAAACCTTGCGCCGCTAGTTTCTCCCGACTACGTTCAAGAAAACTCCCGGCGCTAGTTTCCGCAACCCCGAGGTGCCCGATGGACCTGACCCTCACCGACGAACACGAGGCGATCCGCGCCCTCGCCGCCGACTTCACCGACCGTGAGCTGATCCCGAACGCCGCCGCCTGGGATCGGGCCGAGGCCGTGGATCGGGGCATCGTGAAGCGGCTCGGTGACCTGGGCTTCCTCGGCATGACCATCCCCGAGGAGTACGGCGGCTCGGCCGGCGACCACCTCGCCTACTGCCTCGTCATGGAAGAGCTGGGCCGGGGTGACACGGCCGTGCGCGGCATCGTCTCCGTCTCGCTCGGCCTGGTCACCAAGCCGCTGCTCGCATACGGCACCGAGGAGCAGAAGCGCCACTGGATCCCCAAGCTCACCGCCGGCGACGCCCTCGGCTGCTTCGGCCTCACCGAGCCCGGCAACGGTTCCGACGCCGGTCATCTGAAGACCAAGGCCGTGAAGGACGGCGACGGCTGGCGTATCTCCGGCTCCAAGATCTTCATCACCAACGGCACCTGGGCCGACGTCGCCCTGGTCTTCGCCCGCACCGGCAACAAGGACGGCCAGCCCGACGACGGCCCGCGCGGCATCACAGCCTTCCTGGTCCCCACCGACACACCCGGTTTCCAGGCCCGCGAGATCAAGGGCAAGCTCGGCCTGCGCGGCCAGGCCACCGCCGAACTCGTCCTGGAAGACGTCCGGGTCCCCGACGAGGCCCGGCTCGGCGAGATCGGCCAGGGCTTCAAGATCGCGATGTCCACCCTGGACAAGGGCCGCATGTCCGTGGCCGCCGGCTGCGTCGGGCTGATCCAGGCCTGCCTCAACGCCTCCGTCGACTACGCCACCCAGCGCGACCAGTTCGGCAAGTCCATCGCGCACTACCAGCTGGTCCAGGAGATGCTCGCCGACATCTCCGTCGACCTGGACGCCGGCCGCCTCCTGGTCTGGCGCGTCGCCGACCTCATCGAACGCGGCCAGCCCTACGCGACCGCCGCCTCGACCGCCAAACTCTTCTGCTCCGAGGCCGCCGTCCGCGCCGCGAACAATGCCATCCAGGTCTTCGGCGGCTACGGCTACATCGACGAATACCCCGTCGGCAAGTACCTGCGCGATGCCAGGGTCCTGACTCTCTACGAGGGCACCTCCCAGATCCAGAAGCTGCTGCTCGGTCGCGCCCTCACCGGCGTCAGTGCCTTCTGAGACGATCAAGGGGAGCGAGACAGACGCCCAGAGATACAGCCAGAGATACAAGAAGCGATACAAGAAGTAAAAGCAAGAGAAGCGCACCCGACCGGAAGCGAGCAGCCATGACCTCCCTATCGCTGGCCAGCATCCTCGCCGAGCCCGCCTGGCGCCGTCCGGACCACATCGCGCTGATCGAAGGCGACCACCGCCTCACCTTCGCCGAACTCTGGCAGCAGGTCCTCCGACAAGCCGGCGCCCTTGCCGGACAAGGTAAAGACGCAGCACAAGGCACAGGTACAGGCCCAGAAACAGGCGTCAAGCCCGGCGACAAAGTCGCCCTGATGTGCCCTAACACCATCGAGTTCCCCCGCGCCTACTACGCGATCCTCGCCGCCGGCGGCGTCGTGGTCCCCGTGCACCTCCTCCTCACGGCGGACGAAGCCGAGACCGTCCTGCGCGACAGCGGCGCCAGCCTGCTCATCGCGCACGCGATGTGCGCCGAGACCGCCGCCAAGGCCGCCGAGCGGGCCGGGGTCAGACTCCTCACGGCCGGTCCCGACGGCCGTCTGGAGGAACTGACCGAGCAGGCCACCCCGCTCCCCACCTTCGTCACCCGCCAGCCCGAGGACCCGGCCGTCATCTTCTACACGTCCGGCACTACCGGCACCCCCAAAGGTGCCGTCCTGTCCCACCTCAACCTGGTGATGAACGCGACCACCGACGCCTACGACGCCCGCGACGAAGTCCGCCGCGACGACATCGTCCTGGCCTCGCTCCCGCTGTTCCACACCTTCGGCCAGACCGTCAGCATGAACGCCACCTGGCGCCTCGGCGCCACCGTCGTCCTGCTGCCCCGCTTCGACCCGGACGCGGCCATCGCGCTGATGGCCAAGGAACGCGTCACCACCTTCCACGGCGTCCCGACCATGTACGTCACCCTCGTCGAGGCGGCGGCCCGGGCCGGGACGATGCCCCAGCTGCGCCGCTGTGTCTCCGGCGGCGCCTCGCTCCCGGTGCCGGTGCTGGAGCGGTTCGAGGCGGCGTTCGGCGCGAAGGTGCTCGAAGGCTACGGCCTGTCCGAGACCTCGCCGGTGGCCTCGGTGAACCAGCTCTCGATCGGCACCCGGGCCGGGACGGTCGGCCACCCGCTGTGGGGCGTGGACGTGGAGGTCGCCGACCCGGACGTCCTGGACGCCATCAGGCTCCTGCCCCGCGGTGAGCTCGGCGAGATCGTGATCCGCGGCCACAACGTCTTCACCGGCTACCTCGGCCGCCCCGAGGCCACCGCGGCGGCGGTCGTCGACGGCTGGTTCCGGACCGGCGACCTGGGCCGCCGGGACGCCGACGGCTTCATCTCGATCGTCGACCGGACCAAGGACCTGATCATCCGCGGCGGGTTCAACGTCTACCCGCGCGAGGTCGAGGACACGCTGCTGCGCATGCCGGGCCTCACCGAGGTCGCCGTCATCGGCGTGCCGGACGACGTCCACGGCGAGGAGATCGTCGCGGTCGTGGTGGCCGGGGCGGGCGTGCCCTCGGCCGAGGAGATCCTCGCCTACGGCGACGAGCACCTGGGACGCCACAAGTACCCGCGCCGGGTCGAGTTCGTGGACGCGCTCCCGCTCGGCCCCAGCCACAAGGTGCTGAAGCGCGAGCTGCGCGATCGGTTCAGCAAGCCTGCGGAATGACTGTTCGATAACCGACTAAACGACTTCTAACTCCACGATCACGGACTGAACGCCAGCACCAGGTACCCGGCGCACAACACCAAGTGCACGCCACCCTGCACCAACGTGGCCCGCCCCCGCACGAACGTCAGCGACCCGACCGCCACGGTCATCGCCAGCAGCACCATGTGGCTCGCGTCCAGCCCCAGGACCAGGGGAGTGGACAGCCACACGGTGGACACCGCGATCGCCGGGATGGTCAGCCCGATGCTGGCCATCGCGGACCCCAAAGCCAGGTTCAGGCTGGTCTGCACCTGGTCCCGCTGCGCCGCCCGCACCGCCGCGATCGCCTCTGGCAGCAGCACCATCAGCGCGATCACGACGCCGACCACCGACGCCGGCAGCCCGGCGCGGTCCACGCCGCGTTCGATCGTCGGGGACACGCCCTTGCCCAGCCCGACCACCGCGACCAGGGCTAGGAGGAGTAGGGCCAGGCTGGTCAGGGTTTCGCGCTTGGTCGGGGGCTCGCCCTCGTGGCCGTCTTCGCCGAAATCGGACCCGCGGTCGGGGTCGTCGTCGCCATGAGAGTCGGAGTCAGAATCGGAGTCAGAGTCAGCGGGGTCGGCGGAGTCGGCGACGTCCGCAGGCGCACCCGCCCCGGCCGCCGCCCCCACCGGCAGATAGTCCGGCCGATGCCGTACCGTCAGCGCGCTGATGAAAAGCCCGTACACCGCGATCGAAGCCAGGGCGGCGAACGTCAGCTGGGTGTTGTTGAACTCCGGCCCGGGCTGCGACGTGGTGAACGTCGGCAGCACCAGGGTCAGCCCGGCCAGCGTGATGATGGCGCCGAACACCGTCGAGGTCCCGTCGGCGTTGAACCGGGCCAGTCCCCGCTTCAGTGCCCCGAGCAGCAGGCACATCCCCGCGATGCCGTTGCAGGTGATCATCACGGCCGCGAACACCGTGTCCCGGGCCAGCCCGGCCCCCTTGGCGCCCTTCGCCGACATCATGGTGATGATCAGCGCCACCTCGATCACCGTCACCGCGACCGCCAGCACCAGCGACCCGAACGGCTCCCCGACCCGGTGCGCGACCACCTCCGCGTGGTGCACCGCGGCCAGCACCGCGCCGACCAGGAACGCGGCGATCACCGCCACCACCCACGGCGGCATGTCGCGGCCCCAGGTGAACGCGAGCAGCACCGCGGCCAAGACCGGGAGGGCGTTGGACCATACCGCCCACGCGGGCAGGCGCTGCTCGGCTGACGTGCTCATCGCAGGCCACGATCAGGCAGCCGGGCGGGCCGGGCCAAGTCCAGTCGTCCGAATGGGGGAACGGCCTCGGGCGATCGCGGGGGATCGCAGGGGCCGTGGGGGCCGTGAGGGACCGTAGTGGCATCTGCGGGGCACTGCCGGGATCTGGCGGCGGGTCGCGGCGTGCTGTGACCGCTGAGCGCCGTCAAACCCCGGCTCCGGCTCCGTCCCCGGCTCCGTCCCCGGCTCCGTCCCCGGCCCCGGAAAGCGCGACCGGCGCCGCCGATGACTCGACGGCGCCGGCCCCGAGCGCGATCCCCGCAGGGGACTGAGAGGAGCTACGAAGAAGCGGCTACGAAGCCCGCACCCCGTGCAACGCGGCATAGGCCCCGTCCCGCGCCACCAACTCGTCGTGCGTCCCGGTCTCGACGATCCGGCCGCCCTCCATCACCACGATCCGGTCGGCGTTGCGCACGGTGGACAGCCGGTGCGCCACGACGAAGGTGGTGCGCCCGGCGACCAGCCGGCCCAGCGCCTCCTGGATCAGCCGCTCGGACTGGGTGTCCAGGGCCGAGGTGGCCTCGTCCAGGATCAGCACCCGCGGATCGCGGACCAGGGCCCGGGCGATCGCCAGCCGCTGCTTCTGGCCGCCGGACATCCGTGCGCCCCGCTCCCCGACCCGGGTGTCCAGGCCGTCGGGCAGCCGCTCGACGAACTCCAGCGCGTTCGCGTCGCGCAGCGCTTTGCGCAACTCCTCGTCGTCGACGCCGGTCAGACCGTAGAGCACGTTGTCCCGGATCGTCCCGTCGAACAGCGTCGTCTCCTGCGGCACGATCGACAGGTGCTTGCGGTAGGTCCGCAGGTCCAGCCCGGCCATGTCGCGGCCGTCCAGCAGGATCCGGCCGGCGGTGGGCCGGATGAATCCGATGACCAGGTTCAGCACCGTCGACTTGCCGGCTCCGGAGGCCCCGACGAAGGCGACCGTCTCCCCGGGGCGCACCACCAGATCGAAGTCGGCGACCGACGGCCGGTCGGCATCCGGGTACTCCAGGGTCATGTCCTCGAAGCGGAACTCGCCGCGGACGGTCTG
Organism: Catenulispora pinisilvae; assembly: GCF_015356865.1. Classification (GTDB taxonomy): domain Bacteria; phylum Actinomycetota; class Actinomycetes; order Streptomycetales; family Catenulisporaceae; genus Catenulispora; species Catenulispora pinisilvae. The sequence goes on from NZ_JAAFZA010000342.1 coordinate 6,495, forward strand.
GACGGCCTCGCGGCCCTCGTTCTCCTCGATGTCCGGGGCCTGGAGGACCTCGCCGACGGACCGCACCGAGGCCAGCCCCCGGGTGATGACCGGGGTCAGGTTCATCAGCGCGGTGACCGAGCCGACCAGCGTGGTGAAGAACGCGCTGAGCATCACCACGTCGCCGGGTGAGGTGCCCAGGGTCCCGGTGTAGGCGGCGTACGCGGCGCCGGTGAGGCACGCCACGCCCATGAAGTTCAACGCGATCCAGGCCATCGCGCCGAACTTGCCGTTGATCAGGTCCAGGCGCAGCCCGGCGGCGAGTACGCGGCGCAGTGTGCCGTCCACCCGCCGGTAGGCGTCGCGCTCCAGGCCGTGTGCGCGGGTGATGGGGATCAGGTTCGTCATCTCCACGACGCGCGAGGACAATTGCTCCACTTCCTCCCGGAAGGACTCATTGTCCTGTTTCATCGGCTTGCGCAGCGCCATCGCCAGCAGCACGGTGATCGGCACCAGGGCGGCGAACACCGGCAACCAGACCGGGTCGCGGAAGGCGATGATGACGGTCGCGCCGGTCATCGTCACCAGCGCGCCGATGCCGGTGTCGGAGGTCTGCTGCGCGGCCTGCTCGATGGCCTCGACGTCCCGGATCACCTTGGCCTGTAGCACGCCGGCGCTGACCCGCGAGTGGTAGCCGATGGTCAGGTGCTGTAGCCGCCAGACCAGCGCCGAGCGCAGCCGGACGCCCATCCGCCGGATCGAGTGACTGAAGCAGCGGACGTACAGCAGGTGCCCGGGAAGGTTGAACAGGAGCAGTACGAGGAGAATGCCCGAATCGATCCAGAGGCCGGATATCGGGCGGTGCTTCACCACGATGTCGATGACGTCCGCGGTCACCAACGGGAGCAGGAATGTGGGGCTGTGCTTGACGAAATAGGCGAGGACGCCGACGGTCAGCCGGCCCCGGTCCTCGCGGAAGAGGTAGGCGAGCGTACGGATCGGGTGCTCGCCCCGGTAGTGGTGGTCGAGAGGATCGGCGGATGGCAAAGCCATGAGCGCACTCCGCGAATACTTGCTGTCGGACGGGATATACGGATCAAGTCTTCCAGAGCCTGTCGAGCCTTGTCAGCCGCGTTTCACAGCGCGGTCGGGGTGCTCGGGCGTTGTCTCATGCTCGCCAACTTTGCCGAGACTTTCTGTTCCGCTTCCCTCCGTGGGGCTATGGTGGTCCCGACCTTTCGGCGAAGCGGAGGCTTACAAACATGGTGACGTCGGCCAAGGAAGCGGCCCATCGCGCGCCCAAGAAGTACGTTCCGGTCTCCCGGACCGCGATGACGGTGACGCTGGCGACGGCGGCGGCGGGCTCGGTGGCTCTGCTCCCGACCGCGGAGGCCGACCCGAATGCGAACATCAACGACGTCAAGGCGCAGGTGGACAAGCTCCACGACCAGGCCGAGGTGGCGTCGGAGGCCTACAACGAGGCCAACACGAGCCTGAACGACCTGCAGACCAAGGTGACCCAGCTGCAGGCCCGCATCACCGCGGAGCAGGGCTCACTGGACTCCGCCCGCAGCTCGCTGGGCGGCCTGGCCGCCGCACAGTACGAGAACGGCGGCGTCGACAGCACCCTGGAACTGATGCTCCAGCAGTCGCCGGACCAGTTCCTCCAGCAGGCCACCGCCCAGGCCCAGGTGACCGGCAGCAAGATGGCCACCATGGCGACCGCCGCGGAGATCGCCCGCCAGCTGAACCAGGACAAGGCCAGCGCCAGCGACGAGCTGGCACAGCTGGCCAAGACCCGCACCACGATGGGACAGCAGAAGGCTGACATCGACGCCAAGGAGAAGCAGGCCCAGAACCTCCTGGACCAACTCACCGCCTCCCAGCGCACGCAGTACAACAAGCTGGTCAACAGCACCTCCGGCGGCGGCGTCTCCAAGAGCACCATCAGCAACCTGCCGATCCCCAGCGACGCCCGCGCCGCGATAGCGGTGGCGTTCGCCAAGGCACAGGTCGGCAAGCCCTACATCTGGGCCGCCGCCGGACCGAACGCCTACGACTGCTCCGGCCTGACGATGGCGGCCTGGGGCAAGGCCGGCGTGATGATGTCGCACGGCTCGCGCGACCAGTACGCCGACTTCCCGAAGGTGTCGGAGTCGCAGATCCAGCCAGGGGACCTGGTGATCTACTACTCGGATGCGCACCACGTGGGGATATACGTGGGGAATGGGACCATCATCCACGCTGCGAACCCGAGTGCCGGTGTGCAGTACGCGTCGCTGAATGAGATGCCGATCTATGGGATCGTGCGGCCGTAGGGGGTCTGGTTTCGGGTCTGGGTTTCGGATCCGCTCCTGTGCGTGCTGATGAACGCTTGGTTGAACGCTTGCCGGTCGTGGTCCTCTCGTTTGAGGGGACGCGGCCGGTGTTCGTTTAGGGGCTGGGCTGGGC
>NZ_JAAFZA010000343.1 GCF_015356865.1 Catenulispora pinisilvae
GTGGGGGAACCGTCCGGCGGCGGGGGCGCGCGGACGGCCGGGATCGGCGACGAAGCCGATCCCGGGCAGGGCAGGGGAGCAGGGGGATACCTCGCCGCCGGACTCGGGGCCGGCCGGCGCGGCAGTCAAGTAGGCAAGGACACGGGCCGGTGGGGGCCGGCCCGTGCGGAGGGTGGCAGGAAGGGTGGCAGGACCTCGCCGCCCCACCGACGGTCACGGGGCCGTGCGGCGGGGCGGCTTCGTCTTGCGCGGGCCGGGTCTCGCCAGAACCGGCCTTGTCCGGGTACTGGTTCGCCAGCGCGTTCGGTCACCCTTACCCGCGCCTTCCGCCCAGGTGGTGAGTCCGGGCACTGCTCCGTCCAGGGGCGCGCGGGCATGGAGCCTGATCCGGGGCGGTAAGACGATCTTCGGATCTTCGCAGGAATCTGCCCTGCTCCGGAACAGAGGGAAGTGAACGGGATGCAATGTCATAAACCCGGGCACCGTGCCCCCGCACGGTGCGTCTCGGCACTGCTGGCAGCCGGTGCGCTGCTGGCCACCGCCGCCGATCACCTCGGCGGGTCGCCCGAGCGGCCCGCGATCCAGGCGGCGGCGCTGGGGACACCGACGGCTCTGAGCCCGGCCCCCATGTCGGCTCTGCTCGCCGCCGGAAGCGTTCGGCCGGTCGAGTACGCGCTCTCACGCACCCAGGTGGGAGCGCCATCGCCACAGACCCGGAGCGCTCAGCCGAAGCCGGCGGCCAAGCCCGCCAAGCTGGTCAAGGGCAAGCCCGCGCCGAAGGCCGCCCACCCCAAGGCCAGCCACCCCAAGGCGACTCATCCCAAGGCGGCGCACCCGAAGGTCACGCACCCCAAGAAGACCGCGCACCCGAAGTCGACCTCGAAGACCCGCGCGGTCACCCGCGGCCGCCCGGCCCCGGACCGGCGCACCAACGCCTACCTGCTGGCCCACCTGCCCCCGGCCAAGAACCCCAAGGCGGCCAAGGCGGTCCACGAGGCGCTGTCCCTGCTCGGCGTCCCCTACCGCTGGGGCGGCACCACCCGCGCGGGCTTCGACTGCTCCGGGTTCACCCAGCACGTCTGGGCGGCGGCCGGTGTCAAGATCCCGCGCACCGTCCGGGACCAGGCCCGCGCCGGGACGCAGATCCCGCTGAGCAAGGCCGAGCCGGGCGACCTCGTGGTCTTCTATCCCACGCAGCACCACGTCGGCATCTACGTCGGCAACGGTCTGGTGATCGACTCGCCGCACAGCGGGACCACGGTCCGCCCCGACCCGGTGCGCTCGATGCCGGTCTCGGTCGTGGTCCGGGTGCGCGCCTGAGCGACCGGCGGCCGCGCTTCCCGCCTCGGCGACGGGGTACGTCGCCGAGGCGAGCGCGGGTCCAGCACAATGGCCGCCATGAGTACCGCCGTGGACCGCGCCTACCGTGACCTGAGCCCGCTGGACGTCAGGATCCAGACCCATCGCCGCTACAGCGAGGCCGACCATGACGTCGAAGCCGACGTCCTCGCCGCGGCCGCCGTCACCGCCGACGACCGGCTGCTCGACGTCGGCCCGGGCACCGGCACCTTCCTGGCCCGGCTGTCCGCCGCCGGCCACACCGCAGCGCTGACCGCCCTGGACTTCTCCGCCGAATCCGCCGCGACCTGCGACCGCATCCCGGGCGTCCACGGTCTGCGCGGCGACGCCGGGCATCCGCCGTTCGCCGCCGCGGCGTTCGACGTCGTCACCGCCCGGCACATGCTCTACCACCTCGACGACCCGGCCGGTGCCGTCGTCCAGGCCCGTCGCGTGCTGCGTGAAGGCGGCCGGTTCGCCGCCGTCGTCAACCGCGAAGAGTCCTATCCATTGATGAAAGCCGTGCGGCACGAGGTGCTGACCCGGCACGGCATCACCATCCCGCCGACGCCGGACGAGCGGGTCCACGGCGGCAACCTGCCGGATCTGGTCGCCCACGGCTTCGGCGCCGACGCCGTCCGGATCCTGCGACGCGACAACGCCCTGGTCTTCCCCGATCCGGAACCGGTCGTCGCCTACCTGCGCTCCACGCTCACCCTGCTCGGCGTGCCCGAGGACGCCGCCCTGCGTGCCGCCATCACCGCAGACCTCGACGAAACAACTCGCGCCAGATTCCGCACCCTGCCGGGTGGGATCTGGCGCGAGCCGAAGGGCTACGTCGTCGTCACCGCGATCGCTTAGTCGTTCTAGTCGTCTTAGTCGTTCTTAGTGGTCACCGCGACCGCTTAGCGGACTTGCTCGCCTTGCCTTCCTTGCCGGGGCCCGAAGCGGCGCCGGTCCCGGCGGGGGTGGCTCCCAGCGGCACCGCGGCCTCGGCGGTGTAGGGCAGGAACGTGAACGACTGCGTGAAATACAGCCGCACCTTGTCGGCGGTGTGCGACTCGTACCCGATCGACAGGTCCTGCCCGAGCTGGAGCTGGTAGTCGCCGCCGCGGGCGGACAGCAGCACGCCGCCGGTGATCGCCGGGGCCCAGATCACGTCGCCGTCGATCAGCCGGGCCACGTGCTCGGCGACCGGGTAGCCGTGGTCCACCGCGTCGGACAGCGCCTGGTAGGCGTCGGCGCCGAGCACCAGGTGGTAGGGCCCTTCGACACCGGCCAGCTTCAGCTGGGTGGCCATCCGGGCCACGGTGGTCGGGTAGTCCACCGGGTCCGCCGGCAGCGGCATCGCCGCGTTGCTGGCGAACGGCCGCAGGCCGGTGATCCCGGCCGCGGCGTAGCCGTCGGCGATGGCCCGGTCCTCGGTGAACGCGGCGATCTTGGCCGCGTCCTTCACCGGCTGCCAGTCGCTGTCCTGCGCGCCGCGCTCCACGTCGTCGATGTCGGTCCGGTCCAGTTCGAACGGGATCCGCACCTCGACCAGCGGCCTGGCGCTGCGCAGCCGGGCCTGCACGCCGTCGTGCGGGGCGGCGATGGGCGCGGTGTGGCCGTCGCCGACGGCCGCCAGCTCGGTGCCGTCCGGGCCGCTGACGTCCACCACGCGCCGGAAGGCCAGGTAGCGCAGCACGGTGCGGCGCGCCTCCTCCTCGATCTGCTCCCAGGCGGCGTCGCTGACCGGGGCGAGGTCGCGGTGCAGGTTGTTCATGTCTTCAGCTCCTCAGGCTTCCGATGCCCAGCGAACCGTCACTGGTGCGGGGCTTGGCCGGTGTCGTGGGGGCGGTCGGGGTGTCGTGGTCACTGTTGTCGTTATTGCCGTCGCTACTGCCGTCGTTGTCGGCAGCGGCCCCGGCGATGCCTTGACCGGGTGCCGGCGGCGGGTCGTCCAGGAATCCGGTCGGCGGCACGAAGAACAGCCCGCCGGTGACCGCCGTCGAGAAGTCCAGGATCCGGTCCCGGTTACCCGCCTCGTCGCCGATGAACATGTTCCGCAGCATCTGCTCGGTGGTCTCCGGGGTGGCGCAGTACCCGATGAAGTAGGTGCCCACCTCACCCTCGCGGAACGATCCGAACGGCATGTTGGCCCGCAGGATGTCCTGCTCCTCGCCGTCCGGCCCGACGATCGTGTTGCGGGACACGTGCGAGGTCTTGGGCAGCGCGGCGTCCGGCAGCTGCACGTTCCCGGTCTTGGTGCGCCCGATCACCAGCGCCTGCTCGTGGTCGGACAGCGCGTTCCACGCCGAGATGTCGTGCAGGTACTTCTGCACGATGACATAACTGCCACCGACGAACTCCGGGTCGCGCTCGGCGTCGACCAGCGCCGCCGCCACCGCTTCCACGCCCTCGGGATTCTCCGTGCCGTCGACGAAGCCCAGCAGGTCGCGGCGGTCGTAGTAGCGGAAGCCGTGCACCTCGTCCACGACCTTCACCGCGCCGCCGAGGCGGGTCAGGAAGTTCGCGGCGAAGTCGTAGCAGACGTCCATGTGCTGGGCCCGCAGATGCAGCAGCAGGTCACCGGGCGTGGAGGGCGCCGAGTGCTGCGGGCCGTCCAGGGCGATGAACGTATGCAGCTCAGCCGGCCGGGGCCCGTCGAACAGCCGGTCCCACACCTGCGAGCCGAACCCCGTGACGCACGCCAGCTCCGCCTCCGGGTGCCCGAAGCCCACGGCGCGCGCGTAGGCGCTCAGGTCGGGGACGGCCTCCCGGACCGCGTCCTCGCCACCGTCCTCGACGGTCAACACCAGGAACATCGCCGCCGAGGTCAGGGGACTGACCACCGGCTGCGCGGCGTCGGCGGGGGAAAGCTTCGGCATCAGGCAGGTCTCCTCGCGGCTCGGGCGTCGCAACCATCCCGACCGTAACAGCCGCCCGAGGCCGGCGCCTGTCGAGCAGCGAGGAGACTCGCCGTGGGTCCAAGTAGGCCCAACTAGGCCCAACTAGGTCCGACTAGGTCCACTGGGCGTCAGGAACTGGCCGCGGTCTGCAGGTCGCTCTGCCAGTAGGTGACGAACGCGGAGCTGTCGATGTAGTCCGCGCTCGCGGGCATCGCCACCGTGGTCGGCCGGCCCACGCCGCCGCCGTCGGGGCTGCTGGACTCCAGCGTCAGCGTCAGGGACGGGACGTTCTTGCCGTTCTTGCCCGACCCGTCAGCGGCGTTCGTCATCACGCCCGCGTAGGCGGTGGCACCGGGGGACAGCAGGATCGTCGGCTGCGCCGGCTTGGAGGTGTCCAGCGGCGTGATGATGGAGTTCTGGTCGGGGGTGATGCGCAGTTCCGGGTACTGGTTCAGGTGGCACGGCAGCTGCGAGGTGTTCTTCGCCGAGATCATGACGTGGTTGATCGGCTCCCGCAGCGGCGCGATGCTCAGGCTCAGCATGTCCGCCGAACAGTCGTGCGGCCCGCCGGCGCCGACCGTGGTGGGCTTCGCCGACTCCGAAGACGACCCGGCCGTCGAAGGGCTGGCACCGCCGTCCACGGTCCCCGAGGACGAAGTCGTCGCGGCGGCCGCGCCGGTCGTGACGGTCGTGGTGGCGACCGGCGGGGTGGTGCCCGCCGCCTTCGAGGACTTCGAAGAACTGCAACCGGCGGTCAGGGCGACCGCTGTCAGCGAGACGGCGACGGCCGCGCCCAGCCGTATGCCGATCCGGTGGCTCGAATCAGAGATGCTCATTGCCAGCAGCTTGCCATGTCGCTGTTCGCCCTCTGAAGCGGGCCCTGCAATTTTCTGCACCGGACCCCACAACGTTTACTGCGCGATCCTGTGGCGGCCATCGATCACCCGGGCCGCGTCGGCCACGCCACGATGAGGGTCATGACAACCCAGCCCGCTGTGCCCGCTTCCCTTGACGCCCTGCTGTCCGACCTGGTCGGCGCTGCCTTGGAGCGGCGGCCGCCGACCCGGGAGCAGGCGCTGGCACTTCTGGCCGGCGACGACGCGGACGTCCTGGACGTCGTCGCGGCCGCCGGGCGGGTACGCCGGGCCTTCTTCGGCCGCCGGGTGAAGCTCAACTACCTGGTCAACATGAAGTCCGGGCTGTGTCCGGAGGACTGTTTCTACTGTTCACAGCGGCTCGGCAGCGAGGCGGAGATCCTGAAGTACTCGTGGATCAAAACCGATGAGGCTTCCGAGCTGGCCGCCAAGGCGGTCGGGGCCGGCGCCAAGCGGGTCTGCCTGGTGGCTTCCGGGCGGGGGCCGTCGGATCGTGACGTCGAGCGGGTCGCGGACACGGTGGCCGCGATCAAGGGCGGTACGCCCGACGTCGAGGTCTGCGTCTGCCTGGGACTGCTCAAGGACGGGCAGGCCGCGCGGCTGGCCGAGGCCGGGGCCGATGCCTACAACCACAATCTGAACACCGCGCAGGAGAAGTACGCCGACATCTGCACGACGCACACGTTCGCCGACCGGGTGGACACGCTGCGGGAGGCCAGTGCCGCCGGGCTGTCGCCGTGCTCTGGTGCCATTTTCGGGATGGGGGAGAGCGACGAGGACGTGGTCTCCGTTGCTTTCGCGCTGCGCGAGTTGGATCCGGACTCGGTGCCGGTGAACTTCCTCATTCCGTTCGAGGGGACACCGCTGGGTTCGCGGTGGGACCTGACTCCGGCGCGGTGTCTGCGGATCCTGGCGCTGTTCCGGTTCGTGTTCCCGGATGTGGAGGTGCGGCTGGCCGGCGGGCGGGAGATCCATCTGCGGAGCATGCAGCCGCTGGCGTTGCACCTGGCGAACGCGATCTTCCTCGGCGACTATCTGACCAGCGAGGGTGCGGCCGGGGCGGATGATCTGGCGATGATCGCGGATGCCGGGTTCAGCGTCGAGGGGCGGTCGGAGGCCACGTTGCCGACGGCTCGTGGTGAGCAGGTGGCGCTGCGGCGGCGGGGTGCTGGGACGGGTACGCCGGCTAATACGTGACGGCCGCTGTTGTGCGCTATGACTTGTGCGCTATGACTTGTCCGTTACGCCTTGCGGTCGCGGTCTTGCGGCCACGGTCTTGCGGCCACGCCCCCGATCGGGCCGGGGGAGTGGCGGGATCGGGCTTGGTGCCTAACGTGGAAATATGACTACCAAGTGGGGCATTACCGCATTGCTCGTCGGAAGCTATCTGCTGGCCTTGGGGATCGCCGGGATCAACGCCAATTCCGGCGGCGTGGTGGCGGTCTTCGCGGTGGTGCTGGTGCTCGGGTTCGTGGTGACCGGCTGGTCGGCGGTGCTGCCGTGGGACGCCGGGCAGGCCCGGCAGACGGACCTTGAGCCAAGCCTTTGACAGGTTTCGAGCATTGTCCGGGCTCGGCGGGGCAGCGCCGAGGCGCGTTGATGTCGGAGACTGACATCTTCGGTACGGCGGAGTAGCGTCGTGCGCGAGCGCCGCCCGTGCGTGCCGCGGCCGGGCTCTGTTCTGACTTTCTGATTTTCCTGGTGAGGAGCAAGACGATGGAACTCGGGCTGCACATCCCCAACTTCACCTACCCCGGCGGCCCCGCCACCCTGGCCGACGACCTGACGCGGGTCGCGGTCACCGCCGAGGAGGTCGGCTTCGCCCGGGTGAGCGTGATGGACCACCTGTTCCAGATCGGCAACGTCGGCCCGGTCGAGCTGGACATGCTGGAGGCCTACACCACCCTGGGCTTCCTGGCGGCCCGGACCGAAAAGGTGCAGCTCCTGGCCTGGGTCACGGCCGTCACCTACCGTGAGCCGGGACTGCTGGCCAAGGCCGTGTCGACCCTGGACGTGCTGTCCAAGGGCCGCGCCTGGCTCGGCATCGGCGCCGCCTGGAACGGCGAGGAGGCCGCCGGCCTCGGGCTGCTCTTCCCGAGCACCGCCGAGCGCTTCGAGCGTCTGGAGGAGGCCCTCCAGATCTGCCAGCAGATGTGGAGCGACAGCGACGCCCCGTACGAGGGCAAGCACTACCACCTGGCCCGCACCCTGAACTCCCCGCAGCCGCTGCGCACCCCGCCGATCCTGATCGGCGGCGGCGGTGAGAAGAAGACGCTGCGGCTGGTGGCGAAGTACGCGCAGGCGTGCAACCTGTTCGCCAGCCCGGAGCTGGAGCACAAGCTGGAGGTGCTGCGCGGCCACTGCGAGACCGAGGGGCGCGACTACGACAGCATCGAGAAGACGGTGATGATGCCCTTCAACATCGGCGAGAAGGGCGAGAACATCCCCGCGGTGCTGGAGCAGCTGCGGGGCTTCGCGGCGCTCGGCGTGTCGGAGGTGCACGGGAGTCTTCAGGACGTGTGGCAGACCGAGCGGCTGGAGTTGATCGGGCGGGAGCTTATCCCGGCTGTCGCGGAGCTCTGATGTGAGTTGCTTAGCCCGGCCCGGTTCTGCTGGCTTCGAGCCGGCGGGGCTGGGCTTTGCTGTACGCCGGTATGCCTGTATTGCTATATGCCTGTACGCCTATATGGCTGCTATACGTGCGGCGCCGGGGTGGCCGAGGGCGATGGCCAGCGCTCGGGACTGTTCCGCGGTGATTCCGTGGGCCAGCGGAATGCGGCGCGGGCTGTACTCGGAGGTGCAGACGGGGATGAGGCTGTCCGCGGTCACGGTCCAGCTCGGTTCGAACATCAGGTCATCGCGGCCGGTCCCCATCAGTTCCTGCGCGAGGCAGAGGAGCAGGCGCTGGTCAGGATCGGTCAGCCCTTGGCTGTGCGACGCGTCCGGCGGCACATCCGCGGCGATCGCGGTGGGCTCGGTCCAGGACAGGCCGGGTCCCGCGGACTCGGGACCGTACTGATCGGCGGCGCCGAGCTGCTCGGTGTTGGCTGAGAGGTCACCCGGCGTCGACAGGAGATGGGCCAGCCAGAACGCCGGCTCGGCGGCCAGGTCTTCGGCCGCGACCAGCTCGGTGTCTTGGTACTCGGGGATCTCCACGGTCTGACTCACAGGGGGAGGGTGCCGGGGTGTGGGGCGCAAGATAACTGGCCCCTAGAATTACTAAGCCTTGAGCTGCGGACTTGCTGCGAGCCGCCTCCAACAAACCGCACAGCAAGGCAGCCGGACCCCAGCTGAAGAACTCGCCGAGCTGCGATCAGCGCTCGCTAGTGCGGTGGCCGGATTGGTTCACCGGGTTGGTGGTGTGGTCACCTGTTGGACGAGAGTCGGGTGCGGAGTCCGCCGGTCGTGTACGGGGTTTAAAGGCGTTGTTGAGAAATCGGCAGATTTCGGCCAAATGTTCTCGCGCACGCGGCGGTGGGCGGGCAGGCGGCCGAAATCCGCCGGTTTCTCAACAACATGTGTACTCACCCCGAGAACGAACAACCCAGGCGCCAACCCCCGACGCCGGGACCAGAACCACCGCAGCGCCCGCACCCAAGCCGG
>NZ_JAAFZA010000344.1 GCF_015356865.1 Catenulispora pinisilvae
GGTTCTCGGGAGTCAAGTTCGCGCTGTACGCGGCCGCCACCTGCACGCCTGACCGCAAGGGCGCGGACTTTACTCCCGGGGTTCGGCGCTGTACCCCTTGGGGCTGACGACGCGACCGTGGGGAACGAACCGCAACCACCTCACAAACCGCCGCCGCAGGGCCCTGACCCGGCCACCCTATGGAACCGCGCCAGTTCCCCGAGGGAGCCAAGAGCCCCCGCCGGAGGCGCCGGCTCTTCATCACAGTTTTTGATCTTGCCCTTGACCTGGTTGTTGATCTTGCCCTTGACCTGGTTGTTGATCTTGCCCTTGATCTGGCTGTTGATCTTGTCTGTGGCCTTGGTGTTGATCTTGCCCTTGCTCCGACCTGCTGGAGTTGAAGAGGCCTGAGGTGCGGCGGGGTTGTGAACACGAAAACCGGCAGCCGACAAACACGCCCACCGCCCCGAACCCCGAACCGGCACAACCATGACCGAAGGCCGTAAAAAGCTCTGAAATCCACACCCCGACCGCAGCCCGGCCCGAAAACTTCAGCCCCCCAAAAACCCCGAACCCCGACAGCTCTAGACCTCCGGCTCTCCGGCCGTGCCCGCCGCTTCTGCTGCCGCAGACTCCATCTCTACCTCCGTCACGGCCTCCACCTCCGCCTCCGCCGCCAACACCACCCGAGCCGCCATCAAAGCCTCCCCGAGCAGGTTCAGCCCCTTCCACTTCGCCGGATCGTGCACCCGCTCATCCGTCGCGGCCAGCCCGATCCCCCAGATCCGGTCCACCGGGCTGGCCTCCACCAGCACCCGCGTCCCGGTTCCCAGCAGGAACGCCAGCAACTCCGGGTTCTGTCGGAACTTCGCCACGTTCGCCGCCGTCACGATCGCCAGCCGGTTGGCCACCCACGTGTCCTCGTCGAACCCGGCGATCGTCCGGCCCAGTGCTTTCGCCTCCTGCGGATGCCCGACGTCCACCACCTTCGCCGCGGTCTCCTCGTCCCCGAACAGCCGAGCCTTGCCCCACATCATGTAGTGCTCGGCCGTCGCGAACCGGACGCCTCCCACCTCGAAGGACGCCGGGTACCACTGGCTCAGGCACTCCGCGCCCACCATCCCCGGCTTCTTGGGAGTGTGTCCCCAGAAGAACAGATACTTCGTCGCCATGGCCTGATCTTCTCGCATGCCGCCGCGACAAGTCAGCGGGTTTGGAGTTGACTGGGGATCATGGCGACAGACTCCGAATACGCTCCCAGCCCCCGCGACCACGTTCGGGAGGCCGTCGAGCTGTACGAAGCCACCGACGGCCGCGAGGGCAACCTGATGAAGGGCTTGCCGGTCATCATCTTGACCACGGTCGGCAACAAGAGCGGCAAGATCCGCAAGATTCCGCTGATGCGGGTCGAGCACGACGGCTCCTATGCCGTCGTCGCCTCGATGGGCGGCGCCCCGAAGCACCCGGTCTGGTACTACAACATCGTGGCGAGTCCGGAGGTGGAGCTGCAGGACGGCGCCGTCAAGAAGACCTACGTCGCGCACGAGGCCACCGGCGAGGAGCGCCAGACCTGGTGGGACCGCGCCGTGCAGGCCTACCCGGAATACGCCGACTACCAGACCAAGACCGACCGCGTCATCCCGCTGTTCGTCCTCACGCCGCGCTGAGCGCCGCCGGCGGCCGCGCGGGGGAGTGCGGCCGCCGGGCCGGTAGGCTGGTGCGGGTGGAAAATGCGCACGGTGACCCGATAGACGCGGACGTGATAGACGCGGATGTGATAACTCAGGCCCCGGCGGGCTGGCATGCCGCTGAGCAGGCCGCCGAGCACACTGCCGAGCACACCTGCAAGCACACCTGCAAGCACGCTTGCGACCACGCCCCCGACCACGGCGCCGCGCACCCGCCCGAGCACCCCCGCGAACGGCACGCCCGGCACGGCTTGATACGCACCTTCCACCCCCGCCGCGGCCGGGCCAGCACCACCCAGGCCGACGCGCTGACCAGGCTCTGGCCGGTCTACGGATACACCATCCCGGACCCGCACCACGACTACCACACCCCCGAGGCCGCTCCCGACACCGCCTTCGACCGCGAGGCCCTGTTCGGCCGGCGCGCGCCGCTGGTGCTGGAGATCGGCTGCGGCATGGGGGAGGCGACCGCCGAGATGGCCGCCGCCGACCCGGACCGGGACTACCTCGGTGCCGACGTCCACACCCCGGGCCTGGGCAACCTGATCGCGCTGGCCGAGGCGCGCGGGCTGAAGAACGTCCGGGTGGCCCGCGGCGACGTGCTGTTCCTGCTGCGCGACGGTATCGCCCCCGGCTCGCTGGCCGCCGTGCACATCTTCTTCCCCGACCCCTGGCCCAAGGCCAAGCACCGCAAGCGCCGGATAATCCAGCCCGACACCGTCGCCCTGATCCGGGACCGGCTGCAAGTTGGCGGGGTCGTGCACTGCGCCACCGACTGGGCCGAGTACGCCGAGCAGATGCTTGAGGTGTTGCAGGCCGACCCCCGGCTGCGCAACCGTTACGCCGGGTACGCCCCGCGCGAGGCCGTCGGCCGTCCTCTCACCGGCTATGAGCGGCGCGGCCTGCGCGACGGCAGGCCCATCGCCGACCTGGTGTTCGAGAAGACCGCTGGCTGATCCCCGGCTGACCGCCGCCCGGACTGCTGGCTGATCCCCGGCTGACCGCCGCCCGGATCGCAGCCCGAATCGCAGCCCGGACCGTCGCCCGGACCACCGGGAAGGGGATCAGAACCCGGATACCCCTTCCCGTCCGTGTTCCCCTCGCTACATTGAGTGTGTGCAGCAGATCGCTTCCCGCAACGCGGTAGACGCCGAGATAGCCCGACTGGCGGGCCTGATGCTGGCCCGCACCGACGAGCTGACGGACCTGGTGCTGAACCGGGTCGCCGAGGAGTTCCCGCTCTACATCGGCATGATCGAGCCGGTGGCCCTTCACGCCACGATCAAGGACCACATCCACTTCGCCTTCGAGCCGATCACCCGCTACATGCCCCCGGACTCGCGGCCGGCGGCGACGTCGGGCCGGGACCGGGCGATGGAGGGCATCCCGCTGACCGTCATCATGGACGGCTACCGCATCGCCTTCGGCGTGCTGTGGAAGGAACTGGCCGGCACCGCCGACTCGGTCGGGCTGTCCACCAAGGCGGCGCTGCGGGCGGCCTCGGAGGTGATGGAGACCCTCGACGCGTTCACCCGCGAGAGTTCGGCGGCGTACAAGGAGGAGCTGCGCTACCAGGCGCGGCGTGAGGAACAGCAGCGTGCGGCCCTGGTGCAGGCGCTGTTGGAAGGGCGGCTGGACGACACGAACGTGTGGGAGGCCGCCGAACTGCTCCGGCTGCCGACCGTCGGCCCTTACGTCGTCATCGCCGCCCGGGTCGCCAACGCTGGCGAGTACGGCCTGCCGCACATCGAGCGGGAACTCGGCGGCATGGGCATCGATTCGGCGTGGCGCCTGATGCACGACGTCGAGGTCGGGGTGGCGCACGTGCCGCGGCCCGGCGACCAGTTCGACAAGATGGTCACCGCGCTGGCCGCCGAGGGCACCGGCCGGGTCGGCGTCAGCCCGCCCTACGATCACCTGCTCTCGACGTCGCAGGCCATGCGGCTGGCGCGGATCGCGATGCGCGGGGCGCAGGAGCGGCGCACGGTGGTGGTGTTCGGGCGCGATCCGCTGTCGGCGGCCGCGGCCAGCGCGCCGGACATCATGCCGCAGGTCGCCGATTCGGTGCTCGGCGGGCTGGACGGGCTGCCCGGGGAGGACCGGACCCTGCTGCTGGACACCTTCGGCGCCTGGCTGGACTCCGACGGCTCCGCCGCCGGGGCCGCCAAGCGGCTGTTCGTGCACCCCAACACCGTCCGCTACCGCCTGCGGCGCCTGGAGGAGCGGACCGGCCGCCTGCTGGCGAACCCGCGGTCGGTGGCGGAGCTGAGCCTGGCCTACGAGATCGACTGTGCGCTGGCCGGGGACGGCGGAGCGGCGGGATAAGCGTTTCGGCGTGGTCGCACACCCCGTTCGGCGTGGTCGAACATCCCGTTCGGCATGGTCGAACGCCCCGTTCGGCATGGCCGAACACGGTCGGACCCGGTCGAACTCGACTGAACGCCGACCGGCGGCAACCCGCGGGCGCGAGAATCGACGCCGTGGACACCGTGAACAGCGCCGATGGAATCGCCCAGCGCGCCATCCCCGCGAAAGTCGCCGCCGCTCAGCGCCTGGCAGCGCAGACTGGCTTCGCCAACTCCTGCCCGCCCGAGGTGGGCCGCCTGTTGAGCACGGCCGCCGCCGCGAAACCGGCCGGGGTGATCGCCGAGAGCGGCACCGGCGCCGGTGTCGGCACCGCCTGGCTGCACAGCGGCCTGGCCCCGGCCGCCAGGCTGGTCACCGTGGAGCGGGAGCCGCAGCTGGCCGCCCGCGCCGCCGAGCTCTTCGCCGACGACCCGCGCGTCGAGGTCCTGACCGGCGACTGGCGGCTGCTCGAAGCGCACGCGCCTTTCGACGTGTTCTTCTGCGACGGCGGCGGTAAGCGCGACGATCCAGAGCGCGTCATCGACCTGCTGGCGCCCGGCGGCGTCCTCATCATGGACGACTTCACGCCCTCGCCGCAGTGGCCGCCGCTGTTCCAGGGCCGGGTCGACGAGCTGCGCGTCTTCTACCTGACCCACTCCAGGCTGGCCGCCACCGAGGTGCTGACCACGGCCACCACCTCGGCGCTCATCGCCTCGCGCCTCGGCTGAGGCGCTGAGGCATGCCGGTCCCGCATCTGATCCGGAGGGAGGCTGCGGGCGGCCGGTGAGGGCACTACCGGACCGCCCGCTCCCGTCACCCCTCCAGGAACGCCATCAGTTCTCGATTGAACTCGGCGGCGCGGGTGACGATCAATCCGTGCGGTGCTCCTTGCATCCGCACCAGCCGGCAGCCCGAGACCGCCTCGGCGACCAGGACCCCGGTGCTCTCCACCGGCAGGACGGCGTCGGCCTCTCCGTGCACGACCAGGGTCGGGACCGTGATGGCCCGCAGGTCGTTGCGGAAATCGGTGGCCGCGGCCTGGCCGAGGGATTCGGCCATGCCCCGGTGCGAGGCCGCGGCGGCCAGCATGATGACCCGGGTGTGCAGCGGCTGCGGCATCACCGGCCGGGACGCCGAGGTGCCGGCGATCTCGAAGAACTTGGTCGCGAACCGGTGCAGGAAGCTGACCCGGTCATCGGTCAGGCAGCGCTGGTACTCGCGCAGCTTGGAGTCCTCCAGGAACCCCTCGGGGTGCGCGCCGGTCCGGCGCAGGTAGGGACCGGCCATCGAGACCAGCGCCAGCCGGGCGATCCGCTGGTTGCCGAAGCGGCTCAGGTAGCGCACCGCCGTGCAGGCGCCGGAAGAGAAGCCGACCAGCGTGGCTTCCCGCAGATCGAGGTGTTCCAGCAGCATGTGCAGATCCGCTGCCAGGGTGTCCGGGTCGTAGCCGCCGCGCGGCTTGGCCGAGGCGCCGAAGCCGCGGCCGTCGTAGGTCACCACCCGGTGGCCGGCCGCCAGCAGTGCGGGGACCTGGAACTCCCACTGGCCGACCGACAGCGGCCAGCCGTGGATCAGCACGACCGGGCGGCCCGAGCCCCGGTCCTCGTAGTGGATGTCGACGGGAAGGTGGTTCTCCTTGTCGACCGTCACCCGTGCCATGTGTCCGCACCTTTTCCAGGTTCCCGGTGGCGGGTCCTTCCTGCCACTAAGAAAATGGTCGCGGAAAGTGGCCTCCACGTCACTGTTCTGATGCACATGGCTGGCAGCCCCCGGTTGTGGCCGGGGATAAGGGCGGCGGCGTGCGGGCGCGGCACCCCTGGGTGCCCTCTGGGGTGCGCAATAATGCGCCCGGCCGTAGCCTGCCCACTATGGGTTCTGCTGAAGCGCACGTGGAGGCCGGTGGCCGCAGCGTCCGGATCTCCTCCCCGGACAAGCTTCTCTTCCCCGATGCCGGAATCACCAAACGCGACCTCGCCACCTACTACGCCGACGTGGCCGACGGGCTGTTCCGCGGCCTGGCGAACCGGCCGGTCGCGCTGAACCGGTTCCCGGACGGCCTGGGCGGCAAGTCCTTCTTCACCAAGTCCGCGCCGAAGGGCCTGCCGGACTGGGCCTCGACCGCGCACGTCACGTTCCCCAGCGGCCGCACCGGCGACGAGGTCTGCATCACCGAGCCGGCCACGGTGTTGTGGACGGTGCAGATGGGCGCGCTGGAGCTGCACGCCTGGCCGGTCCGCGAAGCCGACACCGACCACCCCGACGAGCTGCGCATCGACCTGGACCCGCAGCCCGGCACCGAGTTCGCCGAGGCCGTCGAGGTGGCGCGCGAGGCGTACGCGTTGTTCGAGGAGCTCGGCATCCGGCCCTTCGTGAAGACCTCCGGCGGCCGCGGCCTGCACCTGCTGGTCCGCATCGAGCCGCGCTGGACGTTCGTCCAGGCCCGGCGCGCGGTGATCGCGCTGGCCCGGGAGCTGGAGCGGCGGCGCCCGGAGCTGGTGACGACCTCCTGGTGGAAGGAGGAGCGCGGCGAGCGGATCTTCATCGACTTCAACCAGATGGCCCGGGACCGGATGACCGTCGCCCCCTACTCGACCCGGGCCCGCCCCGATGCCCCGGTGTCGATGCCGGTGCGCTGGACCGACCTCGGCGACGTCGCGCCCGGCGATTTCACGGTCAAGACAGTTCCCGCTCTGTTCGCCAAGAACGGCGATGCCAACGCCGAGATCGACGACACCGCGCACAGTCTGGACAGGCTGCTGGAGATGGCCGACCGCGACGAGAAGGACCGGGGGCTGGGCGACCTGCCCTACCCGCCGGACTTCCCGAAGATGCCCGGCGAGCCCAAGCGGGTGCAGCCGTCCAAGGCCCGCGCGGACGACAAGGCGCACGACGGCGACAAGGCGCACGACGCAGGCAAGGGCCGCGCCGCCGACTCCGAACAAGGGAGCTGAGATGGAGCTGCCGGTCATGCCCCCGGTGGAACCGATGCTGGCCAAGTCCGCGGCCAAGGTCCCGACCGGCGACTACCTCTACGAACCCAAGTGGGACGGCTTCCGCTGCCTGGTCTTCCGCGACGGCGACGAGGTGGTGCTCGGCAGCCGCGGCGGCAAGGACCTCGGCCGCTACTTCCCGGAACTGGTCGAGTCGCTGAAGGCGGCGCTGCCGGCCAAGTGCGTCCTCGACGGCGAGATCGTGGTGGTCCTCGACAGCCGGCTGGACTTCGACCGCCTCAGTGACCGCATCCACCCCGCCGAATCGCGGGTCAAGCTGCTCGCCGAACGCACCCCGGCCTCCTTCGTCGGCTTCGACCTGCTGGCGCTGTGGGACCAGGACCTCACCGGCCTGCCGTTCGTGGAACGCCGCCTGGCCTTGGTCGCGGCTGTGGAGGAACACGACTACGTGCACGTCACCCGCGCCACAGAGGACCCGAAGCGCGCGAGGACCTGGTTCGAGCGCTTCGAGGGCGCCGGGCTCGACGGCGTGGTGGCCAAGCCGGCCCAGGGTGCCTACACCCCCGGCGAGCGCAGCATGGTGAAGGTCAAGCACGAGCGCACCGCGGACGTGGTCGTGGCCGGCTACCGCCTGCACAAGAGCGGGCCGATCGTCGGCTCGCTGATGCTCGGCCTGTACGGCGAGGACGGGGTGCTGAACTACGTCGGCGGCTCCAGCGCCTTCACCATGGCGCGTCGCAAGGAACTGATTGACGAACTGGCACCGTACGTCGTCCCGGAAGGCGAGCCGCACCCCTGGGTGGACACCGAGGACACCGCCGACGCGGGTTCCGGCGCCGGCGGCGAAGACGCGCACCGCCGCCCCGGCACCCTGAACCGCTGGAACGCCGGCAAGGACCTGTCCTTCATCCCACTGCGCCCCGAGCTGGTCTGCGAAGTGCGCTACGACCAGCTCCAGGGCGACCGCTTCCGCCACAACGGCCGCTTCGTCCGCTGGCGCCCAGACCGCGACCCGCAGTCCTGCTCCTACGGCCAGCTGGACGTCCCGGCGGCCTATGACCTGGCCGATGTTTTCGGCTAGGGTTTCGCGCCATGGCCTGTCGTATCAGTGAGCTAGTCCTCGGGTGCCGCGATGCCGAGGTGTTGACCCGGTTCTGGTGCGAGGTGTTGGACTTCGTCGTGCTGGACCGCATGGACGACGGCTCGGTCGAGATCGGCCCGCGCGAAGGCTTCGGCGGCGCGCAGCCGACCATCATCCTCAGCGTCCGGGACGAGCCGGAGCCCGGCAAGTCCCGCCTCCACATCGATGTCAACGCCACCGACCGGGACCAGGACGCCGAACTGGAGCGGCTGCTGAAGCTCGGGGCCCGGCCGGCCGACATCGGCCAGACCGGGCAGGAGGCGTGGCACGTGCTTCAGGACCCTGAGGGGAACGAGTTCTGCCTGCTCAAGGCACGGATCAAGGAGCTTTGACCGCACGGCGGCCGGCACGACCGTGACGGTCCCGGCGACAGTGCGCGGTAATCGTGCGCGGGCTACCGGGACGGAACGCTAACCGCCCGGCCGCCCGGCTGACGCCGCGGAGAAGCTGTCGGCATTCAGGCCGACAGGAACCGATCGGCGCTTTCGGCCAGCGTCGCCGATCCGAAGATCCCGTAGTGCGTGGTGTCCGGCAGAACCGCCAGCCGATGCGCGCCCGGCCGCCCGGCCCCGTCCCACCC